>JBBIQU010000156.1:0-9633 GCA_037442185.1 Chthonomonadales bacterium | reverse complement strand
CGTTGCCGTTACGGCCGCAGGCCGTGTAGCCGCGGGTTCTTCCCGCGCACAGTGGCCGAGCGCGGGAGAGGGGATGCACGCATACGTCGGGACGCGGCGTCCGACCGGTCCGACAGGTCGGACGCGTCTGACAGGTCCGATGCGTCCGCAGTCCCCCTCTCCCGCGTTGCGGTCCGGCTACGGCGTCACTGTCAGCGTGCCTGAGCCTGATGCCGGATGGTATGCGGCGTCGCCTGCGAAGGAAACGCCGATGGCGTGGTCCCCGAGCGCGGCATCAACCGGGCACACATAGAGGATCGAGGCGCGCCCGGTGGCCTCCGTGACGGCGGATCCGAGCGGCGTGCCGTCGAGCGCAAACGCCAGCGACTTGCCCGGAACCGCCGCGTAGTCGCCGACGCGCCGAGCCCAGGCTCGGAGATACGTGGCGGCGCCGCGAGCCACGCTCCGCGACAGGACCCAGACGGAAAGCGTGCCCTTCGAGACGGTCAGGGTGGCCGCTCCGGATGAGGCGTTGTACGTAGCGTCACCCGCGAACGCCGCGCTCAACGGCCTGACGCCGGCCCCGGAGCCCTCGGAGATGTAGTACTCAAGCGTTGCTCGGCCGGTCGCAGAGGTCACTGCCGAGCCGATACCGCTGCCGTCAACGGCCAAATCCACCGTCCGGCCCGCAATCGGCGTGTTGTCGAGATGGTAGAGGTAGCCGCGAACGTAGATGAGCTGACCGATGGATCCGGACCGATCGGGAACGTACAGCTTGGTGCTGATCTTGGACGGGTTCAGTCTGGCAACGTATCCCGCCCATCCGGCTCCGACGGATGTTTGATAGGCGCCGGGAGTGATCGGGAAGTTCGGCGAGGCGGTGAACCCGACCATGAGTGCGTCGCCGGTCATGCTGACCCCCGCTCCGCCGCGGTCGGTGAGCGTGCCGCCGAAGAACGTCGAATAGCCAAGCGCCGAACCGTCGGACACGATGCGAACCACGAATGCGTCGGATTGGCCGGCCAGGGCAGGCTGGAAGCACCCGGACGATACCGGAAAGTCGGCCGAAAGCGTGTAGCCTCCGACAATGACATCGCCCGACGGAGCGACGCCAACCGTGCCGTAGCCTTCCTCTTGAGAACCGCCGAGGAAGGTGGACCACACGAGCGCGTCGCCGTCTCGAGTGAGCTTGCTGACGAAGACATCACGCACGCCGCCGAAGGAGGTCTGGAGCGCTCCGGCGGTGGTCGGGAACGCCGATGACGCAGTATCGCCGGTCACGATGATGCCGCCGCCGCCAACATGAAGGTTGTTGACCTGATCCTTGCCCGTATCGCCAAGGAACGTGCCCCATATCTGGGCCGATCCGTCGCCGGCGATCTTGGTCACCACCGCGTCACGGTCGCCGGCGTAGGTCGTGTCGAACGCGCCTGCGGTGACCGGGAACTTCGGCCCGAGCTCGCCCGGAACGTCGGCCGTCCATCCGGCCAGGATGACGTTCGCCTCGTCGTCGAAGCCGAGCGCGCGACACTCATCGTCATGCGCCCCGCCGACATACGTGCTCCACACCAGTGAGCTGCCATCCTCGGCGAGCATTGCGGCGAACATATCGCCGAAGTCGGCTGTGCCGCCGCCGAAAACGGTCTGGAAGGCGCCGACCGAGGTGGGGAAATCACCCGATGATGTGGTTCCGGCGACGATGAGCCTGCCGAAACCGTCCTGGACGATCCCCGCCGTGGTCTCCTTACCTGATCCCCCAAGGTAGGTGGCCCAGGTCAGCGAGGTTCCGTCGGGCGAGAGTTTCGCAACGAAGGCATCGTATCCGCCCGCATTTGCCGTCTGAAAGGACCCTGTGGTTGCGGGGAAGTCGGTGGAGGACGTTGTGCCGGTTACGAAGACGTTGCCGGCGGAGTCCAGCAACAGCATGGCCGGTTGGTCATCGCCTGACCCGCCGAGGAATGTGGACCAGATCAGGGTTGAGCCTGTCGGGTCGAGTTTGGCGATGAACACGTCGTGGTCGCCGCCGGAGTAACCGGTGTCGTACGCGCCCGCCGTCGTGGGGAAATCGGACGCCGCCGTTCGGCCCGTCACATAGACATTGCCGAGCGCATCGGCAAGAACGTGATGGACATAGTCGTTGCCCGTGCCGCCGAGATAGGTAGAAAACTGCAGTTGGGCACGGGCGTGAGATGATATTATCCCCGCCGCGAGCAGCGGCAGGGCGAGCTTCAGCAATCGAGCCATGGATGGATCTCCTTTCGACCGTGGGCAGTTCGCCGACGGTCCGTTAGCCTGCAGCACAGTCACAGATACGCGATTGCGCCCCGATGCCGCGTCCATTGCGGCGCGAGATATCGCCGCGACGTTGGGAGTCTCAGCCGCCGGTCAGTTCGCGCGCCCGTTTGACGGTCTCCGAATCTCCGGAAAGGCGGATAACCTCCTGCAAGGCAGCGATGACCGACGCCGGAAGCGGTTTGGCTGTCTTGTCGGCGATGGCGAGTATCGCCGCCGCAGCCTCCTCACGGGTTGCGGCGCTCCTGAGTAGGGGCTCGGCCAGGGCGATGCCATCGGGCAAGCCTGCCTGACCGATCACGCCGAGCAGCATGCGCTTCTCTTCGTCACGCTCGACCATGGGCGCGATCTGATTGCATATGGCGAGGCGACCTGTCCCGTCCATATCGGCGCTGCCGGCGATGCGCAGCGCGCCGCGCAGGCATTTCAGCTTCACTCCGGGATCGGACGCGGCGGCGGCTTGCTTCAGGAGGTCCGTCACTGCGTCGGCGGTGGGCCATGCGCACAGCACGTCTAGCGCCTCGGCCCTGACGCCGGCGTCAGCATCGTTGAGAGCGGCGCGGACAGCCTCGAGACCTGCGGGCGTGGCGCAAGCGGCCAGGATTCGCAGAAGACGGGCCCGTGCATCGGGCCCGGCGCCCTTCAGGCGAGAGGCGGCAAGCTCGGACAGGTTCGCCGCGTCGCCCACGCGCGTTGCCAGCGCGATCGCCGATGCCTCGGACGCCTGGGCTTCGGGCGGAGACTGGGGAGCGACGGCGATCTCCAGCAGTACCGCAGCCGCCCGAGCATCTCCCAGCGCTCCGAGCGCCCCGATCGCCGCCAGCCGGACACCGGCGTCAGCATCTCGACAGGTCTGTATGAGCGGGTCCGAGAACGCTGCAAACCGCATGCGCTGAATCAGGGCAACCGCGGCGGCGCGGGTTGCCGGTCGGGGGTTCTTGAGCAGCGCCGTTGCCGCGGCCGCGACATCCTCGCGAGGCAGCGTTGCCAGCGCGTCCTGGGCGGCGCCGGAAATCACATCATCGCCGGCCGAGAGCAGACCGGCCAGAGCGGCCAGCGCCTGTTGGCCCCCAATCGCCGCCAGTGCGCTGATCGCCGCTCGTTTGGTAGGCAAGTCCCCGGCGTTGGTCAGCTCGATCAAGCGCTCAACTGCGACGGAATCCCCACGGCGCCCCAGCGCTTCAACCACCGTCGGTCGCCGATCCGGCGCGATGGTATCGAGGGCGTCGAGTACGCCTCGGGTCGCTGTCTGCCCCGGGACATGGCGCTGCAGAGCCCACAGGCCGACGCGGAACATGGCATCATCCGGCGACCTCAGGCACTCCATCAAGAGCTTCAGCCCATCCGCGCCGCGCACAGACACTGCGCCGCGAGCGGCAGCAAGCCGGACCGGTTCCGGCGCTTTGCTTGCGGCGAGCGCGTCGTATAGCCCGATTGCCCTCTCGCGAGCTCCGCCGGCTGCCAGGCTGTCGGCGCATCGCAGCGCGCCTTCGTAGACCCCCGGTGCGCGCTGGGCCGGCCCGCCGAACAGGGCCTTCATGAGCGCGTCCGCGGCGGGTGCGTTGCCGATCATCCCCAGCGCCACGGCCGCAGCCGACGCCGTAGGATCACCCTCGTTGTTCATGAGGCGTACCAGGTCGGGTACCGCCCTGGCATCGCGACGCGCGCCAAGCGAGTTGATCAGCCCGATGCGCGGCGCTCCGACCACTTCCTTGATCGCGGCGCGCAGGGCGGCATCCGATGCCGCGCCCGGGATCGCTTCGATGGCGAGCCGCGCCATGTGGGACAGGTCCGGGTCGCGCAGCAGTTTGGCGAGTTCAGGCACAGCGCGCGCATCGCCGAAGACGGCCAGACCGCGACAGGCATCACTCTTGTCTTGCGCCGTGCCTGTGCGCAGGCGCTCCAGGAGTGCGGCCATCTCGATTGTGGGGTACAGGGTCGGTACCGTGAAGAATACGAACGTGAGCTTGCGCTGGGGAAGGCCGTCGAAATAAGCGCAGTCGTCGGTCTCCTCCGGCAGCGGATCGGCATAGAGCCCGACGCGGGTCTTGCCGGTGCGGCGGTCGGCCTCCCAGTAGTATGTGCCCGCCGGAACGCGGCGCGGAAGCACAAGGTCAACGGTAGCGTTGTCGGGAACGTCAAAGAACGCGTGTTCGGCGATGCGACGCTTGCGCTGAGGCGAGTCCCACAGCGTCAGCGTCAGGCCGCCCTCGTTGTCCAGCCAGCTTGGAACGCTCACGCGCACGACCACGAACGGCCTCGTGACCGTGAAACGCTGGCCAAGGCGCGTATGGTCGTTCAGGGCGATTCCGGTCCTCTGGGCAACGGCGACGTGCGGCAGGGCCAACAGAACGAATCCGACAAGTCCGACCTGTCGGACGAGTCGGACAGGTCGGACAGATCGGACAGGTCCGAAGAAGCTCATTTGCCCCACCGCCTCAAGATGAACGCCTCATACATCAGGAACCTGTCTTTCCCCTTGATGTCGCCGCCGAGGCCGTGGCCCCCTGTCGGATCCAGCACCAGTTCGACGAGCGGGCCCTTTCCGGCCTGAAGCAGCTCTCGGTACACCTTGATGGTGTCCTGTGCCAGCACGTTGGTGTCCTCAAGTCCATGCAGGAGCAAGAGGTCTCCCTTGAGGTTCTTGGCGAGCTTCGTCAGGGAGTACTTGTCGAGTTCGTCCGGTTTGCCTACCTTCGCTGCGCCGATGACGCCGCCCGAATACCAGTTGTTGTAGTTCTGCCATTCGGTCGGGCCCGCGCCAGCCATCCCCAGCGTGAATACGTCGGGCGCAGTGTACATGCACATCTGCGTCTGGAACCCGCCGAACGACCACCCGTGGACTCCCACTTTCTTGCGATCAACGCCGTAGGTCTCGTCAAGGTACTTGACGGCATCGCTGAGGTCCTCGACCTGCGCCTTGCCGGGCTGCTCCCAGTTGGCGTTGCCGAACACCGCCCCGTAACCCGACGATCCACGCGGATCAATCGTCGCGCACAGGTACCCGTGCTTCCATGCCATCCACATGGCGAACCAGTAGCCGTCGCCCCCGAACGCGCCGTCAACCACGGAGCGCCCGGTACCCAGCGGACCGCCGTAGGTGTAAATCAGCAGAGGCCGCTTGTCGCCCTTCTTCCAGTTCGGCGGCTTATGGAGATAGCCGTAGACGGTGTGCCCGTGCCGGTTCTTGAAGGTGAAGAGCTCGGCCACGAGCTTGTGGACTTTCTCGAGGGTGCCTGGATGGGAGGATGTGATGACGACTTCGTCCTTCTTCCCGATGGCGGGCTGCCAATAGAGTTCGGTCTGGCTCTTCCACGACCCGAACATGAGCGCCAGCTTCTTGTTGTCGTGGCTCATGACGGCATCGCTGTAGCTGCCTTCTTTGTTCGTCAGTCTGGTCATGGCGCCGTCTGCGAGTTCCACCCGGTACAGGTTCAGTCTTGCGGGGCTCTCCTTGCTCGAACGCGCCAGCAGCCAAGTCCCGTCCTCGCTGACCTTGATGGGGTAGACCTCGAAATCGCCGCGCGTGATCTGCGTCGCGCCTGCGGTGAGCGGGTTGATCTCCCAGAGGTGCCGATATCCGCTCTGCTCGAACATGGCCACGATCGTCGCTCCGTCCTTCCGGAAGAACGGGTCGGTCATGCCCGGAGTTGTGTGCTCGCCGTTGTGCGTCGTCTTGTAGACGGTGGTGACTTTCTTCTCGACGGTGTCGGCGATGCAGACCTCGAGCTCACGCTTGGTGCGCTTCCAGGTGGCAAAGGTCAGTTTCTTCGAATCCGGCGACCATGGCTCTTCGTGGACAACGAACTGCCCCATCTCGTCGCCTGCCGGCCACTTCCAGATCTCCCACGGCTTGCCCTCATTGAGAGGCGTCGCCTTGGGATCGTCGTTCAGGTCCACGATGTAGGCCCGCTTTTCCGAGTTGAAGGGATCGTCGGCGACGTTCCTGCCGGCGGTCTTGGCCTCGGCGAAGCGCTGCCTGTAGGTGATATAGGTGACCTCTCGATCCTTGCCGGTCTGCTTCGAAGCGGTCAGGAGAATCTTCGTCTCGTCGGGCGAGAGGCGGTATCCCCCCATGCGCATCCCGTCTGGCAGCGGAGGATTGAGCTGTACTATCTCAGGGCTGTCGAATCGGGCTCGGAAGATGCCATCGCCGCGCCGGAAGGTGAAGCCCTTGTCGTCCTTGAGGTACTTGAGGCTGGATTCCCCTTCGGCGGTCTTCGTCAGGCGCGTAATGGCATCGTTGCCGACGGAAAGCCTGAAGATGTCGCCGCCGTAGGTGAAGAGCATGTCGTTGGACTCGTGAGCCCACTCAAACTCGCCGATGCCTCCGTATTCCTTCTGGGGCTCCTTGCGCTCCTTCTCCTTCTTCTCGTCCTCTTCTTCGAGCTTCTTGCGCTCTTCGTCCGACAGCTTCTTGCGGCGCTCTTCCTCGTCCTTGTCCTTCTTATAGCGTTCGATGATGGGCTTGAGCTCGCGGTCGAAGGGAAGGAGGGTCTCAGGCGAAGTCAGGCGCCTCGACTTGCGCTCCCGGGTGTCATAGACCCAGAGGTCGTAACCCTTGTCGTCATATGGGTTCCAGAGGTAGCCGAGGTACCGATCATCATGGGACCAGGCCAAGCCGCGGGCGCGTTTGCCGAAGAAGCTCTTCTTTGGGAACAGGTCCTCCAGCTTGAGCTCCTCAGCCTTCTTGTCCTTGGCCTGCACAGCCTCCGCTGCGGCTCCATCCTTGTCCTGAGCCTGCACAGGAGCGGCCCAACCCAAGAGCGCGGCCATGACGACAAGGGCCGACAGCATGGCCCCGATATGCCGATCAGTGCGCATTGTCA
Source organism: Chthonomonadales bacterium (assembly GCA_037442185.1). Classification (GTDB taxonomy): domain Bacteria; phylum Armatimonadota; class Chthonomonadetes; order Chthonomonadales; family CAJBBX01; genus JAAYVH01. The sequence goes on along the minus strand of JBBIQU010000156.1, from coordinate 2,533 downwards.
CCTCCAAACTGACAGTCGGGCGCCGAGCGGATCGCCCCCACCGCTCCGAAACCAACGCCGGATGCGACGCCGACAGATGCATCGGACGTTGACGGTTCGGTCCTCAGTCATTCGGCGCGGACGTTGCCATGACCTCCTCGTCCCGCAACGATCATTCGCGACATTCGTGTAAACCCGGGGCAACTGCGGGCCGTAATGCGTGTATGCTGATTCGTGTGGTCCGGCCATTGGCGCCGGCAGGAAGGAGCTCCCATGCTCGAAGGCCTGCGTCCCATTAACCGAGCCGACATTGACGCCATTGTCGCCCTCGCCGAAGCCGTGCGGCTCGAGGATGAGCCGGAAACAGCCGTGACCCGCGAGATGGTTGAAGCTCAGTTCGACATTCCCGGCCTGGACATCACCGAGATGGCGTTTGTCCTGCCTGACGCAAGCGGCGCGCTCGTCGCATCCGTTTCGGCTGCGCCTATCCCCACAGACGAGGACGAGACCGTTCACATCAGCTGGACGGTCCATCCCGATCATCGCATGGACGGCCTTGACGAAGCCCTGCTGAGATTCGCCGAGGACCGCGCCGGGCGACTGCGCAAGCTGCCACATATGCCCGGACGTCTCCAGGTTGGCGTCCGCACGCTCCGGCGCGATCGTCTCGAGATCCTTGAGCGGTTCGGCTATTCGCCCACGCGCTGGTTCCTGGAAATGGAGCGCAGCCTCGACGGCGACCTGCCCGATCGGACGGCGCCGGTCGGCTACGCAGTGCGCCAGGCTGAAGAAGCCGATCGCGACAATGTGTTTGCCGTTCTCGAGGAGAGCTTCCGCGACCACTGGCATCAGGCGCATTTCACTCGCGAACAGTACGAGCACTTCTACTCGATGATGGCGCTCGCGCCGCTTACCACGCTCGTGGCTTGCACAACCGAGGGCGAGATAGCCGGCGCCTCCATCACGCGCGTCAGCGCCGAGCGTAACGCCCAGCACGGCGTCTCGGAGGGCGAAATCGCCGTGCTGGGCGTGCGGCGCGAGCACCGCAAGCGGGGACTGGGGCGCTGCCTCCTGGGGCACAGCCTTGCATGGCTCGCCGAAATGGGCCTCAAGGTTGCCACCATTGATGTTGACGCGGACAGCCAGACCGGTGCCAATCGCCTGTACGAGGATGTCGGTTTCGTCGAGCGCCGTCGCTCGGTGGTCTACATGAAGCCCATGCCGTGATGGCGTTGGTCCGAACAGGAATTGAACATGATCGAGACGTCCGAACGCCTCGCCGCCCAGCTGGCTTTCATACGCGAGATTGACCGCGTCAAGGGCATCTTCCGTCAGACCCTGCTGATGGACGGCTCGCGCAACGAGAACGACGCAGAACACTCGTGGCATATTGCGCTCATGGCCGTCATGCTTCGGGAACATGCAGCCGACGGCGTGGATGTCCTGCGCGTCATCAAGATGCTCCTGATCCACGATCTGGTGGAGATAGACTGCGGCGATACCTTCTGCTACGACACAGTCGGAATGCAGGGCAAACACGAGCGGGAGGCTGCTGCCGCCGACCGTATCTTCGGCATCCTGCCCGCCGATCAGGGCTCCGAGATGAAGGCGCTCTGGATGGAGTTCGAGGAGCGGCAGAGCCCGGAAGCGAGGTACGCCAACGCGCTGGATCGGCTACAGCCGATGCTGCACAACTACGTGACACAGGGTGGCGCGTGGCGTGCGCATGGCGTCACCGCCGACCGCGTGCTACGCCGCAACCGCATCATCGCCGACGGCGCCCCCGAACTATGGCGATGGGCCCGCACCATGATCGCCGACGCCGTACAGAGAGGATATCTGGATGCGGGTCCGGATTTCGACACCGAGATGGCGCAGCCGTAGCGCTCAGCGCTCACATGCTCAAGGGCGCCACTCGCCGGACCAGGGTGTCGGACAGCTCCTGCCACCCGGCAATGATCGCATCATAGAAGGGCTCGTCATCGCTGTCGGCGATGGCATTGTGGCTGTCAAGCCATTGCACCACACGTTCGAATCCGCGCCGCACTGAGATCGTGTATCGGTAGCCGAGGTCCTCTCGGGCCTGACGGGTGTCGAAGACATTGCAGAACTGGAAGTTGGCCGCGCAGACGCCTGCCTGTCGGGGCGCGAGGCGCGCCAGCAGGTCCGTCGGGATGTGCACCAGGTCGGGCAGAGGGACGCCCAGCGCATCGGCTACCGTCTGGTGGTAGAGGTCCCATGTCAGCCACTCCTCGCCAGGCAGGTGGTATCCGCGACCATACGCGCGCGCATTCCCTATGGCCCCGACGAAGCCAGTGGCAACGTCGTCGGCATGGGCCGAGGTCCAGAGCGACTGCCCGTCGCCATGCACGATGATCGGCTTGCCCTTGCGTATGCGGTCCAGCATCGAGGTGCTCCAACCCAGAGAGTGGACGATCGTGCCCGAGTCGCAGTAGGTGTGCGCCGGCCGAAGGATCGTAACGACGAACCGACCGTCGGCGTGGGCTTGTTCGAAAAGCCGCTCGCAGGCCACCTTATTGCGACCGTAATCCGA
>JBBIQU010000155.1:0-9711 GCA_037442185.1 Chthonomonadales bacterium | reverse complement strand
CGCACTTCGAAGTTCTCGCCGCCGGGCATCTCGGCCAGCGCCTTCTGCGCCCGCTCCGAAGCCGCCGCTGTAGTTGCCGTAGGTGCCGAGCCCGCCGTTGACGCCTCCGCCGTAGTACCCGCTGAAGCCGCTCCCGAGATACCCGCCGGTTGAGACCTGACGGGTCGTCGCCGCAGAAGCGAGCGTCGAGCCGTAGCTGCCCGAGTAGTCCGTGTAGCCCGAGAACAGGGAGTAACCGCCGGAGCTCTGCAGGGAATAGCCCACCGTAAGCGTGAGATTGCGCATGGGCATGCCGCGGGCGTTCAACGTGATGTCCTGGGCCGTGTTGCGCTTGCCGTCGGCGCTCTTGATGGAGCTGTTGGTCAGGATCGTGTCGAACGATAGCCGCTCGCCGAGCCGCCACTTCGCACCCAGCCTTGCGTTGAGCGAATCGCTGCCGTATGCGGCGGTCTGCGTGCCCGTGCCGCCCGTGGTGGAGTATCTGGCCGTGGTGGAGGCGTGCTGCCGACCGAGCGACACGTCGAGGTTGAGCTGCCCCAGAGCCTGCTGATACGACAGCGTGTCCGTCTCGTGAACGCTATCGCCGCCGAGGCCCATCTTCGTGCCCATGACGTTGTGGACGAGGCTCAGGGTACCGCTCTTGCCCAGCTGGAGGTTGGCGCGGAGCGACGATTGGCTGTAGTCGTCGGTGCCTGCCGACTGTGTCAGGCCCGAAGAGCCCGAGGTGTAGTTCGTATAGCTGTAGGCCGGTCGTTTCGTCCGTTCGAGGTTCGCGCTGAGCTTGAGCCTGCTGCTCGCCTGATAGTCGGCCCCGAGGGTGATGCCTCTGTCGTTGCGACGGAAGCCCGGGCTCTGGATGGCGGTGAAATCGGCCCCGATGTTCTTGACCGTCCAGTTCAGCTTCAGCTTATCCCGCGCGAACTTCATGTCGCTGCGGACCTGCCACGCGCTGCTTGCGGCGTTCTGATTCGAGAGACTGAGCGAGCTTGACGCCATCTCGGCGGTGATGGCGCCGATCTTCCCCAGATTCGAGGTGATGTCGAACCCGAGCACCGAGCGGTCACCGGAGGAGACGTCCGACGAGGCGGGCCTGTACTCGATCCTGATGATCTGCGTACTGGGGATCGCCATCTTGAAGTAGACCCGGTTCGGCAGCAGGGGGTCCAGCACATAGTCGATGCCGTAGACCTGGGGAAGCGCGCCGACGGTGACCGTCATGGGATAGACCGGCACGCATCCCGTGATCTTTCCGTCCTCGTCGCGGATGAGGGTGACCTCGACCGGAAGCTCGAGGACATACGGCGTCGTCGCGCTGTTGTATCCGTAGAACTGCTCGGTCTTCGTCATGTTACGATTGGCCGAGCGGTTGGCCAGCTGCGATAGATAGGTGACGCCCATCTTCACGGGCTTCAGGGCCGTCACGTCGGCGCGCCAGCCGGTCAGCAGGCCGGGCGACCGGTTGTAGCCGTAAGTCTCGAAAGTGACGGCGATGGTGTCCAGCTCGTGAACGATGAGCCCGTTCAGGAAGTTCAGCTCGCCGGTGTACGGGTCCATCGTATAGTCCTGACCGAGGACCATGTCGCGGTTGTTGACCCTCACCTTGGCGCTTCCGTCAACGACCTGTCCGGCGAACACATAGTAGGGTCCCGCGCGGTTGGCCCCGTTGATGACGATCGTGCGGGTCTGCGCCTTTTCCTGACTGTACAGGGTGCTGAGCTTAACGCCCTTGGCAACGTTGGCGGAAACCGTAACGCCGTTCAGCGTCCGGGTGAAGTCCACGAGCGAGTTGCCCGTCACTCCGGCTTGAATGTCGCCCGCCTCGATGGTGAATGCCTTCGTGGCGTAGCTGAGCTTGATTCGGTTGTCGTACGGGTTGCCGTATACGTTGTCCGTGTAGCGGGTCTCAAATGAAACGATGCCGAGGAGTTTGCCGGACACGGTCAGATCGGTGTCCGTGTATCCTCCGCCGAGCGACCTGCGCCCGTAGTAGTTCGCGTTGTCGTAGGAGTCACGGCTGCCGGATATGTTCTCGACGTGGTAGCGGAGGTTGTGCTGACCGCTGATCTTGAGATCGGACTTCGTGGCCGATCCGAGCGTCCGCAGCCATCGCTGAAAGTCGTCAAGGAACCGGAGCGGATTTGGGAGCTTCCGAGCCGCCTTCGGAGCGGAGGCCTGAACGGGCGGTTGTGCCGAGGGCGACGGCGGCTGTGCCGTTGCCGATGCGACGTTGCTGCTTGGCGGCGCGTTCAGGGCATCCCAGAGCGTCTCGGTGGCTTGACCGGACGCGGGCGACACGAAGGCAAACGCGAACGCGAAGGCGAAGGCGAGCGCAGTCCCGAGGGACCAGCCAGGACTGCCCATCCTCAGTTGTCTCTCACGACTCACCACTCGCCACTCACCGTTCAACACCAATACGGTTGACGCACTCCAGAATGTACCCCGCATTGGCGAACGCTTCGACGCGGCGCTCTTCCACCGCGGCGGAGAGTCGCGAACTTGCGGCGTCGCGTCGTTCGAGCGCCTCTTTGGCGGCGGCTGCGAGCCGTTCAGGAACGGCGTCGGGCAGCTCGACGACAGCATCCGCAAGGCCGAGGCCGCCCATGAACTCCGCGACCTTCGGATCGTACGATACCCCCACAAGTCCGGCGCCGCAGATGGCTCCCATGATCAAGGCATGCAGACGCATGCCGATCAGTACGTCGGCCCGGCCGCATGCAGCGAGCGCCTCCGCGTGACGCCCCCTGCACCGGGTGTGCTTCGCTGCGCCGGCCGCCATGCGTGAAGCCTCCATGCAGAGATCCTCGTCGCGAGGGTCCTGCATGGGTATTAGCTCGACCAGGAATCCTGCTCTATGCAGCGTTCGCGCGGTCTCGGCGGTGACGCACGCGGCATCGAACCCCGGCCATGGGCGGGGCGCGATCCCCACCACAGGAGGCGCCGAGGGGCGCTCCGCCCGGGTATCCGGGCGCTCGAGAGCGAACGCCGGATCGGCCGTCACGCGGATGTCCGAACGCCCCACTCCAATGTCGCTCAGCAGCCTCAGGGAGCCCACGTCGCGCACCGTCAGCGCCGCAGCCTTAGACAGCGCCCTCCGCGCCATGATTCGCGAGATGGGCCTGCGCAACGGGCCGATCCCCTGCGCATAGACGGCAACCGGCCGCCCCAACCGCCGCGCAAGTGCGATCAGCCACAGGTAGTAGACCAGCGAGCGGACGCTGGTTACGTCCTGCAGGAGGCTCCCTCCGCCCGAGATGAGGAAGTCCGCCGAGCGAATCGCCTCCTTGACCTGTGACATTGAGACGCGATGGACGGCGCGAACCCCATGCTCACTGGAGGTGGCGCTCGGATCTCCGCTCAGGACCGTCACATCGTCGGTGGCGATTCCGCCCGCCCGGCCCAGCGCACGCAGCATGCCCGCAAGCACTGCCTCATCGCCTGCGTTGGCGAAACCGTAATATCCTGAGACCGCAATGCGCATCTACGTCAGCTCCAACGCTCCTCACTCAGGCAAACCCGACGATGAACCGTCGCTCTGTAAGACGCGTCCCGCGCGCGGGATAGCCTCAACCCACGGATGTGGGTTTCGTGACTCGCAGGCGGGCGATTCATCGCCCGTCTAGCCTCAAGGGCCGGGGTCCATGCCCCGGCGATTGACGTCGCGCGTCCCAACCGCGCCAGGTCCGCCTGCGCTGACTACCTGTGCGATCAGCTTGGCGGCTACGGTTGTGCCGACGCGGCGGGGCTGTTGCCCTCCGAACCGGCAGACGGCATCCACACCGGCAGTTCCGCGACGGCGTTGCGGGCCGTCTCGGATGTTGGGATGCCCCACTTGCTGAAGAACGGTCCGAGATTCTTGCCCACCTGCTTGGACATGCGGACAAGGAACTGGTCCCGCTTGTCGTCATCGGTGCGCGGCCGGTCGGCCGGCTTCAGCGCCGCATACTCGGCGAACAGCCGGCGGAACGCGCCCCAGCCGAACTCCTGCTGGAGCTGGGCGTAGAACATGAGCGACAGCCCGGGATCGGCTTTCCATTCGGAGAACTTCGCCCCGTCGTCCATGTACTTGCGCACCCGCGCGCTGCGTTCTGCCATGTTCAGCCAGCCGTTCCTGGCCACCGGTTCATTGCTGATCCTCTCGCAGCAGTAGAGGCTGAACAGGTTGACCGTCGTTTCGCCAGTCCCGTCGAAGGTCCAGTCGCCGCTCTGGTGGTTGTGCCCGAGCTCGTGCCAGAAGCCCCAGCACGTCTTGGACCCGCCCTGAATGAGCTTGTCACGGTCCACCATCACCGGCGGAACATCGAGCCACGTCATGATCGGGTAGCCGGAGTGCATGTATCCCGCGCTGATTTGACGGTCGGCGCAAATGCGCTCGGGCCGGACCCGATCGCGTGGGATTGCGGCAAGATCGGCGATGCTGTCGAGCGCATGGTCCCACACGGCAAGCAAGGCCTCAGGGTCATCAAGGGAGCGCACCACCGACGCTGGCACCGTGAGGATCACCTTGTCGGTGGCAAGCTCAGCCCATGGCGCAGGCAGATGGCGTATCCGTTCCCTCCAGGTGTGCAGCGGGGTTCGACCCTGCACGAACAGCGGGGCCTCAACGGCGCCGGATACCCGTACGGAGACCTTCCCGAGCTTGCAGTCACGGGGAACCACGATGTATATGAGGCCGCCGAACGGATTGCCAAATCGCGTTACGGGAGCCTGCAGCGGCGTCGCGTAGCTTATCTCAGGGAAACGTGTCCAGCGGTCGTGGTGCCAGTTGGTGTCCGTGTGTGATCCGATGCGCAACCAGAGGCCGGCGGTCTCGGCGCCCGCCGGCAAGGCTACTTCGATCGGCTCACCCGGAGGCGCATAGAGGCCCGTGCTTGCCCAGTCGGGAACGCGCGTGTTGATCTCCAGCGTCGCAGAGACGCGGGCGGCCTCGGCCGGGACCGATCCGGGAAACTCCCCGGCCGCAGGATGGGGCCGAAGTTTCTCGACGGGCGACCGCCGCATCTCTATGTTCTGGATCACGCATGCTATCCGCCCGACCGGGTTGTCCAGACCAAGGGGTCGCGCTTCGGTCGGCACGGCCGCGTCGCCGGCTTCGGCCACGATGCTGCGCAATTGCGGAAGGATGGTGGGGTCGTCGGGAGGCAGCGCGCCGGCCGCATTGCCGAGCGTCAGGCCGACCTGCGCCAGATCGGCGGCGCTGAGCTTGCGGGCTCCTGAAGCGTGGTCTTTGAGCGCCTTCAGCGCGCGTCCGGAATGGCTCAGATCGAGTCCGCTCCGATCGGCCGGGAATGTGGTTCCTTCGAGCATCCCGTCGGCGATGGCCAGGCCCATGCGCGCGGTGAGTCTGTTGCCGCCGTAATCGAGCGCGAGCGACCTCCCGGGGTTCAACTGCAGCCAGCCCCAGCCGGGCATGCCGTCGCAGTAACCGCCCCCGGCCGCGATGAAGTCGGCCACGGTCTGTATCAATCGGTCGTTGCCGGTCAAGCGCGTGCCATTGACGAACAGGACATCCGTTTGCGCCAGCTTGCGCTCGAGCTCCCCGACATCGGCGGTTACGACTTCGAAACCTGCCTGCTTGAGGATTGGCGCAACCCTGCGCGCGTCAATGACAAGCGCCCTGCGGGTCTTGCGCGTTCCGCACAGCCAGGTGGCGATGTTGACGACCAACGTGCGCTGATCGGCCTTCTCGAAGGTTCCGAACAGTCCCTCGTGACCCGCGAGAATCACGCGCCCCTTGCCGTAGCGCGCTCCGGCCAGAATGGGCAGACGGCTCTTGCCGGTCTTTCCCGTGATGACAGGGAACGCGGTCTCGGCCGAGACGGCGACAGGGCCGACGATGCAGCCGGGCGCGACGACCTCACTGACCCCTTTCAATAACGCATCCACATCGGCTGCAGGACGTCCTGCCTGCAGCAACGCCGTCGCTCCGAGTGCCAATCCCAATAGCACGATCATCGCCTCCCTCTTGATGGATACAGGATACCGCACCGCCTTTCGACCTCACCGGTACGCTGACCGATGACGACGCGGCGGCGGATGCGTGCCGTGACGATCTGACCGTCGGCTGCGTATGAACTTATGGTTGTCCGCCGCCAGGAGGAAGGAAACGATGGACTGTCCCGTCTGCGCCGATACCACGCTTGTCATGGCCGATCGCATGGGCGTGGAAATCGACTATTGCCCGAAGTGCCGGGGCGTTTGGCTCGACCGCGGCGAGCTCGACAAGCTCATTGCGAAGTCCGCGCAGGCGCCCGTGCCGCCGGCCTATTCGCCTCCCGATCCGGAGCCGGATCGGCGCGAGCGATACGACCGGGATCACCGATACGATTACGACGACGATCGGCGCTACAGCCGGAAGCGGAAGGCGCGCAGCATCCTCGAGGACATCTTCGACTTCTGACAGCTCATGCGATCAGGCTGGCGATGCGCTCGACGCGGGCGAAATCGGCGTTCGGCGGGACGTTGTCGCTCATCCCGAGGATGAAACCGCGCCGCCCCCTCAGCGGCAATATTATCTCCTCGATGTAGCGGTCGAACTCGCGCGGCGTGCATCCCTCGCTGCACACAAGCACCGAGGGTATGCCGCCCTGCAGGACGACTGCGCCGTTCAGCATGTCCAGCGCCTCGGCCAGAGAGACATCCGCCATCGGCGCAGTCACGACCGCTTCCACGCAATCGAGCCCGCAACCCGGGACCAGCGGCAGGAGGTGGTGGGTTCTGCCGCACCAGTGGCCTTCGAATACCTTTCCGTTCGCCCTGGTGTGTTTGGCCACTTCCTGATAGAACGGGATGGCGTACTCGCGAAACAGGCGCGGCGGCAGAGTCCACTCGTCCATGTTGTCGCCCGTGGCAACGACATCGCCCGGGCCTTCGGCGAGGATCCGGAACCCCTCCAAGAAACGGTCGAACCAGACCTGTATGAGCCGGTCAACCTCTTTGCGGTGATCCGTCCAGAGGTAGTATGCGTCCGCATAGCCGACGTTGTTCTTGGCGTACTCGATGAACGGCACGCAGAAGCCTCCTGTCACGACAACGCCGTCGTCGCCGGTTTCGGCCAGGGCGCGAAGCGCCGGCTCGTAGTCCGCTTCGTACCGGGTCGCCTCGGCAACATATGTCATCACGCGGAGCGATTGGAGGTCCTTGACGTAATGCTCTCCCAGGAACCTGCTCCGGTGGGAGCCTTCCGTCGGATACCAGGCCGCCCGGATGGATCCGACGGGAGTGTGGTACCAATGCACGCGGGAGACGCCTTCATCGGTCCATTCGGTGCGGACGCTCGGGTCGAGAACGGTCTTGATCGCGCCTGCGCGGTTCCATATGTATCCGCCGATGGCGCGCACGATGTCATTGCGCGACAGGTCGGCATACGCCGGCGGCACCGTACCCTCGGCCCTGTTGACGTTCAGCCAGTAGTCGAAGTTGGGCGCCCAGACGAGTGCGTCCACGGGTTCGCTGCGCAGGGCCCGCAGGTAGCGTTCGCGCTTGGTCATTTGGCGGTACCACTCCCGGGAGCGAGAGCGACCTCCTTCAGGTTCATGACGGCGCCGCGGGGCATGGAGGTTGCCTTCACGGTGAGCGTGTAGCGCCCCGGACGCACGCGCGCAAGCTCGCCAAGGACAACGGTGCTGAAGTCGGTCCACGACCCTGTGGCCTCAACTTTGCCGGTCGGCAGCCCCTCCGCACCGCGGCGTCCAAGGCTGATGACATACTCCGAACCCTCCGAGCCGGGCTGGCAGGCATAGGTAACCGCCACCTGATAGTCGGCTTCCCTCTCGACGACGATCTCCCACGAGACGTAGTCGCTCTGGTTGGTCCAGAAACCGATGTTGTCGTGTCCGCCGCCGCTCTCGTATTGGGCCGAGCCATGGATCACGGCATCGGCCGCTTTCAAGCGTATCGCTCCGCCGGACTGCTGCCGAACCACAACGGTGGGGTCATCCACGATGGGCTTTCCGGCGAGCGTCAGCTCAACGACGGTTGCGATCGGGTCCAGCTTCGACGGGCGCGAGATACTCCACGCGGTCATTTCGCCGTCCGTCCCACGCGTTGCGCTCAGCCGTTGCCCACCGCTCAGACATACTGCGCTCCGCACCGGCGTCTTCAGGCCGACGACGCGCAGGCCCTCTGTGGGCCACCGGAACACATGCAGATAGACCCGGTTGCCCTTGACGGTACAGCGCCCGTCGAACGTCAGGCGCTTCCACGGGCTCTTCGATGTGCCGTAGATGGCCTTACCGTTGACGGCAAGCCACTTGCCCATGCCCTGCAGCCGTTCGACAATGGGCTGCGGAAACTCGCCCGTCTCGGTGGGGCCGACGTTGAGCAGGAAGTTGCCGCCCTTATGTGCGATGTCGCAAAGCTTGCGGACCAGGTCCTCGGTGGACTTCCAGTTGGTGTTGTCGCGGGTGTAGCCCCACGTGTCGTTGATCGTCATGCAGGTTTCCCAAAGACGATCATTGGGCATAGCGCCCGCGGGGATGGTCTGCTCAGGCGTCGAGTGATCCTCGGGTCGCTGGTTGCGGTCATTGATGATGATCCGCGGCTGCAGACGGCGAATCATCGCATTCACTTCCTCCGACCGCAGCTCCTGTGCGTTGTGCTCCCAGCCCCCGTCGAACCAGAGGACGGCGACGGGACCGTATCCGGTGAGCAGCTCCGTTAGCTGGCCCTTCATGTAGTCAATGTAGCGGTCGAGCGACGCCCCGGTCGCGGGCCTCGTATCCTTCTCCCAATCGCGGCGCGGCAGGTAGTCGGGATGATGCCAGTCCATGATCGAGTGGTAGAAGCCCAGCCGGACGCCCTGTTTCCGACACTCGGAGGCCAGTTCCTTGAGGGGGTCGCGCTTGAATGGCGTGGCCTTGGTGATGCACCAGTCAGTGAGCTTCGTGTCGAACATGCAGAAGCCGTCATGGTGCTTGCTCGTGATCACGATGTACTTCATCCCGGCCTGCTTGGCTGTCCGGACCCACTGGGCAGCATCGAAACGGACCGGGTTGAACTGCGGCGCGAACTTCTCGTAGTCCTTCACCTGCATGCGCGAGCCGCTCAGGTACCACTCGGCGCCGCCCTTCGCGCTGGCAGGCACGGCATAGACGCCCCAGTGGATGAACATGCCGAACTTCGCTTCGCGCCACCATTTCGTTCGCGCCGCGAACTGCGCAGGCGTTTCCTTCACCGGAGCCCCGATGACGGACACCAACGCGAGCGCTGCCAGGACGGAACAGGTCATGAGACACCTCCACGTGATCCATCCGGCCTTCATAGACCGCGGATCCATGCCCCGGTTCGGCACATCCTTCCCGTCGTCCTTCTCCCGCCAGGTCGCCAGATTCTTGCCACCTGCCCCGGGTCTCATCGGCGCGCCGCCGGATTCCCCCGCCCCCTGGGTGGGCGGGGGCAAGGGGGAGGGGGGACGCGCCGTCTGCAGTTGCGACCGATCCGGCACGCGTCCCGGCGTCCGATGCCGTTACGCCCACAGGCGATGCGTGTCCGCATTGGATGTCGTTACGCCCACAGGCGATCCGTGTCCGCATTGGATGTCGTTACGGCCGCAGGCCGTGTAGCCGCGGGTTCTCCCCGCGCCAACGATCCGCACAGTGCCAAACGGTTGGCGTCGCGAGAAGCGACGGCTACACGCTGCGCGTCCCTTCGGCGAAGGGTTCCCCCGCCCCCTGGGTGGGCGGGGGCAAGGGGGAGGGGGGACGCGCCGTCTGC
>JBBIQU010000154.1:0-9718 GCA_037442185.1 Chthonomonadales bacterium | reverse complement strand
GTTGAGTCGGCCCCGGCCTTATGAAGAGCCGCCGAAGCCACCTGAAGAGCTTCGCCCCTGGCTTCCGCCTGAGCGACTGGCGGATCCTACTGATTTGCCGTCGCCACTCGACGAGATCGAGGCCACCGACTCTTCGGATGAGGATGGGGTGCGTGTGGTTAGATGGGGAGAGGCTGAGTATCACCGCGCCGCATACGACGAGTTCATGGAGACCAAGTGGTTGCCGTGGGCTGAGAGAGAAGCAAGGTGGCGTCCTCTACGCGACGCGTATGGCAAGCTCCATGCGATCTGGCTGGACATCGAGAGACGTTCGGAAGAGGTCGAGTTGGTCCTGGGCTGCGTGCTCCTTACATGGGCTTCCAAGCGTAACTACCGCGCACGACGACACTTGGTAACGTGTCGCGCGACCATCACACTCAATCCAAAGAACGGTCAACTCGATATTGGGCCGGCAGAAGACGGCAGCCATCCGGTGCTCGAAGAGGATATGCTAGATCCCGAGGATCGGCCGCATTCTACGGACGCCAACAAGTCGAGGGCTGACGCAGAGATGCTTGACCCGGCATCGCTTCGTCAGGAGTTGGTTCGCGAGTGCATCGGCGGCTGGCTCGCCAGCATACACGCTCAAGCCAAGTACCTCGGCGATGAAGCTCCACCTCGTACGGAGAGCGATATCCCTCTGGTCACATTCGCACCCGCCATCATACTTAGACGCCGCAGCCAACGTTCGCTCGTCCAGATGTACGAGGGGGTTCTCGACCTCCTGAACGGCGAAACGACTCTGCCCAGACCTCTCCTGCCCTTGGTTGATCCACAAACACCACCCGACGATAGCGGCGATCAAGTCTCGGAACGAGAGACAATACCGGAGGCGACAGACGCACCTTGTCTTCCATTGCCGAGCAACGAGGAGCAGCTCAGAATCGTAGACCGACTCTCACGGCGGGCCGGCGTCCTCGTGCAGGGCCCTCCAGGCACCGGCAAGAGCCACACAATTGCCAATCTGATTTGCCACCTGCTTGCCACCGGACATCGTATACTCGTAACTAGTCAGGGGCCACGTGCATTGCGGGTCCTCATGGAAAAGCTCCCACCAGAGATCAGGCCACTATGCGTCAGCGTGCTCGGGTCCGACAAGAGCTCACGCGACGAACTCGAGAGCTCAATCCAAGGCATCACAGCGAGACAGGCCTCATGGAACCAAACGGAAGCAGAACGCGAACTGCACGACGTTCGAGACTCCCTTGAGCGGTTGCGCGCTGATCAGGCCCGTCTCAGGCGCCGGATGGTCGAGGTTCTCGAAAAGGATACGTACCAGCAGTCGGTCGCAGGAGGCCGATATGTGGGTACGGCAACCGATATCGCGAAACGCGTGGAAGACGAGAAAGGGACCTACGGATGGTTGGCCGACAGTGTGGCGGAGGAGATCGAACCAACCGCATGGTCGGAGGATACCAACCGGTTCCTGCGTCTCATTCGTAGTACCGGATGCCAACCAGGTGATCTTGAGCGTCCGCGTGTCCCGCGTGAGAAGTTACCGGATAGCGTTACGTTTGGATCGTTATGCGAGAGTCTAGCGCGGGCGCAGGAGAACTACGAGAAGCTACGGGAGGTCGAGCGCCATGACGCACACCGGTGCCTTGCCTGTTCGGACGACGAACCGCTTCAATGCGTGAGAATCGCGATAGCTTGTCAATTGCGCGACCTTGGACACCTCTCAGATACGCCATGGGCGGTTCAAGCGGCCAAGGATGTGTTGGCAGGGCACGATGCCTACTGTACGCATCTAAGAGAACGCGGAGATGCTCTGAAGGAAATAACCGCGCAAGTCGAGCGCATTGGCAACACTTCCTTCAGGGTGCCTGATGGTCACACGCCCGAGGCGATTTGGGAGGATCTCGCGGTTTTCGAGGGCTATGTTGCGCAAAGTCCACTTCGGCGGATGTTTCAGACACTGTTGAGTGGCAGAACGAGACGCATGCGCTATCTACTAGAAGCGCATATAGGCCACGAAAGATGCGATAGCCCGGGCGCCGTGTCGGCGCTTCGCGAGGTTCTGCGTGTGGATATGGAACTCACCCGCTTGGCTCGGGAGTGGGAACACCTCATCGGTCAAGTCGAGGGAACCATATCAGTGAGGGCCGCGCGGCTCCGCACAGCGTTTCAGACACTTGAACACGCGTTGGGCTTCGCTCAGGCGGCGGCACAGGTGGAAGATCAGCTACTAGGGCTGGGATGCCCAGTCACGCCGTGCTGGACCGACCGCTCGGACATGCAATCATACCTCCGAGTGTGCGACTGCATACTTGCGTTTCGCGCGCTCAAGGCTGCGCAGGCCCGACTAGCAGCGGTGTTGCGGGTTGTTGAGGGCTTCGCCGTTGCCGAAAACGCCCATCCAGTAAACGCTCAACTGGCCAAAGCGATCCGCTCATGTGATCCTCAGGCGTACGAAGCAGCCTTGGCGGCGTTGTCGGACCTCGTCGAGCTGAGCAGGCTGAATAGTCGCATGGGGTCTGCGTGTCCACAACTGCGCGACCAGATGATGCGCACCGCTGCTGATCCGGTTTGGGACGAGCGCCTAGCCGGCTTCGATGCCGCCTTCCGTTGGGCTCAGGCCCGAACCTGGCTCGACGCATTCGTTAGAGATGCCAGCGATGAGAATCTGTCTGGCAGGGTTCGAGAGTACGACGATCAGATTGGACAGCTCACGGCAACCCTGGCAGCGCGTAAAGCATGGCACTGGTGCCTGACACGGCTCACAGAGCCTCAACGGCAAGCACTCATGGCGTGGAAGTCGGCCTGGCGATGGAAGGGCAAGGGTACGGGCAAGAGCGCGGGACGTCACATACAGGAGGCGCGTCGGCATCTCGATGAGTGTCGCCCGGCCATTCCGGCGTGGATCATGCCTCTCCACAGCGTCGTTGAAACGGTCAAGCCTGGGATGGGAATATATGATGTCGTTATTGTTGATGAGGCAAGCCAGTGTGGGCCGGAGGCTCTGTTTCTGTTCTACATCGCACGGAAGGTGCTTGTCGTAGGAGACAATGAGCAGATTAGTCCAGATCAAGTCGCCCTCGAGGAAAGCTTGATCGAGGCACTGCAGTCGGAAGAGCTGGCAAGGGTCCCGGCTGGTCTTCGAACAGCCCTCGACTTGCGTGCCTCGCTTTTCAGCATCGCAGAGTACGCGTATCGCGACCGCGTTGTCCTGCGGGAGCACTTCCGCTGCATGCCGGAGATAATCGGTTTCAGCAACGAGCTCTGCTACAGGCCGCGGGGCTGCGAGCTGGTTCCTCTCCGGCAGTACCCAAGCGACCGACTGGCGCCCATCTGCATGAGAAGAGTCCCGGGCGGCTATCGTGAAGGCGGAACCAACGACCCGATCAACCGAGAAGAGGCTCGAGAGCTGGTGGAGAAGCTCCTCCAATGCCACCGCGATCCCGGGTACCGCGGCAAGTCCTTCGGCGTAGTGAGTCTCCTCGGGGATAGGCAGGCGAAAGAGATCGAACGTCTGTTGCGCGACCAACTGGGTCCGGAAGCGTTCCAAGAACGACACCTCCGGTGTGGCAATGCGTATCACTTTCAGGGCGACGAACGCGACGTGATGTTCATCTCCATGGTTGCCGCTCCCGGCGACACGCGCCTAACAGCCCAGACCGCGGATAGGTACCGGCAGCGTTACAACGTCGCCGTCAGCCGGGCACGCGACCAGATTTGGCTCTTTCATAGCGCGACTGTAAACGACATCCCCAACTCTGAGTGCATGCGTCGGCGTTTGCTGGAGTATTGCCAGCGGATTCTGGTCCAGCCGGGCCAGATCGGTGGAGTGGAACCCGATAAGCTCGCCGCCTTGCCGCGCAACGGCGTCCTGCCCCAGCCGTTTCGTAGCTGGTTCGAGGTGGACGTCGCTATTGACATCGCGCGCCGCGGCTTTCGCGTCACCCCAGCATACCGGGTGGGTATCTATGAAGTCGACTTGGTTGTCGAAGGTTCGGACGGCAGTCGCGTCGCGGTCGAGTGCGATGGTGACCGCTATCACCCACCGGAGCAATACGAAGCTGATCTTGCGAGGGAGCGCATTCTAGCTCGGACAGGCTTGGTCTTCTTCCGAATCCGTGGCGCGATATACTATCGCTCAAGGGCCGATGCGCTTGAGCCGCTATGGAAAGTGCTGGAGGAACGCGGGATTCATCCGCTTGGATTCACTCAGTCCAATGCTGATGCACCACCCATTCATCATGATGCAGCCGCGCACGCCCCTGCGGCTGAAGACACCTTGGCCGACCCACCGCAAGGACTCAACGTCGCAGAGAGCGATGAGTGTGAACGTCCGAGGTGGGCTTGCCTGACGGAGCTTGAGTGGCGCGAGGCGATCGTTCAGATGCTCCGGGGGTGTCCGAACCACAGCTGCACCCGAGACTCCGTTACGTCGCGGGTACTCAGTAACCTTGGAATCCGGACGCGGGGGGCGCCCCGTCGGGAGTGTGACCGTCGCATCGCCACGGCGTTGGACTCGTTGATTGCCGATGGTCGGGTGGAGCAATACCAAGCGACGAACGTGCGGGTACGCCTGCGTCGAGAGCGGCGGTGGTAGCGACGGACCCGGGCGGGACAGTGCCTTCTTCCCCCGTGGTCCTGCGTTACATCAGAAGCGCACTTTCATCCTCACGCGCTCCGTCCCTCCTCGGCACGATGTTCCTTAAGGGCTTCGCCGGTGTGGTTTGCGAGGAGTTCATCGCTCCGGCACGGAGCTTACCGCGCGCTGTGCCGCAACGCGAAGGGACGCCCGGGGAGGCGTCCCCTACCTCCCCTCCAGCGCCCTGAACTTCAGCACGCTCGGGCGGCGGGCGTCGTGGTAGACGGTGTTGCTCTGGGCGACCATGCGCGCGGCTGTGGCGTCGGGCTCGCCGGTGCCCAGGTTGCGCGCGTAGATGGGGAAGCCGTCGGAGGTGATCAGCAGCCCTATCCTATGCCCCCTGGCAAAGCGGTGGGCCAGGTCCCAGTGGGCGATGGTGACTTTGTAGACCTTGCCGGGCTTGAGCAGCTCGGGCTTGTCGAAGCCCCTGTGGTATCTGGCGCGGATCTTGCCGCTCCGCCCGATGGCCCGCATGTCGCCCTTCTCGTCAATGTCCACAACCGTCGCGTGGAAGTCGGTATCCACGGCCGAGCTCGAGAAGTACAGCTCGATGTCCACCGGTCCCGTCATGGTGAGCGGCGCGTCGAGCGGTTCGGACTTGTAGACGAGATGGTCCTGATCGTCGGCATCGAACTTGATGGCGGTGCTGGCCGTGCTGATGTCCTGGCTGCCGAGGTCCTTCGGGATGTTGGCCACGGCGGGATTGTAGGTGTACCGATCGGGCTCCTGTCCGGCCGGAGGGGGCGTCGCACTAAGCTTGCCGAAGCTGTTCTGATGGTTCGCAGGGCCGTCGCCGGCCAGGTATAGCCTGCGCTCGACGCTCGTCGAGGCCGGCCAGTCGTCGAGGTCCATCCACTTATTCTCGCCGGTGATGAAGACGCGCACCTTCGGCGTCTTGTCGAGGCCAACCTGCTTGCCCTTGAGCCATGTGTCGAACCAGCGAAGGTAGACGGAGTCGAGTTCGAGGATGGCCTGCGGACCATAGTCCGTATCGCCCAGCCGCGAGGTGGAGTTGAACGCATGGGTCCACGGGCCATAGATGAGCCACTGATTCGTGCGCCCGAGCTTGCGCATGGCGGCCCAGTTGAGCTTGGTGCCGATTCCGTCGCCGTCCCACCATCCGCTGATGTGCAGCGCGGGGATGCGCACCTTCTTGAGGTCGGCCATGAAGTTGGCGGATCCGAACTCGGCGGGAGTCCGCTTCTCCCACCATCCGTTGACGAACGGCACGTCCTTGCCGAGGATGGCGTCATCCACCCTGGTGATCGGGAGCTCGCGGAAGCCGTTGAGGTTTTCGATCTTCGGCAGTTCCTTGAGCTCGCCCTTGTCCTTGACCACGACCGCCCACCAGACGCCGCCATAGAGGAACGGGATGCCGTGATCGGTCGGGAAGTTGTAGAACGGGTCGGGCGGCGAGACCTGCGGGACGATGCACTTGAGCGCGGGATGCCCTTCGACGGCGGCCCACCACTGGACCCAGCCGACGTAGCTGCCGCCGATCATGCCCACGGAGCCGCTGCACCACGGCTGCTTGCTGATCCAATCAATGGTGTCGTAGCCGTCGGCGCGTTCATGGACGAACGGCTCCCATTCGCCGCCGCTGTCGCCGCGCCCGCGCACGTCCTGGGCGATCACGACGTAGCCGCGCTTGGCCCACCAATCGGCGCCCGCCATCTGTGCCTTTCGGCCATACGGAGTTCGGGTCAGGATGACCGGGTAGCGCCCCTCTTCGGCGGGCATGACGATATCATGCGTCAGCTCGACGCCGTCGCGCATCTTGATCTTGGCCGTGGTCGCGGGAGTCGCTTTGAGCGTCGGCTGGCTCAGCTCGGGCATCTTCGTGGTTGGATCTACGACGAGGTCTTCCCAGCCCGGTGCAACGGCCTTGATGAACTGGGCAGGCACATCCCATGCCACTACCCTGCCGTCGTCGGTGACGTAGAGGTCCATGTCCACCGTCGCAAACCGAACCTGATACGCCCGGGCCGTGGCGCGCCTGCCGTCAACCTCGATGGCCTTCGCCGGACGGCCAATGACATCAACGGCCATGGTCGTCGCGCCGTCGAGCAACAGCACATCCATCTTCTGGGTACCCGATGCGGTGTCGGAGTAGGCCGCTGCCAACGAGGCGCTGAGGGCCGGATGGAAGTTGGCGAAGACGACCTTCGACGGCTTGAAATCACGCGGCTTGTTCGTCGGGCCATCCTTGAGGCTCGTTTCCAACGTTGCCGTGCCGTCGCGCGCGACGATCTTGACCTTGACATCGCCGGCCGTCTGCTCGACGACGTACTCGGTCAGCAGACCGTCCTTGCGCATGCCGGTCATCTTGGTGACAATCCGTGTGCCGGCGAGCGTCAGTTCGGTCTCCGAGACGAACGACCCGTCAGGCATGGCTTCGAAGACGTTCTTGCCCGCCTCGGCGCCCATGAAAGTGAACTTCAGCTCCTGCTTCTGGGCGAAGGCAGAGGCGGAGGCGACTACGATGGCAAAGGCCGCGACGGCGGCGCGCATTAGAGTTCTCATGTGCGGATAGACGGACGATCCGCCGTCAGGTTTCGGCGGATCGTCGGCGTGGGAACGGACGAGGGTCAGGGCACGCGGCGACTGAAACCGCCGGGCATCAACCCCGGGCCTTGCGTGAACCGCATGGAGGCTAACCCATCCCTGCGGGTCCGCCGGTTGCCGCCGGACCCGTTAGAGACGCGACTTCCTCGGCGAGTGCGGCGCGTTTCTGTGCGAGGGCGGCGATCTCGGATGCGAGGACAGCCTGTTCGGCAGGGTCCTGCGAGGCTGCAAGGCTCTGCGCCAGCTCGCGCGTCCGGTCGGCGACCGCCGCCATTCGGGACGCGATATCCCTGAGGCGCGCGGCTCCGTCAGCCTCTGCGTGGACCGGCTCGGGCGGTTCCGGCGGAGTGGGTGGTTCCGGTGGACTGGGCGGCTCGGGTGGCTCGGGCGGCGTCGGCGTGAACAAGTCCGACATGTGCTCGCGGACGAGCCGGCCGACTTCCCCCTCGTCGAGGAACGGCGCAAGGCCCAGGAGCATTCCGGGGTCGAGGCGTCCGGCTCCTCGCATGGCCTTGCGCACCATCTCGGTAAGCTCCGAACGTCCGACGAATGGGGCAAGGGCAATGAGCGCGCCGAGATCGGGCAGAGAGGCCCCCGGTTCATCGCGATCGCGGCCATGGCGGCCGGTGGTCGCGTCGTGGCGGATGGAGCTCGCGAGCATGCGCGCTTCGATGGCCACCTGGCCGAAACCCGCATCGCCGGGCAGCGCATCGAACATGCCCTCCTGCACTGCGCCCAGCTCGATCACCCGCCGGAGAATCGCGTTGTAGCGCGCGACGGCGGATTGCCGACCGTCGGCATAGCCGCCCGTGAGTGTCGCATGCTCGGCGATGTCGTGCAGGTCATCGAGCATGCGTCGGCAGCGATGCAGCTCGGCGCTGCGTTCGGTTGCATCATTCATGGTCCGTCTCCTTCTGGTCGGTAAGCCGCGCCGCAACGATCTTGCGACCATGGTGCAGACGCCACTTGACCGTGGCAATGGGAAGGTCCAGGTATTCCGCTATCCGCCTCACCGGCCAGCTCTCACCGTGGTACAGGATGATCGGCAGTCGGTAGGCTTCGGGCAGTCCGTTCATGACGCGCGTCAGCGATTCGATTCGCATGCGCCGGTGCACCTCATGTTCCGGGCTGATCGCAAGGGCGCTGCTCCTTTCCAGCAGCATCCGCTCGATCTGATCGGGCTCCGTGGGTTCCGAGCGCCCCTCGGCCTGCGCCACGCGGATTGCCCGATGGCGCGCGATGGCCCGGATCCACGACGGGAAGCCCGATGGGTCCTTCAGTGAGCCCAGATGGCGGAAAGCCAGCACGAAGGCGTCTTGCGCGATCTCCTCGGCAACGTCCCACGAGCGGACGACATCGAACGCAGTGATGGTTGCCGCGCGCCTGTAGCGGTGCACGAGGGCATCGAAAGCCGGCAGCGAGCCCGCCAGCGCCGCCGCCGCGAGTCGTGCATCCAGATCGTCGTCGTGTCTGCCGCCGTCCACCATGTCCTTCCTTGTACCTGTAGAGACGTTCCGCAGCGGCGAGGTTTGAGAAACACCGGCCGAAGACCGTAGAATGTTCGGCTGACGGGGGTCTGTATCGGATACTGTGCTCGGGCGTCCGGCAACCGTTCGGACATGTACGTCATCGCGAACGAAGCGAAGCGATCCCAAGCGTGCCACAGGGGTCCATCTCCGATCGGGATCGCTTCGCTTCGCTCGCGATGACGTGCGCGGCTCCGATCCGACCCTACGTGGGAGCTTACACAAGGAACGACACGCACGCGACACGCACAAGCTGAAGGCACCTTAGAAGTTTCCGTCGAACTTGCATCTGAGACCGGAACCCTGCCCGGGGCCACAGGTCTCGGATGAGGAAGCACGGCACGACAGACGAAGAGGCATCGCCGGCAAGGATGACGCGCCGACAGACGCTGGCGGCGGGATTGACAGCGCTGGCGGACAGCCGATCGCTGCGCACCTACCAGGCAAACGACAAGGTCGCCGTGGCGCTCATCGGATGCGGCGGGCGCGGCGAGTGGTTCGTTGACACGGTCCCGAAGATGGAGCGGATCGTCGCCATGTGCGACGTCAACGCCGAGCGCGCAGCCAGGTCTTACGCCAAGCTTCCGGACGTGCCGAAGCATACGGACTTCCGAGTGATGCTCGAGCGTTCCGGCAAGGAGATAGACGCCGTCGTCGTCGCGGCGCCGGACCACATCCATGCGCCTGCGACGATGATGGCCATGAAGCTCGGCAAGCCGGTCTTCTGCGAGAAGCCCTTGACCCACTGGATCGGGGAGGCGAGAGCCGTCCGTGCCGCTGCGGCGCGGCTCCAACTGGCCACGCAGATGGGCAATCAGGGCACGGCGAGCGATGCGTTCCGACGCTGCTGCGAGCTTGTGTGGGCGGGAGTGATCGGCGATGTCCGCGAGGTGTACGCCTGGAATGAGAGCGGAGGAAGCGGCCGGCGCGACCGCCCGACGGAGGCGCAAGCCGTCCCGGCAACGCTGGAGTGGGACCTCTGGCTCGGCCCGGT
>JBBIQU010000153.1:0-9899 GCA_037442185.1 Chthonomonadales bacterium | reverse complement strand
GCATACAGCCGTCGTTACCCCCGCCCCTGGCGCTTCGGAGCATACAGCCGTCGTTACCCCCGCCCCTGGCGGGCGGGGGCAAGGGGGAGGGGGATTCGCTCTCCCATACGGCAAGGGCGCCGTCATCTGGTTCCCGGACGCCGTGGACCCGTCGTCGCCCTTTGCCCACGAGTGCATGACGATCCTGGCCGATCAGGCCGACCGTGCCGGCGTTCGCCGATGGCGCCGGATCGAGCCCGGCTGGGATGCCAACCTCATGTACGCCGGACCCGACAAGGTCACGAAGCGTCACGTGTTCGTCCTCGACCTCACCCGGAGAGCCCGCAACGGCCCAGAGCCCCAGGAGTTCTGGAAGGACCGAACCTTCACGCTCTCGTTCGATCCGGCGCTCACGGGCGAAGCCGAGATCATCGCCATCACGGACAGCTTTCGCGGATGTGCCGGCGCAAAGGCTGATTGGCAACCGAAGACGCGCGTGCTGAAGCTGAGGTTCCGGCTGCCCGGCGGCGTACGGATTGAGGTCTGAGCGCGAGGACGGAGGTATCATCATCAGGCAGGCGCTCGATGCGGCGTGCGCCCCAGCGGCCCTGGAGGGACAGATCATGCCACTGGACCGTGATCAAATACTGGCGGCACTGGCGCGGCGGAAACCGTGGTTGGCCGAGCAGTACGGTGTTCGCGATCTGGCGCTCTTCGGCTCTGTGGCGAGGGGTTCCGCCGGCGCGGACAGCGACATAGACATTCTGGTTGACTTCGACGGACCGGCCACATCCCGCCGCTACTTCGGCGTGCAGTTCGATCTCGAGGATCTCCTGGGGCGCAGCGTGGACCTTGTCACCGAGAAGGCGGTCCGCCCTGAACTCCGCCCGTTCATCCTGGCCGAGGCCGTTCGTGCCTGATCATCGCGACCGCGCTTGGCGCCTCTACGCAGGGGACATGATCGGGTTCGCCCGGAAGGCCCTCGAGTACACGCGTGGGTTGGACCAAGCTGCTTTCGTTGCCAACGATCTCATCTATGACGCCGTACTCCGTAACCTGGAGCTGATCGGCGAGGCCGCCACTCGCGTGCCGAATGCCATACGCGACGCTCATCCCGAGGTGCCGTGGCGTCAGGTGATCGCAACGCGGAACCGACTGGTCAACGGCTACCCGGGTATAGACGACGACACCATCTGGAGCATCATCGAAGACGACCTACAACCACTGCTTGACCGGCTTACGCTCATGCTTGACGAGCCTCACGAAGCGCCGGATGCGTGACTGGAGCCTTAGAATCCGTCTTGTGATGACGCTATGACACGCATGTGGCGTGCCGTTTCGACGCTCACGGTCATCCCATTGCTCATCTCAGGCTGCGCCCGCGCGCCGCGCGACAGCCGAACCGAGATCGTCTACTGGACCGGATGGTCGGGGCACGAGTACAACATCCAGCGGAAGCTGGTGGACGAGTTCAACCGGACGCATCCGAACCTGCGCGTGCGCATCCTGTCGCAGTTCGGCAACTCGGGCTACCAGAAGGTCCGCATCGCGTTCGCCGGAGGGGCGACTCCCGATGTCATGTCCACGGTCTGGGCCGATGAGCTGGCCGGATATGCGCGCCGGGGTGTATTGACGCCGCTGGACGACTACCTTCGCAAGGCAGGACGGGACCTGGACCGAGAGTTCACCCCGGGCGTCGCACGGATGCTGCGCGTTCAGGGCAAGGTCTACGGCCTTGCGGCCACCACCAACACGGTCTTCATCGCGTACAACCGGGCCATCTTCCGTGAAGCCGGTCTCGATCCTGATCGGCCGCCGCGCACTATCGAGGAACTGGACCGCGCCGCCCTGGCCTGCACGCGCTATGACGACCGGGGCAACTTTGTCCGCTACGGGTTCCGCCCCGGAGGGTTGGGCACCTGGGCCTACGTGTTCGGCGGCCGTTGGTACGATCCGGCGACGGGGCGCATAACGGCCAACCATCCGGGCAACGTCGCCGCGCTGCGCTGGATGGCGTCCTACTCCAAACGGTACGATATCCGCAAGATGGAAGCGTTCCAGACCACGTTCGGCAGCACCGAGACCGCCAACGGCCCGTTCTTCGTGGGCAAGACGGCCATGTGGTTCACCGGCGAGTGGGCCGAGCAGTATATCCGCCGGTACGCGCCGAAGCTGGACTGGGGCTGGTTCCCGCTGCCGTACCCACCCGGAGGCCGTCGCCATACCACCGCCAGCGGCGGCAGCGTGTTCGTCATTCCCGAAGCCTGTCGCAATAAGGAGGCCGCGTTCACGTTCCTGAGCTGGCTGACGAGCGCAGGTCCGGTCGAACGCTTCTGCCTCGACATAGGCAATGTGCCCCCTCTCATTGAGGCGGGCAACCGGCCCTCATTCCAGCGCGACCCATTGCGCCGCTTCGCCGTAGGGCTTGCCCAGGGCGAGAACTCCTTCGGACCGCCGCCCATCCCCATCTGGCCCACATACGCCCGCGAAATCGGCCGCGCCGAAGAGAAAGCCACGCTCGGAGGGGGCGACCCGCGCCGGCTCCTCGACGACCTCCAGCGCCGAATGGAGAAGGAGCTCGCCCGAGCCGAGCGGGAGCTGGCAAGATGAGGCGGGGGAATGGGCAGTATGGGACGGATGGGACGAATGGGACCCATGTGTCTCATTCGTCCCATTTGTCCCATTCGTCCGATTCGTCCCATCAGTCCCATCGCTTCCGCTCTGCCCAATCCCGCCGCGATTTGCGCAACGGCCTTCTGTTCGCTCTGCCATGGCTCATCGGCTTCACGGTGTTCATCGCCTATCCGATCGTCGCGTCGCTCTACTACAGCTTCTGCGAATACGATGCGATTCGACGACCGAAGTGGGTCGGTCTCGACAACTATCGCGCCATGTTCCTCGAAGACGACCTGTTCTGGAGGTCGCTATGGAACACGCTCTACATGGTCGCGTTCGGGCTGCCGGTCGGCCTCATCGCGTCATTGGGCATTGCGCTTCTGCTGAACCAGCGCCTGCGTGGCATGGCCTTCTACCGCACGCTCTACTATCTGCCATCCATCACCCCCATCGTCGCCACCTCGATCCTGTGGCTCTGGCTGCTCAATCCCCAGATTGGGCTGGTCAATGTCCTGCTCCAGAGGCTCGGCATCTCCGACGTTCCCGGGTGGCTCACCGATCCGGCATGGTCCAAGCCTGCCCTGATCCTCATGGGCCTCTGGGGCGCGGGCGGCGGAATGGTGATCTACCTTGCGGCCCTGCAGGATGTGCCGGAGGCGCTCATGGAGGCGGCGCTTCTCGACGGCGCAGGCATGCTCCAGCGGTTCCGCCACGTGACGCTCCCCATGCTGTCGCCGGTGATCCTGTTCAACCTCGTGATGGGCTTGATCGGCTCGTTCCAGTATTTCACGCAGGCCTACGTCATGACCGGAGGCGGACCGCAGGACTCGACCGTGTTCTATGCCCTGCACCTCTTCAACCGGGCGTTCCTCGACTTCCGCATGGGCTACGCCTCAGCCATGGCATGGGCGCTCTTTGTGGTCACGCTGGCCTGCACGGCTCTCGTGCTGCGAAGCTCGGCGCGATGGGTCTACTACGCGGGCGAGGGCGCATAGGATGCTGCAACGCCGATCGCCGTTCAGAGTGTTCGTTTCCCATGCCGTGCTCATCGGCATCGGCATCCTGTTCGCGTTGCCCTTCTACTGGCTCGTCAGCACCGCGGTCAAGCCCGACGAGCAGGTGCTCGCCATGCCGCCCGTGTGGGTGCCCAACCCGGTGCGGTGGGACAACTTCCCGCGGGCGCTCCAATACGTGCCGTTCCTACAGTACACGCTCAACACGCTCAAGATATGCCTGCTGACCGTGATCGGCACGGTTCTGTCGTGTTCGTTGGTGGCCTACAGCCTGGCGCGGATCCGTTGGAAGGGGCGCAACCTCGTCTTCCTGTCGCTGCTGGCGGTGATGATCCTGCCCGGGCAGGTGACCATGGTCCCCACGTTCACGATCTTCAAGTCGCTCCACTGGATCGGGACCATCCTGCCGCTCATCGTGCCGTCGTTCTTCGGCAATGCGTTCTTCATCTTCCTCCTGCGCCAGTTCTACATGACCATCCCGGGCGAGCTGAGCGACGCGGCGCGCATGGACGGGTGCTCCGAGGGGGCCATCCTTGTGCGCGTCATCATGCCGCTCGCCAAGCCGGCCCTTGCCACAGTGGGCCTGTTCACCTTCATCGGCGCGTGGAACGACTTCCTCGGCCCCCTGCTCTATCTCAATGACGCGGCTCAGTACACGCTGTCCATCGGACTCCAGCGGTTCGTCAGCCAGCACGGCGCCGAGTGGTCCATGCTCATGGCCGCCTCAACGGTCATGACTCTGCCCATTGTGATCATCTTCTTCTTCGCCCAGCGCACCTTCATTCAGGGCGTCACGCTGACGGGGATTAAGGGCTAGCCCGCGGGCGGGAGCGCGTTGACTCCTGCTTCATCGAACGGCGATAATGGCGCTGACATGCAGCAGAACGATCCCCACGCCTGCGCCCCTATTCGGCGGCCGTTTCTTGACGTGTGCGTCCATGAAGTCACCATGGCACAGGCCATGGCCTGCATGGAAGGCTTCATCGAAGAGGGCGGACCCCATCACGTTGTCACTCTCGACGCGTCCATGTGCGTCGGAGCTCGGCATGACACGGAGCTCCGCAGGATCGTCTGCGAGGCCGATCTCGTCACTCCCGACAGCGCAGGGATACTCTGGGCTGCGCGTAGGTTCGGCGTTCGGCTGGTCGAGCGCGTCTCGGGCGTCGAAATCGTTGCGGAGCTCGCGGCACGGTCGCCGACCACGGGCGCATCGCTCTTCCTGCTTGGAGCCGCCCCCGGCGTTGCCGAGGAAGCCGCTCGCAAGCTGCAAGACACGTATCCCGGATGCCGCATTGTCGGCGCTCGGCACGGCTACTTTGGCCCCGACGAAGAGGCACAGGTGATCGAGGATATCAGCCGGTCAGGCACGGATGTGCTGTGCGTTGCCATGGGCATTCCCAAACAGGAGAAGTGGATCGCCCGAAATCGCGAGGTCCTTCGCATTCCGGTCATGATCGGCGTCGGGGGCACCCTCGACGTCCTGTCAGGGCGACTGCGCAGGGCTCCTCACTGGATGCGCCGCACCAACCTCGAATGGCTATACCGTGTCATGACGAACCCCCGCAAGATCGGTAAGGTGATGATGCTTCCGCGGTTTGTCGCCATGGTAATGAGCCATCGAGCCGAATCGGGTTCGGAAGCGCGGGTACAATGACGCCTTCCCCATCGCGGGGGAAGGAGCACAGCAAGATGCCAGGCGCTATCCGTAAGGCAGTCACCGCCGACATTGCCGAGATCCATCGGCTTGTCAACGCGTTCGCGGACCGCGGCCTCATGCTCCCTCGCAGCCTGAGCCAGCTATATGAGAACGTGCGCGACTTCTTCGTGGCAGTCGAGGAAGGTCACGTCGTCGGCTGCGCGGCGCTGCACGTGAGCTGGAAAGACCTGGCGGAGCTCAAGTCGCTCGCTGTGGCCCACGAAGCTCAGGGGCGAGGCTACGGTCGCCGTCTGGTCGAGGCGTGCAAGGCGGAGGCGCCGGCCGTTGGCGTGTCGCGTATCTTCGCGTTGACATATGTTCCGGATTTCTTCGAGAAGCTCGGGTTCGCTCGCGTTGAGAAGGCGCTGCTCCCACGCAAGGTCTGGACAGAGTGCGTCTACTGCCCGAAGTTCGCCGACTGCACCGAAATAGCCGTCATCCACACTCTCACGCCCGAAGCATAGTTCCACAGGAGAGCTCCATGCCCCCGACGCTCCACTACATCGCCCATACCCACTGGGAAGGCGCGGTCTTCAAGACGCGCGAGGAGTACCTGCAGATCGGGCTGCCCAACATCCTGCTCGCGCTCCGGCTGCTCGAACACGACCCCGATTACCGGTTCACGCTCGATCAGATGTGCTACATCGAGCCCTTCCTGACGCGCTACCCCGAGGAGGCCGAACGGTTTCGGCGCTTTGTGGCCGAGGGACGCCTGGCCATCGTCGGCGGCACCCACGTCATGCACGACGGCAACATGCCAGGACCGGAGTCGTACGTTCGCCAGATCGCTCACGCCAAGCAATGGTTCCGCCGCGTCCTTGGGGTTGACGTCACGATCGGTTGGCAGCTGGACACGTTCGGCCATCATGCTCAGACGCCCCAGATTCTGCGGCAAGCCGGCTACGGCTCAATCTGGTTCTTCCGAGGGGTACCCTCCGCGGACACGCCCGCCGAGTTCTGGTGGGAGGCGCTTGACGGCACAAGGATCCCTGCCTACTGGCTTCCCCACAGCTACGCCGTGGGCTACGGTTCGCCTCAGTCGCCCGACGAGTTCGCGGCATTCATGCAGCAGCGCTACGCCATGCTCGATGCGTTCTGCCGCCACGACGAGCGTCCCGCGCCGGCCGGGGCCGACGTATGCGAGCCCGAGCCGCACGTTGCGGAACTTGCCCGGCAGATGAATGCGGCGGATCGCACGCCTCGGGTTCTGATCTCGGTGCCGCAGGACTACGAGCGCGCAGTCCCGCCCGAAGACGACTGGCAGGTTGTGCGCGGCGAGATGAACCCGATCTTCCAGGGAGCATACAGCAGCAGAATCGAGCTGAAACAGGCAACCCGCGAGATCGAAGCCGCGTTGACCGATGCCGAGGCGCTCGGAGCCGTCCTCACCGCTGAAGGCGTCGAGGGCTGCGCTGAAGACCTCTGGGACGCGTGGGAACCCATGCTCTTCAATCAGGCCCACGATCTCATGTCCGGCGTGATGACGGACCACGTCTACGAGGACACGCTGGCGAGCTACGCGCGGTCGCGAGGGTTGGCTTCAGAGGCGCTCGATCGGCGTGCGGAAGCGTATGCGGCCCTTGCCGACACGCAGGGCGAAGGCATCCCCGTCGTCGTGATCAACGCTCTGGCTTGGGAGCGAAGCGATCTTGTTAACGTGCAGGTCGGCTTCGGTTGTTCGGGCATCAAGGGCGTCCGCGTTTCCACCGAAGCGGGCGAAGACGTTCCCGTTCAGATCGCCGACGCGTCGCGAGGACCCGATGGTGGTCTGGTCACGGCCTCTCTGGCTTTCTTCGCTCGTTCGGTGCCTGCCCTCGGCCATCGGGTCTTTCGCGTCCATGGCATACCCGACGAGACGCCCCAACCGGCAGCGGAACCCCTTTCCGACGGCTGCAGCCTCAACAACGGCACGCTGCGCGCCGACTT
Organism: Chthonomonadales bacterium; assembly: GCA_037442185.1. Classification (GTDB taxonomy): domain Bacteria; phylum Armatimonadota; class Chthonomonadetes; order Chthonomonadales; family CAJBBX01; genus JAAYVH01. The sequence continues at coordinate 2,669 of JBBIQU010000153.1, read as the reverse complement.
CGATGCCTCAGGCGCGCTCGTGGGTCTCAGGTCGCTCGCCGATGGGCGCAACGTGCTGGCCGGTCCGTCCAACGTGATCGCTCAAGAACGGGACGAGGGCGACCTATGGGAACCCTATCGCCCGCTGGACGGCGGCAGCAGAATCGCCATGAAAGAGCGCCATCCGCTCGCGGCGGATGCAACGTTCAGCAATGGCCGCCGGCCGGACAGAATCGAGGCGCTGCATGGCCCGGTCTACTCGGAGATCCGGATCGAGGGTGGGCTTGGCGAAGGCTCTTACCGGACCGTGGCGCGATTGGTCGAGGGTTGCGGAACGCTCACCATACGAACCGAGGTCCTCAATCGGCAGAAGTTCGTCAGGTATCGCGCGGCGTTCGTTACGAGCATTCACGATGCCGCCCGATGGGATGAGATACCGTTTGGAGCCATGGAACGCCCCGAGGGCATCGAGTTTCCTGCGCAGAACTGGACGGACCGATCCGATGGAACCGTGGGGCTGGCGTTGCTCACACGAGGCCTGCCGGGGGTGAACCACCTCGACAATGCCATATTGCTCTCGCTGCTCAGGAGCGCCTGCATCGTCGCGTATGGCTTCGGCGGCGGCTACGAGCCCGGCATGAGCTCCGACAGCGGCTTCCAGATCGGCAAGCGGATCGCCTTTGAGTATGCCCTGCACCCTCACAAGGGCGACTGGCGCGATGCAGATCTTCCCCGGCGGGGCGTCGAAATGAACCACCCGCTCATTGCCGTCAAGGCCGAACCCCACAGCGGAACGTTCGGAGCGCAACGGAGCCTCATGGGTCCGCTTCCGGAAGGGCTTGTGGTGACTTCCGTCAGACCCGCGCCCAAGGGCGACATCATCGTACGAATGTATGAGTCGCGCGGCCGCGACGTTGCGGATGCGCCATTGAGCATGGATCGGCCCATCGCCGAAGCATGGTCGGTGAACCTACTCGACGAAGCCCCGGTCTCGCTTCCCATCGAGGGCGGCAGCGTGAGACTGAGCGTTCGTCCGTTCGAAATCCAGACGATCAGGCTTCGGATGCGCCGGCCATAGGCGGCACCCGCATGCACGGCTCAAGCTCAGCCCGCGCTACAATATGAGGCTGAAACATCGCCGTCTTCGCCTGCCCGGCAATGGGGCGGCGCAGACGGGTTTGGAGGATTGCCGATGGAAACCCGATCGCCGTTTGCGGAGGTACCGCAAGCTCCGCCCGACCCCATCCTCGGAATCACCGAGGCGTTCCTGGCGGACCCGAACCCGAATAAGGTGAACCTCGGGGTCGGAGTCTACCTTGACGAGAACGGCAAGGTTCCCATCCTCAAGTGCATCGCCGAGGCGCAGCGCCGATGGATCGAGAAGGAAGACAGCAAGGGCTACCTGCCCATTGACGGGGTCAAGTCGTACAACCGTCACGTGCAGGAGCTCGTGCTGGGTCGCGAGTCCGCCGCCATAGCCGAAGGCCGCGCGGTGACCATTCAGACCCTCGGCGGCACCGGTGCGTTGCGCGTCGGCGCCGAGCTTCTGAGCCGCTTCGTTCCGGGCAGAACGGTTTGGCTCAGCACGCCGAGCTGGGAGAACCATCGCGCATTGTTCGAGGCCGCGGGCCACACGGTGAACCAGTACCCGTCTTACGATCCCCGATCCCATGATCTCGACTTCCCGGAGATGGCGGGGCGCATCGGCCAGCTGCCCGAACGCAGCGTCGTCCTCCTGCATGCCTGCTGCCATAACCCCAGCGGGGTGGACCCTACGCGCGACCAATGGCTCAAACTCCGCGATATCGTGGCAGAACGGCAACTGGTGCCGTTCTTCGACTTCGCGTATCAGGGGCTCGGTGACGGGCTCGACGCGGATGCCTTCGCCGTCCGAGCGTTCGTCGAAGCCGGCATCCCCTGCCTGATCGCCAACTCGTTCTCGAAGTCGTTCTCCATGTACCGTGAGCGGGTCGGCGGCCTGACCGTCGTTACGACCTCGCAGGAAGAGGCCACGCGCGTGCTGAGCCAGCTCAAGCGCGTCGTGCGCGCCAGCGTCTCCAATCCTCCATCCTTCGGGGCTCAGGCCATTGCCCTTGTCCTCGACGATCCTGACCTGTCGGCGCTCTGGCGCAGCGAACTCGACAACATGAGGGCTCGCATTAAGAAGATGCGCGAAATGTTCGCTTCCATTCTGCGCGAGAAGCGGCTCGACCGGGATTTCGGTTTCATCGTGCGCCAGAAGGGGATGTTCTCGTTCCTCGGCCTGTCCGTCGAAGCTGTCCATCGGTTGCGCAACGAGTTCAGCATCTACGCCGTAGACAGCTCCCGGGTATGCGTTGCCGCCATGAACGAACGCAACGTCGCGCGCGTTTGCGATGCCGTCGCGGCTGTTTCGGCCCAAGGCTGACCGTGCGCGTGGAGTCCGGCATTCGGCGTAAAATGGTCGAAACCGTACTGTCCCAGCATACGTTAACCCGGTAACGCTATTGCGTTGACACACGTGGAATAGTTGGTATACTTGCCGTATCGCGCACTACGGCAAGACCCTCTCCGCAAGTTGGCAAGTCCCCGCAAGGCGTGCTCCGTAACAATCCAACTCCATGGAGGCAAGGTATGAGACCCTCGCTCCGCACCGGCTTCACGCTGATTGAGCTGCTCGTCGTGATCGCCATCATTGCGATCCTCGCAGC
>JBBIQU010000152.1:0-10095 GCA_037442185.1 Chthonomonadales bacterium | reverse complement strand
GGGAGAACCCGCGGCTACACGGCCTGCGGCCGTAACGACAACGGACGCCGAGACGCATGACCTTCGGCCGTAACGGCGCCGATGCCGTAACGTACACCCTGCGGCCATAAGAACGTACACCCGTCGGCCGTAACCGCACCAATCCCCGAACGTACACCCGTCGGGCGTAACGGCAACGGGCGCACGTGCGCCGCCTTTGGTCGTAACGATAGCTGTTGCCGACAGGAGCGAGGCCCGCCTGCGTCGAAACCAAAGGCAGCATCGCCGTATTCGGCTCGTCGAGGAGGATGGCAAGACATGCGGTACGCAGTGATCATGGCAGGCGGATCCGGCACGCGCCTGTGGCCCATGAGTCGGAAGGGCAGGCCCAAGCAGCTCATTCCGTTTCTTGATGGCAGGAGTCTGCTGCAGATGGCCTGGGAGCGTCTCGATGGGCTGATCCCCCCCGATAGGATCTGCGTATGCGCGGCTGAGGAACACCGAGCCGTCATACTGGCCGCGCTTCCGGAGCTCCGCTCGGATATGTTCTTCGGCGAGCCGACCGGGCGCGATACTCTGAATGCGGTCGGCCTCAGCGCCACGATCCTTCGCAAACTCGATGCCGATGGCGTCTTCGCGGCCGTGACAGCCGACCACATCATCGGGCCAGTGGATGCCTTTCGTTCGTACCTCGATCGGGGCTTCAGCATCGTAGAACGCGACCCTGCCACAATGGCGACGTTCGGCATTCGGCCGACCGCGCCGGCGACCGGCTTCGGCTATCTTGCCATCGGCGCGCCTCTCGGCGATGGAGTCGTGGCCGTCGAGGAGTTCAAGGAGAAACCGAAACCGCCCCTGGCCGCCGAATACTTCGAAGCTGGACCCGACCGGTACCTGTGGAACAGCGGCATGTTCGTCTGGCATGCTGCGACGCTGCTCGACTGCATGAGCCGGTACGAACCCGAAACCTTCGCCGGCCTGAAGCGGATTTCCGACGCGTGGGACACGGCCGAGCGCGCGAACGTGCTCGGCAAAACGTATCCGAGGCTTCGGAAGATCAGCGTGGACTTTGCGGTGATGGAGAGGGCGTCGCGGGATCCGGACTACCGCGTGGCGGCGGTACCCATGCGGTTGGAGTGGATGGACGTCGGCAACTGGGCCAACTTCGCCCTCACCTGTCCATCGGATGAGGACGGAAACCGGCTGCACGCACCGACGGTCGTGCTGCAGGACTGCCGCGAGACCCTTGTGGCCGGAACCGATCCGGGCCATCTCATCGCCGCGGTGGGTTGCGAAGGGCTCGTCATTGTTCATACTCCGGATGCGACGCTGGTCTGTCCATCCGATAGGGTTGAGGAAGTGAAGGACCTGACCGGGCGCATCATGGAACGGATGGGTCCTCAAGCGCTCTGAGAGGGATTGCCATGAGGGTCTGCGGCGCGCAACTGGCGGTAACGCGCGACGTTCGCGGGAATGTCACAGGGATAATGCGGGCGATCGAGCACGCGCGCATGTCTCGATGCGATGTGCTGCTCACACCGGAGGGGTCATTGAGCGGCTACACCTCCAACTTCGATCCGCGCGAAGTCGAACAGGGTCTCTCCATCGTCACGCGCGCGGCGGCCGAGGCCGGCATCGCGCTTGCGCTCGGCACCTGCTACGTCGAGCATGACCCTCCCGGAGCGCCGGCTGCCGGCCTGCGGACAACGTACAATGAGGTGCGCTTCTACGATCGCTCGGGAGCGTTTCTCGGCTTTCACGCCAAGACCCTTCTCTGCGGCACGCTCGACGAGCAACCAAGCGGGGAGATCAACGAGTTCGGCACGGCGCCGCTCCGGACGTTCGACCTTGACGGCGTCCGGGTGGGCGCCCTGATCTGCAACGACCTCTGGGCCAACCCCGGCTGCACTCCCATGGATGACCCGCACCTGACGCAGACACTGTCGCGGATGGGCGCCAAGGTCATCTTCCACGCCGTCAACGGCGGGCGTGACGGAGGCGAGTGGTCACGCGTCGCATGGGCCTATCACGAATCGAACCTCCAGCTCCGCGCCCAGGCCGCGCGCGTCTGGATCGTCACCGTTGATAGCGCCCATCCCGTGACGATGCCGTGTTCCTCGCCTTCCGGCGTGATCGGTCCCGATGGGCGATGGCACGTCCGCGCAGACCCGCAGGGCGAGCAGTTCTTCGTCGCCGATCTGCCCATGCGTGCGGCGATATAGCCCGTCCAGCCGATGAGCCAAATCCCCTGAGCGGGACGGGACTAACCCACGCAGGCAGGTCTCGTAGCGCAGGCGTCCCGCCGAAACCGTCGTAGCGCAGGCGTCCCGCCTGCATTAAGGCAGGTCATTCGTCGCCCGCCCGGTCTACAGCCCGAGTTGAGCCGCCAGCTCCTTCAGGAAGAACTCGCAATCGGTCACAAGGCCGAATGCCTGATGGGTGCCCCGGTCCATCAGCTTGATCACCGTGTCGGCGGCATTGTCAACGCATATCGTGGTGACGGTTGCGGGCAGCAGATTGCCGGTCGCCACCGAATGCAGCGTTGTCGCTACCATGATCGCCATGCCGACACCGCGAACCGCCTCGCGCATCGCTTGCTGCGCTTTCACCGTGTCGGTGATGACCTCCGGCAAGGGTCCGTCATCCCGTATGCTGCCTGCGAGGACCGTCTTGACGCCGCCCTGAACGCAGGCGTGCATGATGCCCGATCGTAGGACGCCCTGGCTCACCGCTTCGCCGATGCTGCCGCACTTCCGAATGGTGTTGATGGCGCGCAGATGGTGCTCATGGCCGTGGGCGGCTGCGAGACCCGTCTTCATATCAACGCCGAGCGATGTGCCGTAAAGGGCATGTTCTATGTCGTGGGTCGCGAGGGCGTTCCCGGCAAACAGCGCATCCACCCAGCCCGCGCGGATCAGAGCTTCAAGGTACTGCCCCGCTCCCGTATGGGCAATAGCGGGACCGCCGACGACCAGTATGCCAAGCCCCGCATCTCGGGTCTCGCGCATGCCGCGTGCCACCGCGGCGACCACAATCTCCTTCCGTCGCTCCGACGAGACGCCGCTGCCCATGAAATGGAAGGCGCTGCTCGGCTCTATGCGCGGGAGAGGTCGGACACGCACTCCGGTATCGCCCACGACCACCATGTCGCCTTCCCTGATGAGACCGATCGGGACGCATTCGGCTCTCGGCTCGGGTCCGGTGAGATCGAGAACAATGCCGCAGTCCATCTCTATGTACTTCACCGGCACCCAACGCCCCTCGAGGAACACGTCGGTCTCGAGGTTCGTTGTCGAATAGAAACCGTCGGGGAACACGCCGTCGCGCGGAGCCGGGGCATGGCGGACTTGTGCCTGCTCGCGGCGGACCGCTCCGAGCTGGCCGATGTCGTGGAGTATCCGCTCGAGCGTCGGCGCGTCCGGTCCCGACACGATGATCTCCGCGCGGCTCGGTTCCTCCTTCGTTCTGCCCATGCGGAACCCTGAGACCTCGTAGGCCCCGTCGAGCATGAGAACGGTATCCAGAACACGCGACAGCGTGAGCGAATCGATGATGTGGCCTTCGAGCACGACCATCTCGGAATGCACGGCAAGCGGCTCCTTCAGTTAGTTGATGATTGGGCAGTCTGACGCCGCGGCTCCGGCAGGCTGAGCACACAGCTCACGCGAAACGTCGGCAGCTCCACTATCCCCATCGAGTCGGCGCGGGTATCGCCGCCATCGCTCCGTCCGTCGGCAACAATGGCGACGCGTTGCCCACTGGCGCCCGGCACGAGCAGTCTGCTCCCGATGATCGGGCGATCGCCGAGGTTCACCAGGTGCGCGATCAGCCTCCCGTTTCCGCGCCTTGTCACACAGGTTACCGTATCGGCAGGTCCAATGAGCCGGGCATTGCCGCCGGCGTGCTTGAGGAGGTCCCGGGTCGCATGTCTGGCCCGGTGGAGCGTCGCCCTGTGTTCGGCGGTCTCGGGCCGCCACATCACCAGCGGCGGCGTATCGCCGGCAGCGGCGTCGCGTGTCATGGTCCCTGCGTACTCGCCGCCAAAGTCCGCGATGCGCGTTGCGCGGGGCAAGGCGTTCGGCATCGGAATGCCGCGCTCGTCTTCCGTCGGCCCGCTGCCGGCTACGATGACTCTCGCCGGCGGCAGGATGCTCGCAAGCCTACTTGCTGCCTTGCGCGGCATGATGTCACAGGCAGGCACGAGAAGCCACTCATATCGCAGGCTCCTGCCCTGCTCGATCTCATCTAAGGTCAGCACGTCCACAGTCAGGCCCATGGCCCAAAGCAGCTTGTACCAGCCCATGAATGCCGCGGCCGCTCGACTGCGCTTCGCTTCGGTTCCGGGAGTGGCCGGGACGATGGGCAGGATAATCGCTCCGTCAGGCACCACTTGAGCGCCCTTCACCCGCTCAAGTTGCCGGACGGCGCCGTCCACCATCCGGTTGATTTCCTCCAGCGGCCAGTCCGGGTAGAAGTTGAAGTCCTTGGCTCCGTTCCAGCAGCAGTAATAGAGCGCCGAAGCGCCGTGCTGAACGGCAACCTCTGTCGCTCGTTCGTGAACGGCACGCCCTGCCTTGACGCCGTCCGTGAAGTCCAGCAGGTCAATGACGTTCATCGGCTTGCGGTATTTCCTCGCAATGTCGAGGCCCACAGCGATCCTGAACAGATCACCCCGCGCCACAGGAAGCTGCATGCCGACTTCCAATATGTCGCGAGCGGCCCGGCAGAACGCATCAAGCCGGATGGCCGACCAGTCCACATAGTCCCACTCGATGCCCTGGGCGAACGAGAACGTCAGGAAGCTCATGGCGGGACGATGGGCGCCGAGCCGCCGACCAATGGAGGCCAGCCGGTCTACATAGGCAGCCGCCGATGCATGCCAGAACGTGGCCCAGTCGTAGGCGGCCACCCTCCCCATCGGATCGTCGCCAACCGGCTCGACTGAAACGAGACCCTCCCTTCCCTTCTCCCACAGCCTGCTGCCGATGGCGAGTCTCGGCGGCTCCACAGCGGCAAATGAGGCGAAGGACGTCTGCCAGGCATCGTTGAGCGCCTTCACGGAGCGATAGCGACGTTTCAGCCATTCGCGGAAACGCTCGAGGTCGGCGGCTGCATACCGATGCTCCGGCGGGAACCACCATTCGACGCCAAACTGAAAGTGACTGACAACGCGCTGCGTGTCAAGGCGCCGAACTTCCGCAAGCGTGCGTCGGATCATCTCGCGTTGTGCGGCTTCGAAGAGGCGCGATGTGGTGGACGGGATGTCGCTCATCGCGCCGTCGGGCCCGCAAGCGCTCTCGCCTGCCGCCCGCACCTGCTCCCTCAGCCATCCCGGCGAGCAGAAAGGATTGCATTCCAGGAGCAAGACGAGACCGAAGCCGCCCTTCTCGGCCTCGGCGATCTGCCGTTTGAGGCACGTGAAGTCCCACCGATTCGGTTCGGGCTGCACCACAGCCCATGGCACCCGCGCTATGTTCGAAGTTGCGCCGGACGCCGCCATGTGCTGGGTGCCGACATCCACGAATGGGAAATGCCAGATGAAGCCGACGCGCGGCCGCTCGAACGGCGCTTCGGTCGCCGTCAGCAGCGCGGCCACGGTCGCTATCGCAAACACAAGCACGTTCACCCGGACATTGTACCGACGGACGGCCTTGCAGGCCAAAGCATGAGCATGCGGGGAGGAGCGACCTTGCCGTTACTGGCACTGACGGTCCGAGCGGCTGGGCATCCGTCAGGACTGCGCAGGGCCCGGACCTGCTGCGATCCGGTCTCGCCGGCCGCCCGCCCACAGCCCAAATGTAGTGAAGACAAATCCCGGCGCCGAGATCAGGAATGCCCAGATTCGGGCCGTAACTGCGGAAGTTCGGGGACCGCGAATGGTCGCCCCAACAACGCAGTATAGCGGAGGGCATAGCCCCGGTCCGGTCGCGTCGGTAGCTCAGGCGGTTGCCTGCTTCACTGTGGCCTTCGAGCGCGTTTCCTGTAGCTCCAGGTCTGCCGAGCGGCGCTCCAGTATGCTGAGCGACATCTCGATGACTTCCCGGGCCTCGTCGGGTGTCATGCAGCCGACGGTCACCATGTCCTGGGGGCGCAAGGTGTTCCATACGAAAGTGAACGCCTGGAAGGGACGCAGTTGCCCGGAGGCCATCGGCTTGATCGTCGTCACCGGCTTCCTGGCATTGTGGATGATCCGCTGGGTCCAGTCCACCTCAAGCGGCATCAGGAAGCCCATCGAGTTGTAGATGCAGATGTAGGTCTCGGCATCGAGTCCCGTCTCGTCGGTGAAGACTATCGTCTGCGGCAGGTGGGTGCTGAGCCCCGGGATCAGCCCGCGCGTTCGCATCTCGGCGAAGACGGGCGCCATGTGGCGAACCTCGCGCGCGCAGTTGTCCACCATGTCGTCGGTGGTGCTGGTGTGCGGCATGCAGAATGTCGCCCCACACCCGACTTCGGCATCAAGCAGGCGGCGTACCTCGTCCATATCGAACCCCTTGACCGCTGTGCTGCGGTCGTGGGGCAGCGACGGCGTCGAAACGATGATGCACTTGCGCCCTGCCCGCTGTTCGGCTTCCTTGACGCCAGCCTGCAGCAGCTCGTTGCGGCCGAAGCCCATGACGGCGTCTACGCCGGCGCGAAGGAACACCTCGAGGAGGTCCGCAAGCTTACGGTAGTCCTCGAAACTCGCGTGGATGAGTTTGTCCTTGGCCGGCGTGCAGTGGCTGTAGCCAAGGAACCAGTTGCTGCCGATGATCATGCGCGGCATGGATACGCCGCCGACAATGGTGCGCGGGAAGTCGGGCATGGAACACTCCATAAGATGACGGTCGCAAGTCGGTTCGCGAAGCAGGCCGGGAGTTCCTTCCTACAGAAGTCCGGTGACGATGCGGTAGATGCCCAGAGCGGCGAGGACGGCCGCCGAAATGGGCAGCAGCCGTGACATAGTCCTGTCGCCCAGCGACTGCAGGCTGCCCATGGCGACGATCGTCAGAGCGTTGCCCAGCGTTAGAACTGCGTAGAAGCCGGCTATGACCGCAATGGCCGCAGCGGCATGATGGGGCCAGAGCCGCATGACCTCGGGCCCCAGGATGAGGCTCCACCCGAGGTACGGCCCCGGGTTGGCGACGTTCACGGCAACAGCCTGACCGAGGCTTCGTGGCGCGCTTCCATCGGCGACGGACGTTTGCGTTTGGCTGCTGCGGCCCTTGCGGAGGATGGCATAGGCAAGGCCAAGCAGGACCACGCCTCCAAGCACCTGGAGCATTCGGGCAACATGCTCCGGAACCGTGCGCAAGACGGTGAGAACGAGCAAGGCAATGGGTCCATCGCTGATGATGGGCGCGAAGCAGGCCGGAAGGGTGCGGCGCCAGCCGACCTGCGCGATTCTGGAGAGGAAGAAGGCCTGCATGGGTCCCGGCTGCACGACGGCGGCAAAGCCGAACCCCATCCCGAAGAGAAGGGCCGCAATCATCATTGAGCGGTACGAACGGTTGGCATGGACCATTGTAGCCCATGCCCGCTCGCCATACGGACGAGGAGGCGCCGGATCGCAGCGACGCCAGAGCGTACCGGCCGGTTGACGGCTGATGTCCGGTGACCGGCGCGTGGTCCGTCTGGCCGCAAGCAAGCGCGCACGCCCGACGTTGTAGGGGCGAGTCAACCGCACCACCTACGTTACGACGAGCAGGCAATCGGCCCGCTGCGGTTGGCTCGCCCTCACATGACATCCAACGAAGCCGCACGAGCGGCACACGCCCCGTCATCGCGAGCGACGACGGCTATGCTCGAACGTCTGGTCGGCAATCAGTCCCAGTGATATGGCACACACCCGACCGGAACCGGCAGGCTACGGAACGGGAGCGAGGGCTCCCTTCCCGAGCCACTGCTTCCGGATCAACGGCCGCAAGCTGCCCTTCACCACAGCGACATCGGTCTCCACGAGCTTGCGCACGCTCTCGTGGTCCTTGTCACGGAAGATGAGGACCATGCGCAGTTTGCCCGGCTTGGACATGACCAGAGCAACAGCAGGCCGATCGGCCTTCGCCATGCGCGCGTAGTGCTCGGCGCTCGCCCTGAAGTTGCGATCCTGCTCGGAAGCCTCGAACAGCACGATGGTGTGCTCTTCGATCCCTGACGGTTCGGGCTTGCCGAGGTCGAGTAGGTGCGCGGTCGCGGGCATGGCCTCGATAGTGAGCAGATCGTGCTCAACGTATGGATCTTCGACGAATTGCTTCTCGATGCCCTTGACGCCGGGCATATCCAGCAGCACGATCCCGCGCCGCTTCTGGTCTGGGTCTGCGCACGGGCCTGCGAGTTTGAGCACGCCCTCATCGTAGCGCCGCTTCATGTTTACGATGTGCGCCTTCTGCATCTGTTCGATCTGGGCCTGATCGAAACGGCCTCGCGGCCGGCCCGACACGAAGAACATGAAAACCATGGCTCGTCCCTTCTTTGGCGCCGGCTGGATCGGTCCCGCCATTGCCGACGCGGCCAGAATCGAGGCGGCGGCCATATGGAGTGTGCGTCTTCCCATGCCGCAGTCAGCTCTCCATGTTGTGAAGGCCGATCGTGTTGCCTTCCGTGTCCCTGACGACGGCGATGTAGCCGTGGGGACCGATCGCTCGGCGCGGCATCACGATCTTGCCGCCTGCAGCCTCGACCCGACTCAGCGCCTCGGCGACGCCCTCGGGAGCGTTGAGGTAGATCAGGACGCCGCCCGATCCGGGATTCAGGTAGTCGGCGCGGCAGACTTCACCGCCGACGCTGCTGTCGCCATGCTCGAAGAAGGCGTTGTCGGGCATCTGCGGGTCCCGCTGGAACCGAGCGCCGATCAGGGCGGAATAGAAGCCGCACGCCCGATCCACATCCTGCGCCGGTATTTCGAACCAGTTGATCACGTTGGCCATTGGTCTCCCCCAGGTTACGCCTCTGAGGGCGCAATAGAGCCTTCTACGGTCGGCGGGGTCCGAATGCTCCGTCGAAGTCTCTGTCCGCCGGTCAGTTGCCGGAAACGCAGTCCACCCGGGCGAACGCATTGCGCAGGCGCGCCAGTGCGCCGCTCGGAAGGGGCGGAGCGTTGATGGAGCGTGCGTTCTCCTCGAGGTGCGCTACGGTGCCGGTTCCGGAGAGAATCACATCGAGTCCCGGCTCGTGGCGGCAGAACCGATAGGCCGCCTCGGGAACCGTGGAAGCGACGCCGGGCTCGAGAAGGAAATCGAGCGGCTCGCGGCTGCCGAGGTGGGCCGGATCCACCATCCCTCGTGCCACCAGATCGGCGATTACGGATCGAAGCTCGGCTGGTTGGCTCAGGGCCTTTCGCACGGCGAACATGCACAGCGTCGCAATGCCGCGCGGCTTTGTGACGGCGAACACACGGTCGCGCGCGGACTGATTCAGCACGTTGAAGCCGACCATGACGACATCGAACCAGTCGTCTTGCAGCGCTCGCTCCAGCATGGCATGGCCCGGATCGGCCGCGAATCGCTCGGTGATGCCCGGGTGCCGAATGAGACCGGCCTGGCGAAGCCTCTGCATCTCGGGCACCAGCTCGTTCGTCGCATGGGCGTACTCCTCGACGGTCACGCCGTGCAAATGGTATACGTCCACGTGGTCAACCCGGAGCCGCTTGAGCGATGCCTCAAGGCGCGCGCGAAGGTCGCTTGCCGAACACGGTTGCCCCTGCCACGAAACGCCCGCTTTTGTGCCCAGCACGTAGCTGTCGCGAGGCACCCCGGCCAGCGCTTTGCCGACGGCCTCTTCCGTGCCGTAGCTCTCGGCCGTGTCAATGAAGTTGACGCCAAGCTCCAGCGCCCGCCTGACGATGGCAACGGCATTCTCTGCGCCCTTGCCCTGGGCGAGACCAAGGCGGCTGTGCCCTCCGCACCCAAGACCCATGACGCTGACCCGGATGCCCGTGCGGCCCAATGTGGTGTATTCCATGTCGGCAGATTACCCCACGTCAGTGCGCATGGGGGGCGTGCCGATCCGCTGATAGGGCTTGCTCCGATGGACACGGTAACCTCTCGGAGACCCTTGACCGCCCACCGGAAAGGGCGTATCATCGTCGTGGTCGTTCAGGTACTGCCCTTTTCTGCCTTTCGGTCGGTGGATGCGATGATT
>JBBIQU010000151.1:0-10131 GCA_037442185.1 Chthonomonadales bacterium | reverse complement strand
CCTGGCCCGTTGGAGCGGAGGATGCGCCGTGGACCGTTTGCCCTGGCCCGTTGGAGCGGAGGATGCGCCGTGGACCGTTTGCCCTGGCCCGTTGGACCAGGCTACCATGTGTCGCCCCTTCAGGGCTTGGCGGAAGCCGGTCGCGATGGGCTCCGCCCATATTCGAGCAGGCCGACCGGCCTGATCAGGCCACGTATTGTTGAGTCCGCTGGATGATCATGTCCTGCCATTGTTTGTTGAGCGTGGCGAAACGGGCGGACCATCCGGCGATGCGCACGGAGAGGTTCGGATACTTCTCAGGATGCTCTTGGGCGTCGGCGAGGAGCGCCGAGTCAACCACGTCTATGTGGAGGTACCAGCCTCCGAGCTGCACGAACGTTCGCATGAGCGCCGCCATGGCCGCGATGCCCTTCTCGCCCTTGACACTCTCAGGATGGAGTTTCAGTTCGACGGTGGCTCCGCTCGGCGTGCGCTCGAAGTCCAGCTTGCAGTATGACCGCAGGACCGCGGTCGGGCCATGGATGTCGGTTCCCGGCGCAGGCGAGCAGTTGCTCGCAAGGTACGTGCCTGCATGCGCCCCGGAGGCTGTGGCTGTTCGATTCGGGGCGTACTCGATCTGACGTCCGAATGTGCTGATGCCTGCCGGTCGAAGCACTCCGTTGCGCTGCGGCACTTCGGCCACGATCGCCGTGTAATCGTCGAACACGCGCCGCATCATGGCATCGGCGGCTTCGCTGTCGTTGCCGTAGAACTCGAATGCCCTCGTGATCTTGCTGCGCAGGTGTTCCTGTCCCGTCCAGTTGCTGCGCAGTACCTCGGCCAGGTCGGCGAGAGTGAGCAGCTTGCGATCGTAGACCAGGTCCTTGATGACAAGGAGGCTGTTTGCGACATCCGCCATACCTCCCGCATGGGGAGCCAGTATGTAATATCGGGACCCACGCTCGTAGTAGCCCCTGGCGCGCTCGATGCAGTCATCAACGAGCAGGGAGAGCAAAGGCGTGGGAGGTCCGCCCGTACACCAGTTGTCGGCCATTCTGTGGTGTCTGTCCACATACTCGCGCAACGATGCCATGAATGCCGCATACAGCTCATCAAATCCGGCGTATTCCCGAGGCGGCTTGCCCGTGCGTGAACCGCTGACGTCTTGCAGGTGGGCCAGAATGTCGAAAGGCACGTAGGAGAAAGTCGTCCTGCCGGGGATGAGCACTTCCCAGCATCCGTCGTTGGCGAAGCTGCGCGCCTCGGCAAGCGAGAAGCCCATGCGGCGTAAGCCGGCGATCACCGTTTCTTCGTTGTAGAGGGCAACGATGCCGCCGCCATGTCGCTGGACTTCCGCGATGCGGCGCAGCAGTCTATCGGGCGTCTGCTTATTGAGCCGAACGGCGATCGGGAAGTCGCTGATGTGCAGCTCCTCGACGATGTCCAGGACGAGATAGGTGACCTCATTGGTCACTTCGCGTCCTTCCGCGTCCACTCCCGCCAGAACGATGTTCTGGTAGAACTGCGCGTCGCCCGATCCGCCCCCTGCGCCCGGAACGCCGATCCACTCGCAACCTTTGATCCAGAAGTGCGCAAGTATCTCCCGAGCTTCGTCAAGGGTAATGCGGTTGGCTGCCAGATCCGCCTTGAGGTACGGGCCAAGCATCTCGTCAATGCGCCCGATCCCCGACCAGTTTCCCATGAGCCGCTGGAACGACCACATGGACCACAGCGCCTGCACGGCTTCATGGAACGTGCGCGGCGGCCGGTTCGGCACGCGAGTCAGCATGTCGGCAAGCTTGGCATACCTTGCGCGATCGGTCCCGGCCGAGGTCGCCGCCAGCTCGTTGAGCGCGGCGATTTGCCTCTCACGCCACACGTCCGCGGCATCAAGGCACAGCTCCATGGCGCGGAGGAAGTCCCTCTGTTTCGCATCGAGGCTGCCCTTCCGAAGCCGCGCTTCGATCCTGCGGCGTATGCCGTCGTATCCCTCCGCCAGTGCCGCGGCGAAGCCGATCGTCGTATGACTAACGCTCGGATCGCCCGATATTGGCGTCACGTGCCCAGCAGCCTCAAGAAGCGAAGCCGAACCGACAACCAGCTCGCCGGCGTTAATGCGGAGTGGCGCCGTCCGAGCCGCGAGCATCACCGCATGCGCGTAGCGCATGTCCGGTGTCATGCCCTTCACCTCGGCCTCGTCGAGCTTGGCCGTCGAAGGAGCCATCGTGCGCCCATGTTCGCCGGAGATGGCGCGATGGGCAAGAAGGCGCGTTTGGTCCGACAGTCGCTTGTGGCAGGGCGGACGCCACGGATTGCCCCAATCCTTCAGGGCTTCTTTCGCATCAGCGGGAGTCGCGCGCATTGCGCTCTCAGCGCCGAGCAGCAGAGTCGCGCCCGTCACAGCGCTTGCGCTCGATGCCCTCACGAAATCCCGACGACTCATGCGTGTCCGTCCCATACCGGCCTCCCTTGTCCGCCAGCCGTTCCGTAGCGATTATAGCCACTTCCAATCCGAGGCGCAAGGCGCACTCCAGGGTGATTCGGGGAGATGCGCCGAGGAGCCCCGCTGCGCCGTATCGAATCATGGAGGACGGAAGGGTATGCGAACGATGCGCATTGCGCGTTTGTGTGTGGCGGTCCTCGTAGCCGCGGTCGGCGTTGGCGTGGCCGTCGCGGGCCTCAGAGGCCTGCAGCACCCGTCGGGCCTGCTGAAAAACCCGGGCTTCGAGGAACAGGGCAGACCGCCTGCGGGATGGACGCTTGATGCCGAGGTGTCGGGCAAGGGCCGCGTTGACATCGTACCCTCTCCGTTCGGCGCCGGACACGCGGCCGCGTTGCGCCCGACCGCCGCCAACACGGATACGCACAAGCCTTTCGGCATAGGGCAGGCAGTTCCCGCTGCGGCCTACAGGGGAAAGAAGCTCTATCTTGCGGGTTCGCTATCCGCGTCGGGGCGCGCCGTGGCGGTGGCGGGAGCTTTCGTCCTTTCGACATCCGGCGCCGTCCTTGCGAGCGCGACCCTGACGCGCGGCGTGGCAAGCCTCAGCGAGGCGCGCATGGAGGATATCCTGTCGCTGCCCGACACTCCCGATGCCGCGCAGATCGTGTTTGTGTGCATCGTAAACGGCACATCGGGCACCGCAGTGTTCGATGACTTGGCGCTGACGCTTGCGGTGCCTGCCCGGCTTCAGGCCAACCGGCCCGACCCTGGGCCGCCCTTGCCGGCTCGGTTCGAGGTTGGCGTTGCGCGAGTGAAGCGAACGATCCCGCGCACGCTCTACGGCATCAATACCGAATGGGTCTGGAACGGGAACGGGATATGGGATGAGGCCAGGGGCCGACTTGACCCCGAGATCCTCCGCCTCACTCGCGACCTCGGAGTGAGCCTCATCCGCTTTCCTGGCGGCACCTTCTCGGACTACTACCATTGGCGTGACGGACTCGGTCTACAAGCCAAGCGCCCATGGCAGCCTGGCCTTCCGGGCGAGACCAAGTCACGCCACACGCTTGGCACCGAGGAGATGCTGGACTTCGCGCGGCGAACGGGTGCACGCCTTCTGTTAACGGCCAACGTTGGGACAGGGACGGCCCAGGAGGCTGCCGATTGGGTTCGGTATGTCAACAGAGGTTCCGACCGAAAGTCCTCTGTAACGTGGTGGGAGATCGGGAACGAAGTCTACATGGACGACGGCTCCCCCTCGACGCGCCCCATCGCGATGACGCCCCGGCAATACGCCGAGAAGTGCGCCGAGTTCGCCCGAGCGATGCGCCGCGCGGATCGCGGCATCAAGATCGGGGCCATCAGCAATGAAAGCTATTGGAACACGACGCATAGGAACTGGGATGAAGTGGTTCTCGGCCGAGTGAGCCCCCTTGTTGATTTCATTGCCGTTCACAATGCCTACGCGCCTGTGGTCGTCAATGATGGCGGGCGGACGGTCCGCGAGGTCTACCGTGCAACGGTCGGAGCGACCGCGCACGTTCGCGCCAGTTTTGCGGCATTGAGCGGGCGGATCGGCAAACTGCCGAAGGCGGATGCCCGACGACTTCGTATAGCCGTGACCGAGTGGGGTACGCTCTACCACGTCCTGCCCTCCAGCAGGTTCGTGGATCATTGCAAGACCCTCGGCTCCGCTCTCTATACGGCAAGCGCAATGCTGGCTTTCATTGAGAACCCCAGAGTCGAGGTTGCCACCTACTTCAAGCTGGTGGACAAGCTGTTCATCGGCGCCATAGGGCTGCGGGGAGAACGCTTCGCGCCGACGGCCTCCTATCTGGCTCTCCAGATGTTCACCCGCCACTTCGGAACGCAGCTTCTCGAAAGTCGCGTGGCGTCGCCGACGTTCGACTCGCCCGCGTTGGGATGGGCGCCCCCAGTCCGACGGGCCGCGTACCTGGAATGCTCGGCGAGCCTGAGCGCCGACCGCAAGACCCTCTACATTATCGCCGTGAACCGTCACTTCGATCGGGCGATGCGCATTTCGCTCAACGTGCGAGGCTTTGCGCCTGCTTCAGACGCGAAGGAATGGCTGCTGACAGGCACGGGCCTCGACGCCCACACGGGCACCGGTCCGTTGAGCGTTCCCGGCATAACGTGGGCAAAGCAGGCCGAGGACGAAGCAAATCCCCGTTTCTCGAAGGGAGGCCCCGGCGAGGTCAGCTTGAAGGGGCGAGCCGTGCGCCGGGCCAGCGCGACGATGGCATGGACGATCCCCGCTCACTCGGTTGCGTGCTTGGAGCTTCGACGCCGTTAGTCGGTCCGGCGGCGGCCGCCGCCGGGCTCATTCCCCTTCCGGTGTCGGAGCCCCGTCCAGGTCGAATAGGCGGACTGCATTGTCCCAGAAGATCCGTCGTTTGGCATCGTCGGATATTCGGGAATCCTCAACCATGCCGATGGCGACGGGGGCGCTGGTGTGCGGCGACCACGAGCCGAACACGACGCGATGCGGTCCGATCGTCTCGACGGCTGCGGCCAGCTTGGCGCACTCGAGGGAGCCTGACGTCTCGAGGAGGATGTTGGTTGCCGCGTGGGCTGCGCGAATCGCATCACGCCAGTCGCGCCCGCCCATGCCGAGCATCACAACACGCAGCATCGGGTATGCCTTGGCAATCTCCAGGGCTCCGCGCACCGAGTCGGCGTTGAGCGCGTACAGCATGATGGGCTTCGTGTAGCGCCGATATGCGTTCAGCATGTCGTCCGCCATGGCCTTCGTAATGGGCTCTTCGGCGGTGCGTCCCATCACGGCAAGGGCGAGGAAACGCCGCTTCGACATCAGCTCGCGCATTGCTCCAACCGAGCTTTCCGGCCGGTTCAGATGCCCGACGAGGCATCCGTACAGCCCCGGCGACCGATCCACCACAGCCTGGACAAGGCGATTCCCTGCCAGAGGATCCACAACACGCGCGTGCGCCGAGAAGACGAGCGCGCGGTCAACGCCCGCTGCCTCCATGTTCTTAGCCAGAGTCTCGACAGACTGTGCCATTCCGGGCACGATGCTGCCGCCCAGCCAGCTATGACAATCGAAAACCGGCATTTGGCGCTCTCCCCTGTTCTCCGAACCTAGCCTATGCCGAGCAGAGCCCGAGCATTCAGGCCCATGACGCGCGCAAGGTCGTGTTCCGACAGCCCTGCATGGCGAATGGACGCCAGGGCCGATCCGAGCGGCCTTGCAGGCGCGCCGGACCCAAACAGCACGCGCTCGGCGCCGACTGCGGCAACCAGCAGCTTGACCGCGCCCGTGGCTGAGAGCCCCGATGTCTCCACAAAGAGGTTCGGATGCTGACGCATGAGCGCGACGGCCTCGCTGACCTGCCGATCGTCCACGTCGGCCAGCACCAGCCGTATCGGAATGTCGCCGACGCAATCCAACAGCTGCGTGGCCGATCCTGGCCCGTCGAGGTGAACGATCACGGGTATGTCACGTGCGGCCAGCGTGCTCAGCAGCGTGCGAAACGGCGCAAACAAGTACGGCCATCCTTGCCACGCTGGATAGAAGCGCACGACTTTGAAGCCGTCTTCCTGGAACTGCATGGCAGGTCCTTCGCCGCCGAAGTACGCGATCGGGTTCACGGTAGCGGCCGGAACGAGACGCTGAACCTCTCTGCAGGCGGCCATGGTCGCGGCGTTGCCCGCGTTATGGTCCAGCAGGACGCCGATCGTTGACAGCGTGCAGCAAGCGGCGATGCCGTGTTTGCCCATGAGCGCCTGAAGGTCATCAATCGAAAGGTCTACCGACGCGGCCGGCAGCGGCCCATACAGCGTGTTGATGTCCAGCGACTGATCCATCAATCCACCACCCATTCCATCGCGCGGCGCAATCTCCGTTGTACGGTCTCGCGCCCAAGGACTGCTAGCGTCTCGAACAACCCCGCTCCAACCGTCGTGCCCGTAACCGCGACCCTGATCGTGTGTATGACCGGAGCGCGCGAAGTACCCATCATCTCGCCAACTCTGTTGACGGTCGCCTCGGCTTCCTGCTCGGTCAGCGGGGTCTCGGCGCCTGAGAGAAGGTCGCTTGTCAGTTCGAGCCTCCGCCGCGCATCCGCTCCCGTAAGCCACTTTCGCTGCCCAGCGGGGTCCGGCTCAATCGGGTCGCGGAAGAAAGGAGCCATGAGTCCGGGGGCATCCGAGAGCAGGTGCAGTCGTTCTACCATCAACGGCACAACGTTCCTCAGGCGTTCGAGATCGTCCTGCGACGGCGGGTCTCCGATCAGGCCGGCATCTTGCAGGAATGGGACGCACAGATCGCAGAGGCGCTGGGGCTCGCAGCGCCGTATGTGCTCGCCGTTCATCCATCGCAGCTTGTCGTAGTCGAAGACCGCAGGATTCCGCCCGATGCCGCCTGGATCGAACTTCTCGAGTATCTCCGAGACCGACATGACTTCCTGCATGCCCTCGCCCGCCGACCAGCCCAGAAGTACGAGGAAGTTGAACATCGCCTCAGGCAGGTATCCCTGCCGGATGAAGTCCGTGAACTGCGTCGAGCCGTGGCGCTTCGAGAGTTTCTTGCGGTCGGGGCCGAGCGTCAGCGGGATGTGTACCCAAACGGGCTGCTCCCATCCGAGCGCCTGATAGATGAGGACCTGCTTGGGCGTGCTTGGCATCCAGTCCTCGCCGCGAATCACATGGGTGATCCCCATTTCGTGATCGTCCACGACGACGGCAAGGTGGTAGGTCGGCCAGCCGTTCGACTTGAGCAGGACCTGGTCGTCAACGGTCCTGTTATCGAACGTCACATCACCGTAGACGAGATCCGAGTACGACGTCTGACCGTGCATGGGCACCGCGAGCCGCACCGTATGCGGTGTTCCGGCCGCTTCCAGCTCAGCTCTACGATCCTCGGGCATGTCCCGGCAGGTGCGGTCATAGCCTGTCGGCGCGCCCCGCGCTTGCTGTTGGGCGCGCATCTCGGCCAGCCGCTCCTCGGTGCAGAAGCACTTGTACGCCATCTGGCGTTGGATCAGCTCCTCAGCCGCTTGTCGGTAGAGGTGAAGCCGCCCGGATTGCACGTACGGAGCGCACGGACCGCCCGAGACCCACCATTCGTCAGGGGTGATCCCGAGCCAGTTCAGGCTCTCTTCGATCTCGCGAATGCCTTCGGGCCGGTACCGAGAAGGGTCCCGGTCGGTGTCTTCCAGACGCGCGATGAACTGGCCGCCGTACTTTCGTGCGGCGAGCCAGTCGAACACCGCCGTTCGCAAGTTGCCGACGTGCGGCGAGCCCGTCGGGCTTGGCGCATATCGCACACGCACGCTCATGGGCGTTCTTGGCGTTCTTCGTTGGGAACCCGCGCGACTCGGGCTGAGTTACCGATCGACAAGGTACTTCCGCTTGCTCCGGTCGAAGCCCTGAGAGAGCTTGCGAGCGTCATAGACCCACGCCTTGTTCCTCTGGAAGAAGCAGTGGTAAGCCGACAGCAGCGAGGCGATGTTGCGGCGACGGGTTCGGCGCACGATGCCCACTTCGGTCAGTACGGTGATGAACTCGATGCCCTTCCTGTAGTGCTCCATGATCGTGCGCAGGATGTCGAACGTGGGCATCTGCTCTGCCTCGGCCTGGTTGCGCAGGTCAAGCAGGTCGTTCAGGCGGTTGCGCGATACGAACATGGACGGCTCGGACTCTTCGCCGAAGGTGAGCACGTACTGATCCGGGGCGCGGCGCTCGATATAGAAGACCGCACCCGAATCGATGGGAACGGTGTCGTACCAATCGAGCAGACCGTAGAGCAATCGAGTCTCATGGTTCACCCATGCCTGCGCGACATGGCCGTTCGGAAGCGCGACCTCCACCTGCACTATCGGAGTCTCCGAGGGGAAGTATCCGGGCGGGAGCTGGCACAAGGGGAAGGTGCCGATCTCCTTGTGGTGGAAGCGAAGAACGCAGCGGACCGTAACCGGTGCCTCTCCTTCCGGCAGCGTGAACGGCTCCTCATCGCCGACGTCTTGTGCGAGTTGGGACATGATCTCGCCCTTCAGACCGCCGGTGAGACCGTCGTCTTCGAGCAGAACGTCAACCTCATTGCCCTCAAGGTCGAAGTACTTGCCTTCGGCGTAGGCAAGGTTGGCCGGAACCGTGAAGACGTAATCAGGTATGGCTCCGGTTGGCAGAAACCTGTCTCCACCGATCCAGACGACCCGCGGGTCCGATCGCAGACACTCGAGGACGGAGTTGCGGTCGGCTTCGAACGTGGGCTCGGCAGGCGTGACTTCGAAGATGTCTTCGAGCATCCGCGGCACGAAGGTAGTCGTGTCGGATCGAAGGACGAAGTCAACGAGCTGTTCCCGCTCCTCTTCGTTGATCGTAAGCGGCTCGGCAGCTTCGGAGCGCACCTCGGCATCTTCGCTGACGGGTCGGTCGGCGATGGCCGGGAACTGCTCGGCTAGCGCGGCTACGACCGCCGGGCCGAGCCAGACTCCTGTCGAAAGGCAGACGGCGCCGGAGGCCCACAGGTCGGCCAGCAGGTCCTCGGCGCGGAAGTTCGTCGGGTCATGGCGCCATGCAAGGAACTGGAGCGCTTTGTTGGGGACCGGACGTCCGATCGCGTCCAGGTACGCAACAAGGCCGTTGTCCAGGGTGCCCGTGTCGTACGGCGCGATATCGCTCTCCTCAAGGAAGTTGTCGAACAGTACATCCTCGGCGCTGTAGGCCTGAACGTCCAGCAGCGCGCACCGACGCACAAACCCGAGGTCTCCAATCCGCGCGAAGCGCTCGGAGTTCAGGAGCAGGCGCTCGGCAACGGGCAGCATGGCATCGGCCGAACGCCCTGTGATCGCCCCCAGTTCGCCGGCGATGATCTGGGCCGAGAGCGGGCGGCCTGTTACGGCCAGAATATCCTCGATCAGACGCTCGATCGGAAGCTTCGGGTTCAGGTTGCGCGTGTTGACGGTCCACCGCCGATCCGTCGAAGTGAAGCGATCGGACAATGTAACCAGCACGACGCGCGCGAGGCGCAGATCAACATCGGGGCGGTTGCAGGCGCGTGCCGCTTCCGAGACCTTCAGCGGTCCTCCCGCTCCAAGGATCGCTTGCTGCAACAGATCCCCCAGGTAGAGCAGGGCCAGGTCGCCCTGCGCATCTGCGGCATCCGCGTTGGGTAAGGTGGTGGGTTCCAGGGTAGCTGTCACGGCTTAGCCTCCGTTGTGACGTTGCGCTGCGATGGGCATTCCGGCGCGCACGTCGCACTCCTTCTCGCGTTCGCGCCTGGGTATCGCCGGGCTCGCAATGGGCTTCATTGTCAGTCCTCGTGCGCACTTGCTGCGCGTGCCGCTGTGGCTGATCCCATGCCTTGGCGGCGCAATCTTCGACCTGCTTGATGGGCATGCGCGCCCACAGGCCGGCCTGTCAAGTCGTAGACATCGGCTCCCGTCACACGGACGCGGTGGAACGTGCCCGGGGAAGCTGTAAGGTCCTTGACGCGGATCGTGCCGTCCACCTCCGGACCGTCTCGGAACGTTCGACCAATCGCCGAGCGGGCATCGGAGCGCTCGATCAGCACGTCCACCTGCCGCCCGATCCAGCGCCGGTTCCGCTCAAGGGAAATGGCCTGTTGGAGTCGCATGAGCCGATCGCGCCGGCGCGCGCGAACCTCAGCGGGAACCTGGTCCGGCATGCTGGCGGCATCGGTGCCGGGCTCAGGCGAGAACTCGAACACG
>JBBIQU010000150.1:0-10137 GCA_037442185.1 Chthonomonadales bacterium | reverse complement strand
CGGAGGGACCGTGTCGCGTCACCCCTCATCCCCCGGCCACCCAGGGGGCGGGGGAATCATGTCGCTTCACCCCTCATCCCCCGGCCACCCAGAGGGCGGGGGAATCATGTCTCCTCACCCGTCATCGCCCGCCCACCACGGTGGTGAAAAGAGTAATGAGGAGGCGCGAAGCGCGGATCGCACGGAACTTTGGACGCGTTCGGGCAAGGATCTGCTAACGGGCTTCGGCAATATGTACAACCTCCACGTCGTGGACGCGCCGGAGCGACCGTACCGCTACCGAGGATGGTTTTTCGGCTGGGCAGTGAAGGACTGCAACCGGCACATCCCGGGCTATCAGGGATGCGATGCGATCTTCGCGGCCCGGGCGAGGAAGCTCGACGGACCGTGGGAGGTCTACTGCGGCAACGGCACGTGGGATGCGACGATGACGGCCGCACGTTGGAGGCCCGTGTTCGCCCCGCAGGACAAGCCGTTCGACGCGTGGCACAACGGTGATCCGACCGTTGTCCTGCTGGGCAAGCGCTACTACATGGCGTACAGCTCTGTCGGCCATAACAAGGACGGCATCCCCTACGGCGTCCCTGGTGACACGGATGGCAGCCTTCTCTGCGTCATGGGAGCCGAGTCGTCCGACGGGCTGACGTGGGAACGCTCATCTGCACCCATCCTGATGCACAGCGAGGACTTCGGCGGGCGCACCGTCCCGTCGGGTGACGCGCACATGCACGGCTCCTACCATCGGCCCTCACTCCTGTATGAAGACGGGCGATTCCGGCTCTGGTTCGACTACTGGGCAGGCGATCGCGACGGCACGTCCATGGGCTACGCCGAGTGCGCCGGCGATTTCCTCGATCCGAAGGCCTGGAAGGTGATCCGTGCGGGCGCGAATCCGGCCCTGCGCCAGTTCCCGAATCCAGACGTTGTGCGCGTGGGCCGGAAGCTGTATGCCTATGGCGACCCGCCGGAGGGCTCCAACCATCCGTGGACGGCGCGCAAGATCACCGAGGCGGTCTCCGACGACGGGCTGTCGTGGACGATACTCGGCCACATTCGGGCAAACCCCGATGCAGATGCGCTCCATGTGCCCGAAGCGTTCGTCGAGCGTGTCGGGACGCGGCGAACCATCCACCTGTTCTATGCCTGTCAGGTTGGCGGAGAACCTTACGATTACCGCTATGATCGTATGCGCAGGATGGAGCGACGCGCGACAAGCCGGTAGGCCGCTGGGTAAACTGCTCGCATCTGCGCGATTTCCCCGCAATGGGCCGACAACCATGCGGCCTGACGAGAGGCAAGACATGACCATCGAGAAAACGAGGTTCGCCCTGTTCTTTGGCAACAGGGGCTTCTTCCCCGCCGGACTGATCGCCGACGCGCGGCGCGACATGGAGAGGGTCCTCAGTGCGCTCGGGCACCGCACGCTCATGCTCGATGCTAACGCGACGCGCAACGGCGCGGTCGAAACCCCGGCTGAAGGCGCAATCTATGCCGATTTCCTGCGAGCCCACCGGGGCGAATACGGCGGCGTTATCGTCTGTCTGCCGAACTTCGGCGACGAGACGGGCGCCGTTGCTGCACTGAAGGAAGCGGGAGTGCCGATTCTCATCCAGGCCTACCCCGACGAGCTCAACAAGCTGGCGCCCGCGACGCGGCGCGACGCATTCTGCGGCAAGTTCTCGATCATGGACGTCTTCTGTCAGTACGGCGTCAAGTTCACGGCGCTCAAGCCGCACGTGGCTCATCCGAGTTCCGAGGCGTTCGCCCGCAACGTTGACCACTTCGACCGCGTATGCCGCGTCGTGAACGGTATGCGCGACACCGTGGTTGGCGCCATCGGCGCGCGCACGACGCCGTTCAAGACCGTTCGCATAGACGAGCTGGCGCTGCAGCGACACGGCATCACCGTCGAAACCGTTGACATGGCGGACGTCATCGCCCGGGTTCGGGACCTCACCGACGATGCTCCGGCCGTGGCCGCCAAGTCGGAGGCGTTGCGCGCCCACACCAACTGGGGCGATACCCCGCCGCCGGCGTTCACCACGATCGCGAAACTCGGTGTCGTGCTGGACGACCTCATCGAGGAGATGGGGCTCGACGCCCTGGCTATCCGCTGCTGGTTGGAACTGCAGAAGCAGTTGGGCATCTCGCCATGCGTCCTGCTGAGCGCATTGAATGACCGTTTCATCGCCGCAGCCTGCGAAGTGGATGTCGGCAACGCCGCCACCATGCGCGCCCTGAGCCTGGCCTCCGGATATGCCCCGACGTGCCTTGATTGGAACAACAACTACGGCGACGATGAGGAACAGTGCATCCTCTTCCATTGCGGCCCCGTGCCCCAGAGCCTCATGACGGGCAAGGGCTGCGTCACCGACCATTCGATCCTGGCGAACGCCACCGGTCCCGGGTGCGGGTGGGGCTGCAACCAGGGCCGGATCATGCCCATGCCCGTCACCGTAGGCGGCATGATGACCGAATCGGGTCGGCTGAAGATGTACATTGGCGAAGGGCGCATTACCGACGACGAAATCCCCGCGGACTTCTTTGGCTGCGCCGGTGTCTTCGAGCAGAAGCATCTGCAGGACACGCTGCTCACGATCGGCAAACAGGGCCATCGGCACCACGTCAGCCTGACCAGGGGGCACGTAGCGGCTCCGGTGATCGAGGCGCTCGAAGGGTATCTGGGATACGACATCACGCGGGTGTAGCGCATGCGTCCCGCTCGTCGCCGCCGCGTGGCGATGCTTCATTCCAGGACGCGCAAAGGAGGACATCTATGACCCAGGATCGCATAGGCCGACGCGAGCTTCTGATCGGGGCGGGGTTGGGAGCCGCCATGCTTCACGGCGTCTCGGCCGGCGCCTCGGCGGGACGTCGCCGCCAGTCGCCCAACGAGACGGTCCACTTTGCCGGCATTGGCGTCGGCAGCATGGGCGGAGCCGATGTTGATGCCGTGGTTGCCGAAGGCGGCAAACTCGTCGCCCTATGCGATGTGGACTTCGGCTACGCTGCCAAGAAGCTCCAACAGTACCCGGACGCAAAGCGCTTCAAGGACTACCGCGTCATGCTCGACGAGATGGGCAAGGACATTGACGCGGTGGTCATCGGAACGCCGGACCACACCCATGCGGCCATCGCCATGGAAGCCATGCGCAGGGGCAAGCACGTGTACTGCGAGAAGCCGCTGGCGCACTCGATCCACGGAGTGCGCGCGCTCATGACCGCCGCCAAGCGAAACAAGGTGGTCACGCAGGTAGGCAATCAGGGCCATTCGAGCGACTCCATCCGCCGCGTGTGCGAATGGGTTTGGGCGGGCGCCATCGGGCAGGTACACACGGTCCACGCTGCCTGCGATGCCTTCCGCGAAGTCTACTCACAGAAGGGGAACCTGGCCAAGCTCGATCAGAAGTACGAGATACCCGAGACCCTCGACTACGATCTCTGGCTCGGACCCGCGCAGTATCGGCCCTACACCCCGTTCTGGGTCCACTGGAACTGGCGGGGCTGGATGCCCTTCGGCACCGGCACCATCGGCGACTGGATCTGCCACGTCGTGGATCCGGCATTCTGGGCGCTCGACCTCGGCGCGCCAACGACCGTCCGGGCAGAGGTGACCGACTACGACCCGAAAGTCCATGGTCTGACCTATCCACCCGGCACGAAGATCACGTTCGAGTTCCCGGCTAAGAAGGACCGTGACCCGGTGAAGCTGGTCTGGTACGACGGTTCCGAGCGCATTCCTAAGCCCGAGGGCTTCCCCGACGATGATGACGTGCCCGGCGTGGGCGCCATACTCGTGGGCGACAAGGGCATGATCGTGCATGGCTCGCATGGAGGTGGCGGATGCCGCCTGCAGCCGGCAACGCTGCGGGAGCAATGGACCGGCGACCGGGCTCCTGCGCAGAAGATACCGAGAGTGAAGGGTCATCACTGGGACTGGCTCGAGGCCATCCGCACGGGCCGTGAGGCAGGCAGCAACTTCGACTACGGCGGCAGACTGACCGAGATCGCCCTGATCGGCGCGATTGCCATCCGCTTCCCCGGCGAGACACTAACGTGGGATGACCGGGCCGCCCGATTCACCAACAACCGGGCGGCCAATGCCTTCGTAAGACCGGTCTTCCGCAAGGGATGGCGGCTGTAAGGCTAACCGCAACACTCGTCCCTGATGCTGATGCACAGGCCAGGCAGGCGATGAATCGCCCGCCTGCGTCTCACAAAACCCACTTCAGTGGGTTCTCGGCCAGTCCGCGCAGGCGGGCTTGGCGCTGTTTGCAGGCGCGACTTCAGTCGCCGGCCACCTACCAGGACGCATTGCGCCGAAGTTCATCCGGCTGATCGCGCGTTCCGGATGCGACGAATCGGCTTCAGGCGGCTATCCTACAGCCATGCTGCGCTCGATGAGGCCAACGGCCTGGCTCGATGATTCCGGACTTGACCATCGTCAGCGCCGCAGCGTTCTCTGGCTTCTGGGCTCGGTTCTGGCCAACAGCGTCTTCTGTCGCCTGACCGTGTTCGGCTCGGCGTTCGTGCTGTTTCTCGACCACCTCGGGCTTGATCGCGCGCGCATCGGCCTCCTGCTGTCGTTGATCCCGTTTGCCGGGCTGCTTGCGCTGGTCTGCGCTCCGCTCGTCGCTCGGATTGGCTACCGCCGGGCCTACATCGGCTTCTTCACCGTTCGCAAGCTCGCCATTGCGCTGGTCCTGGCCCTGCCGTGGGTGACCGACGCATGGGGCTCGCGCGCGGGTCTGCTGTGGGTCGGCGGCCTTATCCTGACCTTCGCGATCTGCCGCGCCATAGGCGAGGTAGGCGCATATGCGCTCTTTCAGGACGTCGTGACCGATGCAGTGCGCGGTCGTTTCTCGGCCACGACCTACGCTGCCATCACGGTCTCCGGCATACCCGCGACGCTGCTTGCCGGCTCGCTCCTCAGGGGCGCGCCGGACACTGGCCGATACCTTGCCGTCATCGGCATAGGTCTCGGGTTCGGAGTGGCATCCGTCGCAGCGCTGGCCTTCGTCCGTGGCGGCGGCGCCGAACACAGGCAGGAAGGACAGCCCACCGCGTTCGCCGACATGCGTTCGGCCTATTGCGACGGCGTTTTCGTCCGTTACATGGCGGGCGTAGCATCTGCCGGGATTGCGCTGTCGGCGTTCGCGTTCGCCCCGCTGTTCCTCAAGGAGTGCGTGGGGTTGAGGCCCGGCGCCATCGTTTGGCTCGAAGCGGCGATGGCGGCCGGCGGACTGGCGACTGCCTGGGCATGGGGCCGTGCCGCCGATCGGCGGGGCAGCAAGCCCGTCATGCTGAGCGGCATGGCCGGTTTCGCGCTCGCGTGCCTGGCGATCGGCGTCCCCGGAGCCATCTCGGGCGTCGGTTACGCCTCCGCGCTGTCGCTGGCTGTCGGAGCCGTCCAGACGGGCTGGTACATCGGATCGGAGCGCTACCTGTTCGTCCGCATCATTCCGCAGGACCGCAAGGCAGGCTACATCGCCGTCTGCTATGCCTGCGCCGGTCTGGCCAACGGCCTCGGACCGCTGCTGGGCGGCCGGATTGCCGAATGGTCTCGAGCGACGGCGACGCCCTATGCGCCGGTGTTCATCGCTGCCGCGGCTCTCGGTCTGTTCGCCGTGGCCATCATGGGGCCGCTGGTTTCGGATCGGGAGCAGGTGGTGAACGCTTCAACCTGAGACGTGCCGGCGCTCCAGCAAAGAGAACGCCCGGCCATCTCGAAGCGAGCGGGCCGGGCGTAGTGTTCAGGGCGGTGATGCCGTATCGTCAGGCCTGATCCTGCTTCCGCGACCGTCTGTACCTCCACAGTCCAAGCGGCGCGGCCCACAGGCCCATGGTCCCGAGCAGCGTAAGCGTGCCGGCCTCGGGAACGATATTGGGATCGCCCGACGGGTTGATCCGGCCGTACAGGCGCAGGCTCGGCGGCCCCGGAGTGATTCCGTTGGGCAGATTGGAATCGAATGGATCACCGAGGCTGTCCACAGCCACGTACGTGAAGTCAATGAGCGCCGTGTACTGGTTGCCGTCGGCGGGCAGCGACCAGAGGAATGCCGATGCGTCAAACGTCCCGAGCCATGCGGTCAAGCTGTCGTCTGCGCCGACCGTGTCGCCAACGTGGTTTTCGCCCTGTGACGTCCACCACGTGCGGCCGTCCAGCGCCGGCGGCGCGCCCGAGAAGCCGTCGTAGTAGCCGCCCACGTACATGTCATCGGTATCCGACAGGTTCCGCAGTAAGGCGTAGAAGTTCATGCTCATGCCGCCCGGCACTGTCCCCGCCGCCCAGGTTCCGAAGTCGTAGGTCAGCGTGGAGGGAACGGGGGTGACGCCGCCGTCCAGCATCCGCATATCCCAGGGCTCTGCCTTGGCGCCCGACGCGAGCAATCCGGCCAGGATCACGCCGGCGGCAACGATTGCTCGCACCCCACCCCATCCGATCCGGCCCGGAGGACGGCGATGCCGACATATGAAGCTCATCATGGTTGATTGGGTCCACCTTTCCTTTGTATAGAGCCGCCTGATGCACGGGATCGGGAGCGTCGGATGGTCCGGGCGCCCCCGACCCCGGTACGTCAGGGCACGAACACGAGCAGGTTGGGCGTGTTGGTGTACGAAACCGGCGGAGCGCCGCTGTTCTCGAAGGTGCATGTGAACTTCGAAACGAACTTCGGCGGAGTCGGCGTGGGCAGTTTCCACTTGACCGTGAAGTCGGCAAACCCGCCTGAGGCGGCAACTGTTGTGGGCAGCGCGGTCGTAAGCGAGTCGAACGTGACGCCGTTGGTGGCTGACCATCCGGAGAAGGCCAGGTTCAGCGCGATGCCGGCGCCGACGTTGGTGACGCGGTAGGTGACAAGCTCGTAGCCCGGGATGAACGACCGGCTCAGGACCCGGTAGCGCAGCATGGGCGTCGCAGTCGCCAACGTGTTGAACGTCGCGTCGCTTGTGCTGCCCGAGACCCCGCCGGCGGTCGTCGCGGTGATCTTGAAGTGGTAGGTCTTGTTCGAGCTCAGCCCCGTCAGGTCAATCGTGTGGTGTGTCAGGAACGACGGGGTCAGAGGCGTCGTGGACCCGTAAGCGGTTGTGAGGCCGTAATCTACCTTGGCCTTGGTCAACTGAGGCGCTCCGCCCGCGTTTGTCGTGTCGAAGCTGAACTTCGCCGATGTCTCGGTGATGTCGTGCACCGACACGTTCTTGATCTGTACGGCGCTCGGCGTTACGCTGGCGTTGTCCTTCAGGTTGACGGTCTTGTAGATCGTCGCCGTATCCGGAACGCCCACTGCAGCGATGTTCGACTTAACGCGCAGGCCGACGATGATCGCGCCCGGAATGGCCCCCGGATCGAACTTGAAGAGATACGTCTGCATGCCGTCCTTCGATCCGGGGTTCAGGCTCGGATCGCCCGAGGATGAGCCTTGATCGAAGAGCGCCGGGACTTCGGAGAGACCGGTGTTGTAGGGCAGGACGTTCTCTGGCCACTCCCACCAGAACTGACTGATGCCGTTGCCGTTCTTCGGCGCGATGACCGAGGACGGGTCGGGGTTGAAGCTGGCGGTGCCGTCGAACTTGATCTCGACGGTTCCGTCAGGCAGAACGCCGACGGTGTCGCCGTCCTGGTTCGATGCGCCCAGAGCGGTGAAGCTCATGACGGCCGTAGGCGGATACGGGGCCGGGATTACGTGGACCACGACTGTTGTCGAGGCCGTCTGGCCGGCGTCGTCCCAGACCGTCAGCGTAACCGTGCGATCAACCGGGGTCCCGCCGGGTCCCAGGCTGAAGTGATGGACGGCCTGGTTGCCTGCGGGATAGATGCCCGGAGCGGTCGGAACGTAGCTGCCCAACGCGCCCGGGAACGGCAGGTCGTACTCGACGTCTGGCGAGCCGTCGCCCCAGCTCCAGCGGACCTTCTTGATATAGCGCGAAGGATCAAGATGGTAGGAACCGAACCGGAAGTCCGGGGCGAGTCCGTTTCCGCCCGGATCGAACACGGCGTAGTAGTCAACGCCGCCGACGGTGTCGGGCACGTATGTCTCGCCCGCCGGATCGCTTGGCCTGGCAATGACGGCCACCGGCGGAGGCGTGAACACCGTTGACTGGCAGACCAGGATATCCCACGGCGTCACAAGGTTGATGCCGGCATAACCGTCCGAGTATCCGGTTGCCCACTCGCCAAAGACCAGGGGCGGCACGGCCACGCCGCGAGCGCCAATCGGTTCGTAGTGTCCATCGGGCGTGGCCGAGAAGACCGGCGAAGTGAGCGTCAGGTTACCGGGCCAGTTCTGATGTCCGAGATCCGTGATCGGACCTCCGCCGGACGGCGCGGCGCCGACAATGAAGTCGGCCAGCGTCTCGAACCACAGACCCGACCAGTTGGGCACACCATCAAAGTCAACGACCGGACCACCCATGGGGTCTGTCAGCGTGCCTATGCCGTAGGAGTTCAGGCCCTTGAAGATGTTGTACATGCCATAGGCGTCGCGGGCGCTGGTCCATCCGAACAGCTGATAGTCGGGCGAGAAGAACCAGCGGTACAGGTAGCTCATGGCGCCCTTAACCCGCGGGTCGGTGATCGGCGCGCCGACGTGGTGGAGCGCAACGAGGCCGCCTCCGGTCTTGCCGGCATTGTCGTAGGTGTAGAACGGCTCGTAGTCCTGGCCGCCGTAGATATGATACGTGCGCCCCGCCCCGGTTCGGTAGTCGGTGCCGGAGATCGTCTCGGGCGTCGTGCTGTGCCAGTTGGTGGTCAGCCAGAGGTCCAGCGCCGACTTGAATATCGGGTCGGTATCTATCGGACCCGGCAGGAGCCCGGGATTCAGGGTGTTGAGGTGCGCTTGCCTTGCCGCCTCAATGCCGATGGCGTACCACCCCACGGCAGATCCGTCGCTGTCCGCCGGATACGCAGTGTATCTGGCGCCGCCCTCCCATGGGCCCGATTCCGACTGTGCGTACTGCATCCCGTCCACAAAGTCTGCAATCAGGTCGTAGTAGTTAACATAGTCAGTGCGGTTGGGGATTGGAGCTTCCGTGTATCCTGCCTGCGAGATGGCCTGAAGATGCATGCCGCCCTCGTAGATCGGTTCGCCGATCGTCCGAAGGCCAATGCCGTTGGGCACTCCGCCGGGTCCGTGCGTGTCCGGGTTGAATGGGCCGAACGTGGCATACGTCTTAGTCGTGATGCCGGCGCTATAGAGATTGCCGGCGTCGGTCAGCCAGTTGATGAGCCTGTTGAGGTCCTCAACGTAAGCGTCCTTCGTCGGGTCATTGCTGATGTTCTTGCCGCCGGTAATCGCGCGCCCCGTGTTGGCATAGCACACTGCCGCCATGGCGCTGGAGCCGATGTGATATCCGCCGTACGAGTAGTTGTTGATGTATCCGACATCCGCCGCGGGATGCGGGAATGTTGCATAACCATCCAAGCGGATGATCTCTTTGTGCAGGTACCAGAGTCCTTCATCGGTGGAACGGGCTATCCGGTTGGATCGGACTGTCGGATTGCCGACGATCACGTAGTAGTAGCCCACCACCGAAGCGGCGGCAGAGTCGGTAACCGTGATCTTGGCGGTGATCGGCGTGCCGATCGGCGACGTGTACGTGTGGATCGCGCCTGCGTCCTTGTAGCCGTCCATGACGCCAGGGGTTGAGATCACGGGCGATCCGTCGCCCGGGTCCCAGTCAACGGTGTAAGGGGGCGTCCCGCCCTGGACGACTGCCTTGAGAGTGGTCGGGATGCCTGCGAACACCGTGTGCCGGCTCAACAGGCTTGGCGGATGGCTCGCGTAGGTGGAGTCTGCCACCCACGGAACCGGTTGGATCGTCAGAGGTCCGGGCGCCAGAGGCCGCAGCATGCCCTTCTGTGGTACGGTCGGCTTGGGCCTCGGTCCGGCATGGTCGGCTTCGACGATGTTCTGCGAGATGATGCGGATCTCGTCGGGAGCCTGAACGAGGTAACTGCCATGCGGCAAGCGGATGGTGGTAATACTCCGGTTTCCGATGGTGCCGGACCAGGTGAGTCTACCGTCCGGCCGGGCCACGATCCTTACGGGCGTCGTAGGAGCATATCCAAGAACGGCAATGCCCTGTCGGGTGTAGATCGGCCTCGAGAATACGGGCCTTCCGGGGCCTAGGCTGCGTTGG
>JBBIQU010000149.1:0-10295 GCA_037442185.1 Chthonomonadales bacterium | reverse complement strand
GTCGAAGCAAGCGGAACGCCTGCGCCATTCAGTCGTATCGGCCTCAAGCGATAAGGAGGGATGTGCATAGTGAAACTAAGAAGCGTGATGGCTGTTGGGTTCGCCATATGCTGCGCAGCGGCTCTTGCGTCGCCTGCCGTCCAGATCGAGTTCGCGAAGCTGGCCAAACCGCCCAAGGACTCGGCGCTGGCCAAAGTCGCATGCGCAACATGTCATGTGCCGGGCAAGCCGGCACTTAACGCGTACGGCAAAGACATGGCTTCGGTGATGAAGAAACTGAAGACGAAGAAGCTCACCCCTGCCGTGATGAAAGGGCTCGCGAAGCTCGACTCGGACAAGGACAAGGCGTCCAACGAAGCCGAGGTGAAGGCAGGCACACTGCCCGGCGACCCGAAGAGCAAGCCGTAACCATGCATGGCGATCGTGCCGCCATCACCGCTCGATAGGAGTCAAACATGACAACACGTAGGTTCACCTGGGTTGCCGGTCTTGCTCTATGCGCAGTCGCCGCATCGGGCATGCCCGTCATTCGTGGCGAGTTCATCAAGGCGACCAAGGTCAAGCCGACATCCAAGATCGCAACAGCCCAGTGCAGCCTGTGTCACGTTCCCAATACCACGAAGCTGAATGCGTTCGGTCACGACGTTCAGGCTGTCGGCAAGGCAATGAAGAGCAAGAAGTTCACGCCTGAAGTTCTGAAGGCACTGGGTGCGCTTGATTCCGACAAGGACAAGTTCACCAACGCCGCCGAGCTAAAGGCCGACACTCTCCCGGGTGACCCCAAGAGCAAGCCGACGAAGTAGAAGGCCATTCGGCCGAAACGATCAGGGGGTGGGCTCGCCGTCCACCCCCCTTCGTTTGGTCAGTCCGACACGCCGGTAACTGGGACGCCCCATCTCGCAAGCGTCGCCAGGGCTGCCTCAACCGCGAGCGGGAGCGCGGCATTCACGGGGGGAGAAAGAACCTCGCCAAACTCGAAGTTCGGCGACGTTTCGATGCCGACGATCAGCAGCTCCTCCGGCAGCTCGGCCCCCATCGTGCTGCCTATCTCGAGCGCCGTCGCCAGCGATACGTCATGCGTCGAGCCACTGTGTCCAGATACGCCCGAGATCAGGTCCTCCAGCGTAAGCGTCAACACATGGCCGATCGGATGTCGCCCCGTGATGACAGCATCCGTCAGAAGGACGCGCTCGTACCCGATCATGCGCTCCATCAGGCTCAAGCCGCCAAGCGCGGCGCAGTCCACCTCGGCCGGGACGGACGAGAGCTGTGGGTTGAGAGCTGAGGGCGGATCGTCGGGGGCGCCCGGATCGGACGCCCGCAACCGCCGCTCGACTTCCTGCGCAATCCGCCAGCCAACGCCGTCGTCGCCCAGCATCGGATTGCCGAGCCCGATGACGAGCGTGGGCCTTCCTGCGCCTCCCGGCCGGCATGTCGGCATGGAGGGGGCTTCCGCTGCTTGGCCGAAGGCGTCGCGACTCATCAGCAGTTCCGACGCAGGGCCCGCACGGGCTCGCCCCGGAAGTCGCGAATGGTCACCTCCAGCGGCATTTCTCCCGGCAGAGCATGTGTCGCGCATCCGAAGCACGGATCGTACGCGCGAAACGCCATCTCGATCCGGTTCAACATGCCCTCAGTGACGACCGTTCCCTTGTGGATGAGGGTCTTGGCGGCCTTCCGAATGGACATGGCCATCGGCGCATAGTTGTTCGTCGTTCCGACAATCAAGTTGACCTTGGTCAGGAGTCCTCGCTCATCGGTCACGTAGTGGTGCGTCAACGTCCCGCGGGGAGCCTCAACGATGCCGACTCCCTCGCGCGGCGTAGCGGTGGGAATGGCATGGAAGTTGCCCGACGTGATCTCGGGGTCCGTAGCCAACTCAACGATCCGTTCCGCCGCATAGAGGAGTTCGACCAGGCGCGCCCAGTGGGTTGCCAGGCGCTGATGCACCGGCTTGCCGCCCAGCGTGCTGTAGAAGCGTTCGTACTCTTCCTGCGCACGCGGCGTCGCCATTCCGTCGGCGGCATTCAGGCGCGACAGTGGCGTTGCGCAATAGACCCCGGAATCCTTGCCGTCAACCAAGCCCTTCCAGCCGATCTTCTTCAGGTAGGTGAACTTCAGGTACGTCCACGGCTCGGCACGCTCGGCAATCCAGTCGGTGTACTCGTTGGGCGCGTACTTGCCGATCCGCTTGCCCTCCGGGTCCACGACGCTGACCAGGCCGTCGTAGAAGTTCACGCGGTTCTGTTCATCCACGAGGCCGATGTAGTACGTGCGGTCGGTGTAGGTCTCTCCCAGGACGAGATCCAGGTACTCCTTGTTGCCGAGCACAATGTCACCGAAAAGCTTCAGGCTGAACTGGGCGAACTCGATGGCCCACTTGCCCATTGCCTCGATCTCGGATCGCTGCTCCTCGGTGATGCCCTTGGTGAGACCGCCCGGAATCGAAGTGCATGGATGCACCTTGCGCCCACCGATCATCTCAACGATCGTGTGCCCGACCTTGCGCGCTTTGATCACCTGCCCGCCGATCTCGAGCCCGACCTTGTGAATGACGCCCAGGATATTCCTCTCGGCTACAGGAGCGTCCGGCCCCATCACGAAATCCGGCCCAGCGAGCGCATAGAAGTGCGTCGTATGGTCGGTGAAGAAGAAGCCGCTGTACAGAAGCTCGCGCAGGAGTTTCGCCGTCCTCGGCGGGTCCACGCCGTACACGGCATCGGCGGCTTTGGCTGACGCCATGTGATGGGCTTCCGGGCACACGCCGCAGATACGATTGGTCAGGAGCGGCATTTCCTCCACAGGCCTGCCGACGCAGAACCGCTCGAAACCTCGCAGCTCGGGAATCTGGAAGTACGTATTCGCGACCTCGCCTTCCTCGTCGAGGAATATCTCGATCTTGCCGTGACCCTCAAGCCTTGTGATCGGGTCTATGGTAATGCGACGCGGCGCTTCCATGTCATTTGTCCTTCCATGCTGTGCGGCCGGCATGCAGCAGAGACGAGGCCAGGCTGAACCGATAGAACTGCCCGGCCGGGTCGGGAATGCCGTCAATGATCTTGTCTATTTCGTCAGGGTCCGTACTGTCTATCACCGAGCCGAACGCTGCCATCAGTCGCGCTCCCTGATCTTCGGACCCTTCCGCGGGGCCATAGCATCCAATGCACTGGGCGCCGGCTTGCGGACAGCGTGCGCCGCATCCGCCCCTTGTCGCCACACCGTTGCAAGGAATGCCCTGTTCCAGCAGACACACGTCGGGATCGAAGCGCCGCTCGAATATGCGCACGAACTCCGTCACCTTCTTCTCTTTGCGCGTCCGTGGGCATTCGTCGCAAACCGTTGACGGCCCGACACCGATCGTCGCGCCGGGAGGAGGCAGCGCCGCTTCCCCCTTCAGCGCTGCGACGACAACGTCAACAACCGCCGCGATCTGGTGGGACTCCGGCGGACAACCGGGCATGTAGTAGTCAACGGGCACCACCTGGTCCAGCGTCCGCAGCGTCGGGTAGATCTCGGGAATGTGGAGCTCGCCCTCGGGAGCCGCATACGACGGCCGTGGCATGGATCCGTTCACGGGGTCGGTGCTGACGGTGCTGAATGCCGTCTGGATCAGCTCTGACCTGCTGCTGAAGTTGGCGAGCCCCGGTATGCAGCCCTCGCACGCACAGGATCCGAACGCCACAAGTATCTTGGACTTGCGACGGAGCAGACGCGCTATCTCTTCATTCTCTGAGTTCCGGATCCCGCCGTTGAACAGTGTCAGTGTGATGGACTCGTCCGGCATGGCCTCGACGTCCTTGTACTTCCCGTCCATGGCAACTGGCCAGAAGACCACGTCGAAGTTCGCGTCAACATCCAGTATCTTCTCTTCGATGTTCAGCACCGCGATTTCGCAGCCGCCGCACGATGCTGCCCAGTACATGGCGAACCTGGACTTGCCGTTGTCACTCATCATGCCACCCCCTGTGCCGCATGCTGCAACGGTGATGGCGCGGCAAGCGTTTCGAAGCCACCATGCTGCAGCGATGTCGGCCACCTCAACGGGCCCAGGGCCCGTATCTCGTCCGTGAAAACGCGGATGGCCTCGGCCAGCTGAATGCCTTCTGCCGCGCTGGCCCAGACCAGCTTAATCCGCTCGGGCTCGATGCCAAGCTGGGCAAGGGTTCTGCGCAGGAACCGATAGCGCCGGAGCGCCTTGTAGTTCTGTTCGATGTAGTGGCACTCGCCCGGATGGCAGCCGGTGATCAGCACCGCGTCGGCGCCGCCTGCGAGCGCGCGCAGAACGAATGCCGGGTCCAGCCTTCCGGAACACATGAGCCGGATCAGCCGCACGTTCGGCGGATACTCGGTTCGAGCCGTTCCTGCAAGGTCAGCAGCACGGTAACTGCACCAGTTGCAGGTGAAGCCGATGATGACCGGCTCGAAGGGCTTCATCCCTTCGTTGGTTTCACTCATAGCCGCCCTCCCCTCAAGCCGCCGCAGCCACGGGCTCGCGGTCGTCAACGTTGAGCATCAGGAGCCCGTCTATCTGTGCTGCGACCTGATCGTTGCTGAACACCGTGCCCGAGATGGCTCCGGCCGGGCAAGCCGCAACGCATGTGCCACAGCCCTGGCAGAGCGCCGGGTTGACCTCGGATACCATCCGATCCTCGATGAACTTGATCGCGTTGTACGGACACAGGTCGTTGCAGATCCGACACCCGGAACACTGCTCCTCGTTGATGGACGCGCGCACCGGTTCCAGCGAGATCTGCTTCTGTTGGATGCGTCCGAGCACCCTCGCCGCAGCGGCCGACCCTTGCGACACGGACGAGGGGATGTCCTTGGGACCATTGACACATCCGGCGATGAAGACGCCCTCCGTCATGGTCGCGACCGGGTCCAGCTTGGGGTGTTTCTCGATGTACCAGCCGTCGGCGCTGCACGAAATGCCGAAGAGCTTCGCGACCTCCTTGGCGTCCTTCCTGGGCTCCAGCGCGCACGACAGGATCACCAGGTCCACAGGTATGCGGCGCTGTTTGCCGGCCAGAGTGTCCTCGACCTGGATGATCAGCTTGCCCTCTTCGCTCGGAGCGCGCGGGGCATCGGACACCTCAGCCACCTTGCCCCGGACAAAGAGATTGCCCTCTTCCAGCACACGCTGGTAGAACTCATCGTAGGCCTTGGCGGTGGTCCGCATGTCAATGTAGAAGTTGAACACCGTTGCGCCCGTTCGCTCGTGGACGAGATGGGCGAACTTGAGGGCCTGCATGCAGCAGATCGCCGAGCAGTAGTTGTTGTAGTTCCGATCACGGCTCCCGACGCAGTGGATGATGCCGACCGATCGCGGCTTGGTGACGCCATCGCGCAGAACGATCTCGCCGTGGGTTGGCCCGGCTGAGTTGGAAAGCCGCTCGAACTCGAGGCTGGTCATGACATTGGGCAGCCGGCCGTAGCCGTAGTGCGACATCTGCCGCGGATCGAACAGGTCGTAGCCGGTCGCGAGGATGATGTTGCCGACTTCGACGGTGACGTCGCTATCCTTCTGCTCGAAGTCAATCGCGCCCGTGGGGCAGAACTTTTCGCATGCCTTGCATGTGCCCTTCTCGAAGTAGACGCAGTTGTCAACGTCAATGACCGGGTACTTCGGCACTGCCTGGGGGAACGGGGTATAGACGGACTTGCGGTAGCCGAGCCCTGCTTCGAAGGTCTCGTCCACCACCCGTTTCGGGCACTTCTCCTGGCAGATGCCGCATCCGTTGCACTTCTCGACGTCAACGTAACGTGCCTTCTCGCGGATGTTGACGGTGAAGTTGCCGACGTAGCCGTCAACCTTGGTCACCTCGCTCCAAGTGTGGAGGGTGATGTTCGGGTGGCTACCGGCAGACACCATGCGAGGGGTGAGGATGCACGCAGCGCAGTCGAGGGTTGGGAAGGTCTTGTCGAACTGGGCCATGTGCCCGCCGATGGACGGCTCCCGCTCGACCAGGTGGACAGGGAAGCCTGCATCGGCGATCTCGAGCGCCGCCTGGATGCCCGCGATCCCGCCGCCGACGACGAGAGTGGTCGGATTGATGGGAACGGTGAGCGGCTCGAGGGCCTCCTGATGCAGAACCCGCTCAACACCTCCGGAGACGCATGCCTTGGCCTTCTCGGTGGCCGCATCGCGATCCTTGTGGACCCACGAGACCTGCTCGCGGATGGAAACGAGCTCACAAAGGAACGGGTTCAGGCCGGCTCGCGCGCACGCTGTCCGGAACGTCGCCTCATGCAGATGCGGCGAACACGCCGCCACTACGACACGCGTGAGGCCGTGCTCCTTGATGTCTTGCTCGATCAGCGCCTGACCGAGGCTTGAGCACATGAACTTATAGTCGCGCGCGACCACCACCCCTCGCGACTTCAGCCGAGAAGCCGCCCAATCGCGAACCGCTTCGACGTCAACCGTCGCCGAGATGTTGGTTCCGCAGTGGCAGACGTAGACGCCGACCCTCTCATTGGTCGCGTGCCTTGACCTCAGGTAGTTGCTCACTTCGGACCTCCTGCAGGTGGGACGCTTACGCTGCGCTTGTCCTCAGGCATTCGGGGCATGGGCAGGCTCTTGTCCCGTCGGCTCGGCGTGCGCCGCGGCGGCTCGGCCGGAGGCGGCGTTTCGACGCCGATGTTCTTCATGGCATCGGACGCGTTCACGAACTCGCGGCCGAAACCCAGCTTCTCGGGAGCGATGCCGAACGCAATGCCCACAAGTTGCGTGAAGAATAGGATCGGCATGCGGTAGTTCGTCCCGAAGTGCCTGTTCGTGTCGGCCTGATAGGCGTCCACATTCATCTGACACATGGGGCACAGGGTCGCCATCACGTGAGCGCCAAGGCCTGTCGCCGACGACAGTAGCCTCCGGATCAGCTCGTAGGCGGTCTCCGGACCGATCTGTGTCATGTGCCCGCCGCAGCAATGGCTGCGCAGCGGATAGTCCACGACCTCCGCGCCGATCGCGTCAAGAAGGCGATCCAGCTCAGTCGGCCTCTCGTGGTCGGACCAGCGCTTCTTGTAGTCGGGTCGCGGCACCATGCATCCCAGATAGGGCGCGACCTTCAACCCGGTCAGAGGACGAACCACCTTGCTCCGAACCTTGTCCAATCCAATGTCGTAGATGATCACGTCAAGCAGATGCCGGATATCGAGCGACCCGGGCTCGTAGCTCAGCCCGCCGGCGGCCAGCGCAATGTTCACGCGCTCGCCAAGGATGGGCCGCTCCTTCATGTAGAAGTCGGCCTTCGCAAGGTTCAGGTAGCACGCGCTGCACGGAGCGACAACCGTTCGGGTTCCGTTGGCCTGTTTCGCGGCGAGGGCGAGGTTCCGGCCCATGAGGGCGTAGGCCGGCGTAAGGCTGACTCCGACGTATTCGGTGGCGCCGCAGCAGTTCCAGTCCTCGATCTCCTGAAGCTTCAGCCCGAGCGGCTCGCATATCGCCATCAACGACTCGTGGTATGCGATGGCGTTGGCTTCCATCGAGCAGCCCGGATAGTAGAGGTAGGCGCTCATCCTGCAGCCTCCACTTCCTTGGCCTTGTCGAGAATGGCCCGAAGCTGATCCATGCCCTTGATGCTCCTGGAGTCATGGACACGCGCTTCTTGCTGAGCATGCCCATTCCCAGGGCCGCCATACCCGGCATCCGCAGCGGAAAGTGCTTCAGATAGTGGCGCGTCGCAAGGCCGAACTCATAGCTGCGCCCGTAGTGCTCGACCATCCCGACGAACGTGCGTGAAAAGTCGGGACCGGTTGAATCACGGTAGAGCTTGGCCCGTATGGCCATGCTCTTCAGGGTGTACATGACGTCGGCGATGTGAACATCCTGGGGGCAGCGGACAACGCAGTGATAACACGAGACGCATATCCATGGCGTGTTGCTGCGAAGGACTTCGTCCTTCATGCCCGCGCGGACCATGGCGAACAGCATGCGCGGCGTGTGGTCCATGTCCTTCGCCGGAGGGCATGAGCCCCCGCACGATCCGCATTGGATGCACATCTCTAGGCGGGAGACACCGGCAGTGACCGCCGACACCTCCTCGAGGAACCGCAGGTTCGGGTTGCTGACATCGAACCTCGGTTCAGTTGGTTGGCTCATGGGCTCCTCTCCTGAAGTGAATGCCCTGTCCTCTGGAGCACCCGACCGTCCGACCCCCGAATGGCGAGGTCGAACGGCTGTTCGCGCCCCAGCGTGTGTGTGGTGCATGCATTGCACGGGTCGTAGGCTCGGAAGGCCATCTCGATCCGGTTCAGCAGACCCTCCTGTACGACACCGCCATGGATCAGCGCCTTGGCAGCCTTGTCCACGCTCATGGCTATCCGAGCGGCGTTGTTCTGCGTGGCAACGATCAAGTTGACCTCGCGCACGAGGCCATCCTCATCGGCTTCGTAGTGGTGGATGAGGGTTCCTCGCGGGGCCTCAACCGCGCCGATGCCAACCTCGCCCGACCCGGTCGGCATGGCCCGCAAGTTGGTGTCGCCCGGATCGTAGGCCTCGGTCAGTTCCTGCAAGCGCTCAGCGGCATAGACCATCTCGATGACGCGCGCCCAGTGGTTCGCGAGAGTGCAATGGACGGGCTTGCCGCCGAATGCGGCGACGTACTCCTCGTAGGCGGCCTGCGCGCGCGGCGTTGCGAGCGAGTCGGCAACGTTCAGACGGGCCAACGGAGCAACGGCATAGACCCCGCTGGAAGGTCCATCGGTGAACCCTGCCCATCCAACCGACTTCAGGTAACAGAACCGCGCGTAGGTCCACGGCTCCGAGCGCTCTGCGATGTGTCCGAGATAGGCCTCGGGTGCGAACCGCTCGCTCTCACGCCCCGATGGATCAACGACCCTGAGCGCCCCGTCGCAGAAGCTGAGCCGATTCGAGTCGTCTACCATCCCCATGTAGTAGGTGCGATGCGTGTACGCCTCGGAGTTGATCAGCTCCCACAGGTCGGGATTCGCGACAACGCGCGCACGGAAGATGGCAAGTGTATCGAGGGCAAAGGTCACGGCGTCTGCCGCCGT
The DNA here is from genome assembly GCA_037442185.1 of Chthonomonadales bacterium. Taxonomy (GTDB): domain Bacteria; phylum Armatimonadota; class Chthonomonadetes; order Chthonomonadales; family CAJBBX01; genus JAAYVH01. The sequence continues at coordinate 1,277 of JBBIQU010000149.1, read as the reverse complement.
AATGCGTGCCGCGGCCAGCTCATCCGCCGAAAGACCTTTGGACACTCCGCCCGGCAGTCCGTGGACCGGATGGACCGCCTTGCCCCCGATGCAAGCGATCAGCTCGCGCAGCCGCCTTCTGATGGAGATTACGCGCGCCGACATGTCTTCGCCCAGCCTGTCCATCACCCCGAGGAAGTTGCGCAGTTCGGGCGCAGCTTCGGGTCCGATCAGCAGATCCGGGCCGCCGAGGAAGTACACATGCAGAGCGTGATCCTCAAGCATGAAAGCGTGATAGGCGATCTCACGGACCATTCTGGCCGCTTGCGGTGGCCGGACACCATACATGTCATCGAGCGCTTTCGAGGCCGCGGTGTGATGGGCCGTCGGGCAGACGCCGCAGATTCGGCTGGTGATCTGGGGCATGTCCTCCACCGGCCGACCAACGCAGAAGGCTTCGAAACCGCGCAGTTCGGGGACCTGATAGTACGCGCGCTCGACCTCGCCGGCGGCATCAAGCACGATCTCGATCCGGGCATGTCCCTCGAGCCTCGTTACCGGTTCGATGGCAATCGTGCGAGCGCCGAGCGGAGCCGACATCGTTCAGGCCATCCTTCCCCTGAGCAATGAGTTGGGCAGACTGTAGCGGTAGAACGATCCGACCGGGTCCGTTAAGCCTGAGAGAGCCGCGCGGATTGCATCCTCGTCATCGCCACCGATAGCGGCAGCCGTGGCAGAGATCAGCTTGGCGCCGTGGTCTCTGGCGCCCGACGTGGGCCCAAAGCAACCCGTACAGGGCATGTTCGCGTTGATGCACGCCGCGCCGCATCCCGACCGGGTGCCGGGGCCGAGGCAGAGAATCCCCTGGTTCAACAGGCACTCGTCGGCCCGGACGGCTGTCCACTGAATGCGGCGGATTTCGGCGATTGCCGCATCAGGTCGCCGCGTTGCCTTGCGTGGGCACTCATCGCAAAGGGCGATGTCCAGCGCGAACACAGCCTCGGTCGGCCCTGTCTGGGGCGCCAAGAGCGAGAGCAATGCTGCGCCGAACGCCGATGGAGTCGGCGGACAGCCGGGCAACACATGGTCTACCGGAATGACCTGATCCAGCGTTCGAACGCGATCGGCGATGCCCGGCACCTTCGGTTGCCCGGGCTCAGCCGCGACGGCCCGTTCGCGATCTGCGCCCACCACATCACAGACACGCTCCATGCCGAGCTGGTTCGCAAGCCCTGGCACGCCCCCAAGGTGCGCGCAAGCGCCGAACGCAACCACCGACCGGCTCTTGCGGCGAATGA
>JBBIQU010000148.1:6641-10390 GCA_037442185.1 Chthonomonadales bacterium | reverse complement strand
TGTACGATGCAGCTTATGGCCGTGTACTCCCGGCAGCGACGCACGGGCCTGTACTATGCCTGCCATGATCCGTACGCCGCAACGAAGCACATCGTTCAGCAGCGCGAGTCCGGCGATCCGGGTGTGTTGCTCGCGTTCGATGTGCCCGCGCCCGACTTGCACAAGCGCGGCGGCCGGTTCACGTGGCCAGGCACGGCAGTCTGGCAGCTTCTGCACGGTGACTGGTTCGATGCCGCGCGCATCTACCGAGACTGGGTGACCCGAGAAGCCAAGTGGTGGCCCGAGTTGGGCAACGGCGGACGCGCCGATACGCCGGAGTGGATGCGCAATCTGTGCGCGTGGGCGCAGACCGGCGGCGCCCCGGCCGATTGCGTCGCTCAGGTCAAGCGAATGCAGCAGGCGCTTGGCGTTCCCATCGGCTTCCACTGGTACAACTGGCATGAGATACCCTTCGACAACGACTATCCGCATTACTTCCCGACCAAGCCCGGAGTGGCCGAGGCCGTGGCAGACCTGCAGGCAAACGGGGTGTTCGTGATGCCATATATCAACGGGCGGCTATGGGATACGCGCGACCGCGGCACCGAGGACTTCGAGTTCACGAGGCGCGCACTGCCGGCGGCTACCAAGACGGAGGAAGGCAAACCGTACACCGAGACGTACGGGAGCAAGGAGGCCGATGGGAGTCCCGTTAGCCTTGCGGTCGTGTGTCCGACAACCGATCTGTGGCGCACCACCATTCGTGACACCGTCCTGCGCATCATGAACGAGGTCGGCGCGCGCGGTGTGTACATTGACCAGATCGCAGCAGCGGCTCCCGTACTGTGCATGGACGAATCGCACGGTCACCCGCTTGGCGGCGGACACTGGTGGACGCAGGACGGATACTGGCCCTTCCTCGAAGCGATCCGCAAGTCCATGCCGCCCCACGGAATGATCACCACGGAGTGTGCCGCGGAGCCGTATGCGCGCTTCATAGACGGCTACCTCACATGGGATTGGCAAGGCGACGGAATGGTGCCCATGCTTCCGGCCATCTATGGCGGGGCCGTTCAGTACTTCGGCCGAAACTATGCAGCCGGCGCGACGACCCGTGATGATGCGCTTTGCATGAAAATGGGACAGCAGCTCGTGTTCGGCGAGCAGATCGGCTGGTGCAGCCCGAGCATGGTTGACGAACCGGTCGCCGGACCGTTTCTGAAGCAGGTGGTCCAAGCCAGGCATGCCAATGTGCGCTTCTTCAACTCCGGCGAGATGGCAAGGCCGCCCAAAGTGACGGGCGATATACCCAACGTTCGCGCCGACTGGGCGTGGTACGGCGAGACATGGGTCACCACTTCCGCGCTCCTGACCGGCGCGTGGACCCGCCCGCGACATCGAGAGATGCTCCTTGTTTTCGCCAACGTGAGCGACCGTCCCGTTGATGGGGTCTTCGCCTGGAACGGCGCCGAGTACGGGATTCCCAGAGGTACCGGCATCTCCTGCGCGACGCGCCGATACGCCGGCAACGACCAAGACAAAGCCGCCGGCCCACTCCCGTCACGAACGGCGCGTCGGATTTCGCTGCCGCCGCGCTCGGTGGAGACCTGGCACATCCGGTGGTGACAATCCGATCGCTTCAGAGCGACGCCAAGGACACCGGCAGCCTTCCTCGGGCCTCAAACCGACCCGCGAGAACTTCCGCAAGGGCCTGCAGGCAACAGGGACGCGATCCATAGGCGCATATCGCAGTCGTCGCCTCCGGCACAGCGGCAATGTCATATGGGCTTTGCACCGCGCATAGAATGGCACGGTCGCCGAGGGACTTCACGACTTCCCGCACCAGAGCTGCCTGTCCGCCCGAAACGCCCTCGGATGCCGGACCGAACGCTGTCAGCAAGATAACCGTCTCGTTGCCGGACAGTTTGGCCATGATCTCGAGCCGCGCAGCTCCGGCGAACCCGGTCTGGAGTTTGTACGGCTTCGCCCTCACGCCCAGCGCATTGAGGTGCGACGCTACGGTATCGGCCACATCGTCGAACGAGGCAACGCCGCACCGCGTGCCGGCAGGTATTGGTCTGTAGCCCGAGCCCTTGACGATAGTGACGGCTGACCGCGCGATGCTGAGCTCCAGCTCCGAATGGGTCGCGTCGAGCCACGGCGACGAATGTGCTGCGACGTCGCGGAGCGCCGACTTCGCTGCCAGTACGCGCCTCGCAGCCTCTCTGATCCGTTTCTGCCGGATGATCCCCGACGATACGGCGTTGCGGACCGTGCGCACCACCTCACGCTGGGTGTCGAGCGTATGGCTGACCAAGACCATGTCGGCTCCAGCGGCGATCGCGGCTACCGCGCCTGCAGCGGTTCCCACCGTCTCAGCGATCGCGGCCATCTCCAGGCAGTCCGTGATCAGCAGCCCGCCGTATCCAAGCTCGTGTCTCAGGAGATCGGACAGGATCGCAGAGGATATAGTCGCCGGACTATTGGGGTCTACGGCAGAGAACACGATATGAGTGGTCATCATGGTCGGCACGCCCGCGGCGATTGCGGCACGAAACGGAACGAGCTCGACCGCGTCGAGAGATTCGCGCGGAGCCGATACGACCGGCAGGCCGAGATGCGAATCGACAGCCGTGTTCCCATGACCCGGGAAGTGCTTGGCACAGGCCAGCACTCCGCCCTCACACTACCCCCGGATCGCCGCTGTGCCCAGTCGCGCGACGAGCTCCGGTTCCTCGCCATATGATCGAACGCCGATCACCGGGTTCCGCGGGTTGTTGTTCACGTCCATAACCGGAGCAAGGTTCCAGTTCACTCCCAGGGACCTGAGTTCGCTCGCCTGGCAACGGGCTTGCCGAGTGCAGTAGTCCTCAGCAAGCTCACCGCATGCTCCGAGGGCCATGTTTCCGGGAAACGCCGTTAGCGGCGGACCGAACCGGTTCACGCGGCCTCCCTCTTGATCAACAGCAACCAGCAACGGGATATGGGAACGGCACTGCAGTTCGGCGACAGAAGCCTTGGCTTGCTCGGGTCCGCTCACATTGCGACCAAGCAGGATAACGCCACCGACCTGCATATCCTCCACCAACTCGATCGCATGGTCATTCACGCCGTCGGCATCCGGCCCCGACCACCCGAAGCAAAGGACCTGACCAATGGCCTCCTCAAGGTTGAGTTCGTCAGCGCTCATTGACACGTCAGGGTTCACGCTCATATCGGCTCCTCGCTCAAGTCCATCATCTGTCCGGCCGTACAACCGATCCGGTATGTCGTCTTCTGTGAAGGGATCGCCTGACGGAGTGTCGAACACAGCCGTCAGACTCAGGCACTCCGGAAAGGATACCAAGAATGGCCGATTCTGCCCAGATCAACGTCCTCGTATGGGATGAGGCGCCGCGCCATGCGCCCAAGAGCGTATACCCGGCAAGCATCAACGGAGCCGTTGCCGAAGGCATCAAAGAGATCCTCAGCAGCCGCGTCAACGTCGTGACCTCCAACCTCGATGACCACGAACAGGGCTGCACGCAAGCCGCGCTGGACGCGGCGGATGTGATCGTCTGGTGGGGCCATGCTCGCCACGGCGAAGTCATTGACGACACCTGCGCGCGCGTTGTTAAGCGCGTGGTCGAAGGAGGCGCCGGCTTCATCGCGCTGCATTCGGCGCATTACTCGAAGCCCTTCCAGAACATCCTGAACGCCCCGGGCCATCTCAAGGGCGGCTGGCGCGAACTCGATCCGATGGAGCCGGAGGTGATTCGGGTCTGTGCCCC
>JBBIQU010000148.1:0-6610 GCA_037442185.1 Chthonomonadales bacterium | reverse complement strand
ATCGGACTTCACCATCGCTCATGAGGAGATGTACGGCGCTCCATTCGATGTGCCGCCGCCCCTGACCCTCGTCCTGCAATCCCACTTCCCCCACGATGGGAAGACGTTTCCAAGCGGCATCTGCTGGACTGTCGGAGCGGGCAAGACCGAGGGATTCACATCGGGACCCGGCGGAGGCGTCGGCGAGGGCTTCGGTAAAGCTCGCGTGTTCTACTTCCGTCCCGGGCACGAGACGGTGCCGACCTACTTCGACCCGAACGTGCGCCGCGTAGTAGCCAATGCCGTCGTCTGGACGGCCGGCCAAAGCTGAGGGCGGCCACTCATGTGGGCGCGCCGAGGCTAGCTCGGGGCGCCCGAGCCCCTTGAATATCGAGGTTGCACATGACAAGAAGCCAGGTACAGGACTTGCTGCGCCGTTTCGCCGATCTCCGCATCGCTGTTGTCGGCGACTTCTTCCTCGACAAGTACTTGATACTTGACCCTGCCCTTGCGGAGATCAGCATTGAGACCGGGCTGGAGGCGCGACAGGTTGTCGAGATACGTTGTTCGCCGGGTGCCGCCGGAACGGTGACGAACAACCTTGCCGCCCTTGGCGTTGGTCGAATCGAAGCGATTGGCATGATCGGCGACGACGGCGAAGGCTATGATCTCCTGAAAGGTCTGCAGGCGAGGGGCATCGGCTGCTCGCATCTCCGCAGACTGGCGGATCGGTTCACGCCAACCTACACGAAACCCATGGTCCGTACCCCTTCCGGCGAATCGGAAATCGAACGCATTGACATCAAGAACCGAGCGCCGACGCCGCGCCACGTCGAGGACGCTATCGTATCCGCCGTAACCGATATGGCCGCATCCGGAGCCATTGATGCGGTGCTCGTCGCCGACCAGGTTCAGGAGCGCAACTGCGGAACGGTCACTGACCATGTGCGCGAGGCGATGGCCACCCTCAGTCAATCCTGTCCGGTTCTTGTCATGGCAGATTCGCGCACGCGGATATCGGAGTTTCGCGACGTAGTCGTCAAACCCAATCGGCACGAGGCGGCTGCGGCGGTCGGCATGGCAGACCCGGAAACGGCGGATATCGGCAGCCTGTCCGACATTGGCCGTGCTCTATCACTCCGCAACCGGAGGCCCGTCTTCGTCACCCTCGGCGCAGACGGGATTCTTGCGTGTACCTCGGACGCCGCCGTACACGTACCGGCGCTTCCTCTACGCGGTGAGATAGATATCGTTGGCGCCGGAGACAGCGTGTTCGCAGGAATAGCATGCTCGCTTGCCGCCGGCGCAACGACCGAACAGGCAGCCGAGATAGGCAACCTGTGCGCCAGCGTGACGATCCACAAGCTGGGAACCACCGGCACCGCGTCGCCTGACGAGATACTCGCCTTGGTTCGTTGACCCCAGACCAGGACGACTCGCGTTCCGGATCGCGCCGGCGGCCGAAGCGCATCCCGTTGCGTCAGGTAGAATCCTCCCGAACCGAACGGGAGGAACGTATGCAGAACCTAGGGATCAACCCGAGCAACTAGTGCCTGGAAAACCATGGCATCAAGGACGCGTTGTTCGTCCACTGGAATCTCGGCACAGCGGCGCTGATCGAGAACGCACTGGCGCAGAGAGAAGGCCTGCTGGCGGCCGGCGGAGCGCTCGTGGTTCGAACGGGTCTGCATACGGGCCGGTCCCCGAAGGACAAGTACGTTGTGGGCACCCCGGACCTCGAGGGCGACATCTGGTGGGGACCGGTGAACCAGGCCATGGACGCCGACCGCTTCAGCAGCCTCTACAGGCGCGCCCTGGCGTACATGCAGGACAAGCGGCTCTACGTTCAGGACTGCTTTGCCGGTGCCGACCCGCGCTACCGGATTCCCATTCGGGTGGTGACTCAGTACGCATGGCATAACCTCTTTGCCCGCCAGCTGTTCGTCAGGCCAGACTGGACCAAGACGCAGGATCATGTGCCGGAGTTCGTCATTGTGTCCGTTCCGGGCTTCCACGCCGATCCTGAAGTGGACGGAACTCGGTCCGAAGCCTACATCTGCGTTGACTTCAGCAAGCGCATTGTGCTGATCGGGGGGACCGAGTACGCCGGCGAGATGAAGAAGTCCGTGTTCACGATCATGAACTACCTGTTGCCGGCTCGTGGCGTTCTCTCGATGCACTGCGCCGCGAACATGGGTCGAGCGGGAGACGTAGCGCTGTTCTTCGGCCTGAGCGGGACGGGCAAGACCACGCTTTCGGCGGATCCGGACCGGCTGCTGATCGGCGACGATGAGCACGGTTGGAGCGATCAGGGCATCTTCAACTTCGAGGGCGGCTGCTATGCCAAGTGCATCAAGCTCTCCAAGGAAGCCGAACCTCAGATCTACGGAGCCATACGGTTCGGAGCTGTCCTCGAGAACGTAGCCGTCAACCTCTCGACGCGTCTTCTGGACTTCGACGACGACACGTTCACCGAAAACACCCGAGCGGCCTATCCGCTGACGTTCGTCGAGAACTCGGTCCACCCGAGTGTGGGCGGGCATCCCTCCAATGTCTTCTTCCTGACGTGCGATGCGTCTGGCGTGCTGCCGCCCATATCGCGCCTCACCCCTGAACAGGCACGCTACCACTTCATCTCAGGCTACACAGCCAAGGTCGCTGGGACAGAGGCCGGCGTTCAGGAACCAACAGCAACGTTCAGCGCCTGCTTTGGAGCTCCATTCCTGCCGCTGATGCCAACGGTGTACTCCAAGATGCTCGGCGAGAAGCTCGCCGAACACCACGCCCGGACATGGCTGGTGAACACAGGCTGGACCGGCGGGCCGCATGGCGTCGGCCATCGGATGACCATTCAACACACACGCGCCATGATCTCGGCCGCGCTGAACGGCTCGCTCAACCAAGTTCGTCATCGCAAGGATCCGGTGTTCGGTGTCGAGGTGCCCGAGGAATGTCCGGGCGTACCCCGAGAGGTGCTCTGGCCGCGCGATACGTGGGCCGGCAAGGACGCCTACGATCGGACCGCGAAGCATGTGGCACGTCTCTTTGCCGAGAACTTCGAGCAGTTCCGGGCCAATGCGCTGCCTGACACGATAGCCGCCGGTCCGCGTGTCGAGTAGCCCGGGGCGTGAAGCGGCTGCTGTGGACGCCGGGCATTTCGAGCAGGTCAGCTTGTTCGATACCGTAATACTCGGCGCCCACATTCTGGACGGTACGGGAGCTCCGTCACGTCGCGCAGACGTGGGTATCCGAAACGGGCTCATTGCCGAGGTCGGCGCGGTGCCGGAAGCCGCGGCTGCATCCGTGATTCGGGCTGAGGGCCTGACGCTTTGCCCTGGCTTCATTGACATCCATGCTCATGCCGACATCGCCCTGCTCGCCTCCCCGAACCATATCGAGAAGATCCTGCAGGGCGTAACCACCGAGGTTTTCAGCAACTGCGGCCTCGGATTCGCCCCCGTCAGCGACCAAGCCATGACCGCGATGCGATCGGCTTTCGGAGGGCTGTTCAGCGACGATCGCGGGGTAACGTGGGACTGGCGAAGCGTCGCCGACTACATTGCTGCAGTTGAGGATGCGCGCCCAGCCACGAACGTCGCTTACCTCGTCCCGCATGCTGCGTTACGCGCTTCAACCATGGGCATGGAGGGGCGTCCGGCCTCCCATGACGAAATCTCGACAATGGCCGACATGCTCAGAAAGGCGCTCGATGATGGTGCCATCGGCATGTCCACGGGTCCAGGCTACGCGCCTGTCAGCTTCGCCGCGGCAGAGGAGATCGTGTCGCTCGCCTCGGTAGCTGGGTTCTGCGCCATCCACCAGCGCGACTACCGCGCCGGCTTGCTGGGCAGCACACGTGAGACGATCGCCTATGCAAGAGCTTCGGGCACTCGGTTTCAGTTGTCTCACCTCCAGACCTCCGGTCCGTCCGCGGCCGGCAAGTCCGGAGCCGCCATCGAGCTGCTGGAGAAGGCTGTGGCCGACGGCGTTGACATAGCGTGTGACATGTACCCCTACACGGCCGGATCCACCGTGCTTGCCGCCATACTCCCGGAGTGGGCGCTTGACGGAGGCCCATCGTCGACTCTGGATCGGCTTGCTGATGTCTCCTCCAGATCGCGAATCGTCGCAGACCTTATGGCCCTAGACCGATATTGGGAGAGCATGGTCCTTGTTTCGGTCCAGAGCGATCGTAACAGGCCGTATGCGGGCATGGCCTTTCCTGAGATCGCGCGTGCGAGGGGCGTTGATGTCCCGGAGCTTGTCTGCTTGCTGCTCGAGGAGGAGCAGATGCAGGTCTGCTACGTTGTTCACCACATGCAGGAGGATGACCTCAGGACGATCCTGGCGTGGGACCGGACTCTGATCGGCAGCGACGGATTGCATCTTCGGAATGCGGGTCACCCCCGGGTTGCCGGGACGTTTCCACGGTGGCTCGGCCGATATGCACGCGAGACGGGATTGGTGACCATGCCCGAAGCGGTACGCAGAGCGACTTCCGCATCCGCCGACCGCATCGGCCTCAAGCATCTAGGACGCATCGCGAAGGGTTGCCGGGCGGACATTGTGATCTTCGATGACTCATGCATCGCCGATACGGCAACCTACGGAGAGCCGACGCTTCCGCCCAGCGGCATCGAAGCTGTTCTCGTCAACGGTACGCCCGTGGTTCTGAAAAGTAAGCCGACGGGCGCCCGTCCAGGGAAGGTGTTGCGGTAGACCCCCGCGAACAAGGGTTACGGAGGTTCCCAATGAACGGTCAGTGCACCCGTCGTGAGTTCGTAGAGCGTGCCGCGCTGGTTGGCGGCCTTGCTGCCCTTGGCGGCGTCTGGAGCGATACACCCGCCCGGGCTTCCCGCTCCCCAAACGATGCCCTCGCCGTCGCGTCCATCGGTTGCGGCGGAATGGGCGCAAGCGACCTCAATAGCATCGCTGCTTGCGATGGTGTCAGGATCGTTGCCCTGTGTGACGTAGATGCTGCCCGGGCCGCGGATGCCTTCAAGCGCTATCCGGATGTACCCCACTACCAGGACTTCCGGCGCATGCTTGATCGAGAAGGCAAGCGGATTGACGCCGTGCATGTAAGCACCCCCGACCATGTCCACGCCGTAGCCGCCTCAATGGCCATGAAGATGGGCAAACACGTCTACTGCCAGAAGCCTCTGACCAGAACGGTATCGGAGGCCCGAAGTCTGATGCTGACCGCTAGACGAATGAAAGTGGTCACTCAGATGGGCACCCAGGCGCATCCCACCTACGCCCGAACCGTCGAAATCGTGGAGTCTGGCGCGATCGGACCCGTTCGCGAAGTGCATGTGATGACCGACAGACCCATATGGCCCCAGGGCATGCCGGCTCCGACCGAAACTCCCGCCCCACCCGACACTCTCGCCTGGGACCTCTGGCTCGGACCTGCTCGCGCCCGGCCGTACCATCCGGCATACTTGCCGTTCGTCTGGAGGGGATGGTGGGACTTCGGAACGGGCGCTCTCGGCGACATGGCGTGCCATCTGATGGACGGTGCGTTCTGGGCGCTGAAGCTCCAATACCCCACATCCGTCGAAGCCCAAGGCGAGCCGCTACTGCCGGATGCCGCCCCGAAATGGAGCATCGTGCGGTATGAGTTTCCCGCTCGCGGAGACATGCCGCCCGTGAACCTGGTCTGGTATGACGGCGGCAAGTTGATCCCCGACGAAGTCCTGCAGGGCGCCAAGATTACCGCCGGCTTCAACGGATCGGTGTTCGTCGGCGATAGAGGTACGCTCTTTGTGCCGCATGGGTCCGATCCCAAGCTGCTGCCCGAAAGTCGTTTCAAGGACTACGAGCCGCCCAAGCCGTACTTGCCGCGGTCTCCGGGCCACTACCAGGAGTGGGTCACTGCGTGCAAGCAAGGCGGCACTCCCGCGAGCAACTTCGACTACGCAGCCCCGATGACCGAGAGCATCCTCCTCGGGAATGTGGCGTTCCGCGTGGGCAAGAGAATCGAGTACGACTGGAAGCGAATGACTTGCCCGAACTGCCGAGAGGCCGACCGCTACATCCGACATTCATACCGCAGAGGTTGGCGGCTCTGAGTGGCATAGCGGCTGTCCCTGGTTTCTAGCGATTGCGTTGCTTGCCGGTCAGGGACCGGATCAGGGCGGTCTCGCGCGCGTCATACGGCGTGCCGTCCGGACGGAACAGGTCGTGGAACCACGGTTCGGGTTCGGCGCCGCCTCCCGGGGATCGCCACGGAAAGATGGTCTGCGTTTTCCCCGCCACCAATCCCCACATCAAACAACCCACTCCCGCCTCTTTGAATGCAGGGAGGTGAGTGGCCACGGTGCTGGTCGGTCGGGCCATCCACTCGGTGCACACCACGGGTCTTCCGAGGCGACGAAGGGCCTCTATCTGCGTTCTCAGGTCCTCAACGCCATTGTAGTTGTGAAACGTGATCACGTCCGAGTTCGACAGCTGGAACTCGTTCAGTTCGGGCAGGTCCGCCCAGACCCCGACCGTCAGTGGCTGGGTCGGCCTGGCGGCTCTGGCCCACTCGAAGGCAGCCTTGACCAGCGGGAGCGATGCATTGCCCTGGTTGCTGTTTCCGGGCTCGTTGTACAGGTCCCACATCAGGATGCGACGGTCGGACCGC
>JBBIQU010000147.1:0-10459 GCA_037442185.1 Chthonomonadales bacterium | reverse complement strand
CGGAATCCCCCCTCCCCCTAACCCCCGCCCACCCAGGGGGCGGGGGAAATCGGGGCGCGCGAAGGTTGGGTGCGCTGGCGTCGGTCGAACTCGACGGTTGAGGTGGGATTACCACGGGTGCCGACGCGGCTGACAACGTGCCGAGGGTCGTTTGTGGTAAAACCTCGGTGAGAAACGCGGTGTCCAAGGAAGCGCCATTGACCGGTCCTGACCTCCACTCCCTCTTCGTCGAACCCCCAGTCGCCTATCGCGGCAAACCGTTCTGGTCCTGGAACGGAAGGCTCGAAATAGACGAGCTGCTCCGGCAGATCCGTGTGCTGCAGCGCATGGGCATGGGCGGCTTTTTCATGCATTCCCGGACCGGACTGGCGACCCGCTACCTCGGAGACGAGTGGTTCGAACTGACGAATGCATGCGCCGACGAGGCCGAGCGGCATGGCATGGAGGCGTGGCTCTACGACGAAGACCGGTGGCCGAGCGGCACTGCGGGAGGCATGGTTACGCTAGACCCGTCGTTCCGACGGCGCTATGTGCGCATGGAGGAGCGCCGGCCTGAAGAGGTTCGCTGGGACAGCGACGTTATCGCCGCGTTCGTCTGCCGCAAGCAGGGCCTGACGATCCGGGACGTATGGCGTCTGGAGCAGGGCGAAACGCCGGCGGATTCCGGCATGGTGGCGCTGGTATTCCGCGATGTCGAGATGGCGCCCGCATCCTTCTACAACGGCTTCACGTATGTGGACACGATGAACCCGGACGCCACGCAGCGGTTCATCGAGCTCACCCACGAGCAGTACGCGCAGCGATGCGGCTCGCGACTCGGCAGCTCCATCAAGGGCATCTTCACCGACGAACCGCACCGCGGGGCGCTCATGGACCGCTTCGGCGGCGAGGGAAACCTCTCGGAACTGCAGGCACCGTGGAACAGCCGCCTGCGCGGCCGCTTCGTCGAGGCTTTCGGCTACGACATCGTGGATCGTCTTCCCGAGCTGTTCCTCCAGCTCGACGGCCAGCCCATCTCGCAGGTGAAGTGGCACTATGTCGAGCTGCTCATGCGCATGTTCCTCGACGCCTACGCGAAGCCGTATGAGGACTGGTGCCGCCGCCACGGCATAGCCGTTACAGGCCATGTGCTGCATGAGGACGGACTTGCGGCGCAGACGGCCATGTGCGGCTCCGTGATGCGCTACTACGAACACATGGACTGCCCCGGCATTGATTTGCTCACCGAGGGCAATCGCTCGCTCTGGGTGGCCAAGCAGCTTCAGTCGGCCGCGCGGCAACTGGGGCGGAGGGTGCTGCTGTCGGAGCTGTATGGCTGTACCGGCTGGCAGATGGGCTTCAAGGGCCACAAGGCGGTCGGCGACTGGCAGGCCCTCTACGGGGTGAACCTGCGTTGTCACCACCTGTGTTGGTACACCATGGAAGGCGAGGCCAAGCGCGATTTCCCGGCGAGCATCTTCCATCAATCCGCCTGGTGGCGGGCTTACCAGCACGTGGAGGACTACTTCTCGCGCATCGGGCTTTTCATGGATCAGGGCGAGCGAGTGTGCGATCTGCTCGTCATCCATCCTGTCGAGAGCGCATGGTGCCAGGTGTATCCGGGTTGGTCCCGCTTCCTCGGAGCCACGGGCGAGGCCATACGGGACCTTGAGCGCCGATTCGCCGAGATGTTCCACTGGCTCCAGACGTCCCAACTCGACTTCGACTATGGCGACGAGGAGATGCTGGGCCGACTCGGTTCCGTGGGCGCAGATTCGACCTTGCGCCTTGGCGAGGCTGCGTACGGGGCAGTCGTGATCGGCGGTATGACCACCATCCGTTCAACGACGCTTGAACTGCTCCGTCGCTTCGCCGAGGCAGGCGGCAAGGTCATCATCGCCGGCGACGCCCCGACACATATTGATGCGTTGCCCGCGGAGCCGGGACTGCTCGGACTTGCGGCATCGGCAACGCACACGGCATGGGATCGGGCCTCGGTTGTGGACGCATGTTCGGAGTCCATCGAGCGCAGCATAGAGATCACGGCGCATGGCCGCGATCACACGGCTGTTGTTTCGCAGATTCGCAAAGACGCGCAGGGTCGAGCCTATGTGATGGTCCTTAATCTGGACCGGGACCGAGCTGCTCCTGGGCTCAAGGTGCGCGTCCGAGGTGAGGGTCCGGTCGAAGAGTGGGACGCGCTGACAGGCTCTCGTCAGGGCGTGGCATCGCGGTCGGCGGGCGGCTGGACTGAGATTGACCTGGATCTCGAGCCTGCGGGTTCGCGCCTCTATCTGTTCGGAGGCGAGGGCCTGCCCGTTCAGCCGGCTCAGCCCGTCACGCCCGCGGGCGCTCTGTCCGGGCCGTTCCGATTCCGGCTCTCGGAGCCGAACGTGTGTGTCCTTGACATGTGCCGGTGGAGCCTTGACGGCAGCGTTCCCTCGGAACGCATGGAGGTCCTGAAGGCTGATCAAGCGGTGCGGCGGAGGCTGGGCATTGCCCCTCGGGGCGGCGAAATGCTCCAGCCCTGGTTCACCTCCGGCAATGGCCACATGACTCTGGGTACGGTCTCCGTCCGATATGCCTTCGATGTGGAAGTCGTGCCGACGTCGCCGGTGTCGCTCGTCATCGAGAATGGCGACATCTTCGCCGCGCACGTCAACGGCGTGCGGGCGCCCGTGCCCGCTTCGCCTGAGCGCTGGATTGACATCTGCTTCACGCGGCTGAATGTGCCGGAAGGGTGTTTGCGCGAAGGCGAGAATGAGGTCGAGCTCATCGGTCCATACCACGAGGGCATGGGGCTCGAAGCGGTCTACCTCCTTGGGGACTTCGGCGTTCGGGTTTCCGGCGCAAAGGCGACGCTGACCTCGCTGCCCACAACGCTCGAGGTCGGCGACCTGACGGCACAGGGCCTTCCCTTCTTCGGAGGGGCCATCGCTCTGACGGTGTCCGTCCCGCAGAGCGTCCGTGATGCCGCTCGAGCCGGACGTCGGGGCGTGCTGGTCACTCCGGACCTGTCCGGAGCGTGCGCCATCGTTACCCGCACGAACGCGCCGCTTCCCGATACGGCGGGCCTCGATCTGACCGATACCGAGCCTGACGCCACCGGCCGGATCATCGCCTGGGATCCATACCGGGCCGACATCGGCGACTTGCTGGATGATCAGGGCGAGTTCGATTTGCATGTGTATCTCACGCGGCGCAACACTTTCGGTCCCCTGCATCAGGTGCCGCTGCATGCTCCGGGATACGGTCCGGGCAACTGGGTGACAGAAGGTTCGGCGTTCAGCGAGAGTTACATGCTGTGGCCCAGCGGCCTCCTCAAGCCGCCCGAGGTCCACATCTCTTCGTAGGTACCCAATGTCCCATCCGTCCATTGACAGGAGAGCAACATGACACCAACACAGGAGCAGCGCGTACTCGAAGCCCTCGACGGCTTCATGATCGAGCTGCCAAGCTGGGGATTCGCCGACACAGGCACACGATTCGGCAAGTTCTACCAGCCTGCCGCTGCCTCGACACTCGAGGAGAAGCTCGCCGACGCCGGCGAGGTCCATCGCCTCACAGCAGCTTGTCCGTCCGTCGCCGTCCACGTCCTCTGGGACTTCAAGGCCGGCGAGGACCCCAACACGACGGCTGACCTCGCCGCCAAGTACGGCGTTCGCATCGGAGCAATCAACCCGAACGTCTTCCAGGATCAAGCCTACAAGCTCGGCTCGTTCTGTTCGCCGGATCCTGCCGCCCGCAAGATGGCCCTGGACCACACTCTCGAGAGCATCGAGATCGGCAAGGCGGTCGGTTCGAAGCTCCTGTCCATGTGGCTGGCAGACGGCACCAACTATCCCGGACAGGACAACATCGTGCGGCGCAAGCGGGACCTCGAAGCGGCCTTCAAGACGATCCACGATGCCATGCCTGCGGGCATGACGCTGCTGGTCGAGTACAAACCCTTCGAGCCGGGGTTCTATCACACGGACATAGCCGACTGGGGCATGGCGTATGTCCTGGCCAAGCATTCCGGGCCAAACGCGCGCGTGCTCGTGGACACTGGCCACCATCTTCTCGGCACCAACATCGAGCACATCGTCGCCTATCTGCTCGACGAGGGCATGCTCGGCGGCTTCCACTTCAACGACAAGAAGTACGCCGACGATGACCTGGAGCTGGGCACCATAGACCCGTATGCCGTGTTCCGCATCTTCAACGTCATTGCCCAGCACGAGTTCGACACAGGCAAGAAGGCTGAGATAGCCTACATGGTGGATCAGTCGCACAATCTGAAGCCGAAGATCGAGGCCATGCTACAGACGGTGGATGCCGCCCAGGTCCTCTTTGCCAAGGCGCAGCTCGTGGACCGCAAAGCGCTTGCCGTTGCTCAGGCCAAGGGCGATATCGTTGCCGCCGAGCGCTGCCTGGTGGATGCTTACCAGACCGACGTGCGGCCCCTCATTGCCCAGTGGCGGAAGGCAAAGGGAGTTCCGGTTGATCCGCTTCAGGCCCATCGGGAGTCTGGATACGTGGAGCGGGTCGCTGCGGAACGGACCGCGGCGCGAGCGGCGCGCGGCGAGACGCAGAGCGGCAGTTACGCCTGAGGGGTACCTGTTTCTCGGCGACTCGCGGTGAGCGTTGCGCATGGTACGGCCCACCGTCACCGGTGGGCCGATCCGTCGCAACCGATCCCCGTGACCGGTACATGATCGGAGCATAGAATGACCCGGACCAGACGAGAGCCAATAGAGCGCATTCTCTATCCGTTTCAGCGGTTTGCCCAGATAGAGGCGTCCAGCGGCATCCTGCTTCTGGCCGCGACGGCGATTGCGCTGGTCTGGGCCAACTCCGCGTGGGGCTCTGCGTATACGAACCTTCAGGAGGCCAAGGTCGGCTTCACCGCAGGCTCGTTCGTTTTCACGAAGGACCTGATCCACTGGATCAACGACGGCCTGATGGCGATCTTCTTCTTCGTCGTTGGACTGGAGATCAAGCGGGAGATCGTGGCCGGTGAGCTGTCAAGCCGCCAGAAGGCCGCTCTGCCCATCGCGGCCGCCATCGGCGGCATGCTGGTGCCTGCCCTCATCTACACGGCGCTCAACTACGGCACACCGGCGCAGCGCGGCTGGGGAGTGCCGATGGCGACGGACATCGCCTTCGCGCTCGGCGTGCTGGCGTTGCTGGGACGGCGCGCGCCAACTTCGTTGAAGGTATTCCTCGCCGCTCTGGCCATCGTGGATGACATGGGCGCAGTGGCGGTGATAGCGCTGTTCTACAGCGAAGCCATTGCGTTGCCGGTTCTGATCGCCGGGCTATTGCTCCTCGGAGTGTCCTATGTCGCGAACAGAGCCGGAGTGCGCAGCCCATGGGCCTATGCCGCGATCGGCGTTGCCGTCTGGTTCGCTTTCATCAAGTCCGGAGTGCATGCATCCGTTGCCGGCGTGCTGCTCGCAATGACCGTTCCCATGACCCGGCGCATAGATGCGCGCGCTTTCGTTGCGCAGTGCCAGGGCGCGCTGGACCGGTTCGTGGCTGAGGTAGAGAAAACCCCCGGCGACGAAGAGACCGAGCCCCACGCCGTCTTTGAGCTCATGGAAGCATGCCGCGCGGCTCAGACGCCGCTGCAACGCATGGAACACGCGCTCCAGCCGTGGGTCGCCTTCGCCATCATGCCGATTTTCGCACTCGCCAATGCCGGGGTCGCCGTCAAAGGCCTTGCCGCCAACGAATCAATGGCCGCCCCGTTGGGAGTGCTGCTCGGCCTCGCCCTGGGCAAACCCATTGGCATCACCCTGTTCGCGTGGCTGACTGTTCGCCTCAAGCTGGCGCAGCTTCCCACCGAGGTGCGGTGGATTCACATCCACGGCGCGGGATGGCTGGGAGGCATCGGGTTCACGATGGCGCTGTTCATTGATGGGCTCGCGTTCCGCGGATTGCCGACGCTCGACAGCAACAATCTGGCAATCCTTGTGGCGTCAACCATCGCCGGTACGATCGGCTACCAGATCCTGCGCCGGGCGCCCGCAGCCGAAACGTCCGACTGACCAGACCCCTCACATCGCCCGTCTGCGCAGGCGGACCAAGTTCCGCCCGGAGCCGCGGTTTTCCTCCGCCAGGACCTCTTGCATTACATTCGCACTTCGGTTATATTAATAGCCGAGAGGCTAATGTTATGCAGACAGGGGTCCTTGAACTCCAGATGCAGGATGGCGCGGTAACGTTTCGGGCGCTCGCTTCGGATACGCGGCTGCGCATCCTCGAACTGCTCGGCTCGGGCGATATGAACATCAACGAGATCGGCGCTGCGCTCGGCCTGGCCCAGCCGACGGTCACGAAGCACATGCAGGTGCTCGAGCAGGTCGGTCTTGCGGTCTGCGAATACATGCCCGGTGCGCAGGGAATGCAGAAGCGCTGCCGTCTCGCCGCGGACAAGGTTCTCGTTTCTCTGGCGCGGGCGCGCATGCCTGACGACTGCATCGAAGAAGTGCCTATGCCGGTCGGGCTATATACATGCGCCTCGCCGAAACCCACTTGCGGCCTGGCCAACGCCGAGCGTATCATCGGCTTCCTGGATCAACCCCAGTCATTCTACGATCCCGAGCGCGCCAGCGCGCGTCTCATATGGATGGCGGATGGCTACGCCGAATACACGTTCCCGAACACGCTCCCGTCGTCCATGCGGGTTGTTCGGCTCGAGTTCGCGGCCGAGGTATGTTCGGAGTGTCCCGACTACAACCACGACTATCCGTCCGACATCACCCTGTGGATCAACGGGGTCGAGATCGGCACCTGGACCTCGCCCGGAGACCTCGGCGGCAAGCGGGGACGCCTGAACCCGACATGGTGGTCTGATCACATGACCCAGTTTGGGATGATGAAGGTCTGGTCGGCGGATGGCGGAGGCTCCTATGTTGACGGCCTCGCAGCCGGCGACGCCACCATCGGAGACATCGGCATCGAGCCTCACGGACCCATTGCGGTGCGCATCGGCATCAAGCCGGGCGCGCTGAACGCCGGGGGCTTCAACCTGTTTGGTCGCGGGTTCGGCAACTACGATCAGGACCCGACGATCCGTCTGCACTATGTTCCGAGAAACAACGCGCACCGGCGCAACGCCGCCAACGGCGAACGTGGCGATGCGCAGTCCGACCGAGGAGGTGAATGGTGAAAGGTCTCGATAGCGGTCCCACCGTGCCCGGCTGGGCGATGGTGGCCGTGGTGGTCGTGGGGCTCGCGGTCCTCGTCTTCGTGGGCTTTCGAGCGTTGACCGCAGGCGGACCGCGCGACCCGAAGACATATCCGCCCCAGGCCTACCAGCCGCCGGGATACAGCGGAAAGGGCAGCGGAAGCCCGTATGGCCAGCGGCCGGCGAGCGCAGGCGCACCGACGAGCGCCGGCAATCCATACAGCGGAGCCTACGGCCGGCGCCCCGGAGCCCCGGGAATGCAGGGCGGACCTATGTCCGGGGGCATGCCGCAGCGTCCCGATGACGGCATGCGAGGTTCCAGCGGAGGGATGCAGGGCGGCTACGGCCGATAGGCCCCGGTCGCAGAATCACACAACGGCGGGCGCCGAAGCCCGCAGCAAACCAGCAAGGGAGGGTGAAGTGAAACGAAACCACGGTTTCACGCTGATTGAGCTGTTGGTGGTGATCGCGATCATTGCGATCCTGGCTGCCATCTTGTTCCCGGTTTTCGCACAGGCCAGGGAGAAAGCCCGGTCCATCTCCTGCCTGTCCAACACCAAGCAACTGGGCATGGCGCTCCAGATGTTCGCCCAGGACTACGACGAGTATCTTCCCAAGGCATGGTTCAACGACGAGCCGAGCTGGAACGGATGCCCCAACGGCGGCCGGTACTGCTGGCCGTGGCGCGACCCCATGTGGGGCTGGGACTATGTCATCCAATCGTACATCAAGAACAAGCAGATCTACCAGTGCCCATCCGACTCGGAGAGCTGGGCTCGCGGCCTGTGGAACGATTCCTGGAGCGGCCTGCCCGCAGCGCCCGAAGATGACAACATCCCCGGCTCGTACCGCCTGAACCTGAGCAACTATCCCAACGGTCCCTGGAACGCGCTGAAGCTGTCCGCCATTGACCGAGTCGCCGAGGCCATCCTTCTGGCCGAGAGCCGCCCCGGTTGGGGCGATGCCCAGTGGCACCAGCTGGCCACCTGGGAGGCCGATGAGGGCTACGTCTGCCGCGACTTCAGCCACAACGTCGCGTTCGACCGGCACAACAAGGTCGCGGACCGCAACAATGTCGCGACCAACGGCGTCGGCGGATCCAACTACGTCTTCATTGACGGGCATGCCAAGTACATGACCTGGGCGGCCACGTGGACGCGGCTCGGACCCGATGTCAACAAGGGTGGCCGCATGGTAACGCCGACCATGTGGCGGCTTGATTTCAGCGGCTGGGACGATCGCTGCAACTATCAGGCTCCGTAGCTCCAGCCTGAGACGCGCCGGGGCCGGCATACGGCTCCGGCGAACTCCATCCAAATGACGGGACCTATGGGACCGATCAGAATGATCCGGCCATTCCGACCGGCCGCGGCGGCGGCCGCCATCGCGTCGTTGCTTCTGGCTGAAGGGCTTTCGCCGGGAGCGTCGCCGCAGGGGCGCGTCGCGGCAACCTACACGAACCCCGTGTGGGGCGCGGACTTCCCCGATCCGCACATCATCAGGTGGCGGGACAAGTACTACGCCTACGCTACACACTCGGGTCCAGGCGGCTTTCAGGTCATGGAGTCGCGCGACCTTGTGAAGTGGACGCACAAGGGCGGCTGTTTCGAGCCGCCGTGGTCGAAAGAGCATCTGTGGGCGCCCGAAGTCACGGCCCATCGAGGCAAGCTCTACATGACCTACTCCGCGATGAACCCGCAGACCCGCAAGCACGACATCGGCATCGCCGTGGCATCGAACCCCCTTGGGCCGTGGGAGCACAAGGCCATTCTGGTGCGCGCGGGAACCAACCGCGTGGGGGTCATAGACACGACCGTCTTCTTCGACCGTGACCGCAAGCCATACCTCCTCTACACGGAAGAGGATCCCCGCCGCATCGTCATCCGGAGCATGGCCGACGATCTCCTCAGCGTCCGCGACGACCTGACCGTGCTGGTGCAGCCCGACCACCCGCGCGAGCGGGGTGTCACCGAAGCGCCGACACTGATCCATCGCAACGGTCTCTACCACCTCTTCTTCTCCATCGGGTGGTTCCAATCCAACAAGGCTGACGCGTGTTACGCGGTTGCCCATGCGACGTCGCGGAACCTCCGCGGACCCTATGCCAAGTCGAAGGACCTGCTGCTTGAGACCGTGCCGGGCAAGGTCTACGGTCCCGGGCACCAGTGCATCATCACCACGCCGGGTCGGCAGATGTGGATGGCGTACCACGGCTGGGACGACCGGAACGAGCCACGGTACGGCTCCAATCCCGTCGGGCGCACCATGCGCATTGACCGACTCCTGTGGCGCGGCGACACGCCGTATGTGAACGGGCCGACCGTAACGCCGCAGCCGCTTCCCCGATGATGCGACCGGCTCTTCGGCGCGCCTGTGTCGCCCTCGTCGTCGGCGCGCTGGCGCCCTTGACGCCGGGGTGCTTGCGCCAGGCTCCGGACACCGTCGCCGAGCCGGGCGTGCTCAGGTTCTGGAACGGCTTCACCGGTCCGGACGGCGCGACGATGGAGCGCATGGTCAAACGCTTCGAGCGCGACACGGGTCTTCGGGTCAAGATGCAGATCATCCCGTGGGCGACATACTACGATAAGCTCACATTGTCGTTGGCCTACGGTGGCGCGCCCGATGTCTTCATCTGCCATGCCAATCGGCTTGCGGAGTTTGCCCGCTACGGCGTGATGCGGCCCATTGACGATCTCATCGAGAATGACGCGTCGCTCGACCTGAACGACATGCTCCCGAACATCCTCGCGGCGGCGCGCTACGAGGGCAAGCAGTTCGGCATCCCGCTCGATTGCCACCCGCAGGGGCTCTATTACAACGAGAGGCTCTTTCGCGAAGCAGGCATCTTAGGTCCCGACGGACGAGCCCGGCCTCCTGCCACGCTGAGCGAGTTCCTTGACGCAGCACAGAAGCTCACGCGGGACACCGACGGCGACGGACGACCCGATCGCTGGGGATTCGCGTTCACCTGGCTCCGGACCAACTGGATCACGTTCATCAGCCAGTTCGGCGGCTCCATCCTGACCGACGACCTCAGACGCTCGGCGATCAACCGGCCCGAGAACGTTGAGGCAACGCGGCTGATGGCCGACATGATCACGCGCCACCGCATTGCGCCGAAGCCCGAGGGGTTTGACTCGTGGATGGGCTTCAGGCAAGGGCGCGTCGCCATGGCCATTGAAGGCATCTACATGCTGTCGAGCCTCGAAGAGCAGAAGGGACTGGAGTACGCCGGTGCGCCGGTGCCCCAGTTCGGGCGGAAGATGGCGGCATGGGGCGGTTCTCACGTGATGTGCATGCCCGGCA
>JBBIQU010000146.1:0-10632 GCA_037442185.1 Chthonomonadales bacterium | reverse complement strand
TCCCGCCTGCACGGTTGGTACTGGGAGCAATCGGTAGCGCAGGCGTCCCGCCTGCACGGTTGGTACTGGGAGCAATCGGTAGCGCAGGCGTCCCGCCTGCTCCGTAGATTCAGGGAGAGATAACATGTCAGTTCGCATCGGAATCATGAGCATGGCCCACATGCATGCATACAGCTACGCCGGCGCCATCAACCGAATAGGCGACGCCGAGCTGGTTGGCATCGCCGATCATGATCCGGCACGTGCCGCCGAGAGCGCAGGCCAGTTCAAGACGCGAGCCTATGCCGGATATGAGGAACTCCTCGGTGCCGGGCTTGACGCCGTGGTGATCGGTTCGGAGAATGTGCGGCATCGGGAGCTCTGCGAGATGGCGGCGTCCGCTGGAAAGCACGTTCTCTGCGAGAAGCCACTGGCGACAACGGTGGAGGATGGAGAGGCCATGATCGCGGCATGCGATCGGGCAGGGGTGATGCTCATGACGGCATTCCCTTGCCGCTTCAGTCCTGCCATGTCCCGTCTGAAGGCGACGCTCGACAGCGGGGACTGCGGCGCAATACTGGCCATTCGCGGCACCAACCGGGGGAGATGTCCGTTCGGGTGGTTCGTTGATCAGGCGCTCAGCGGCGGTGGCGCGGTAATAGACCACACGGTGCACGTTACCGATCTGATGCGCTGGATTACCGGACTCGAGGTCACCGATGTGTACGCCGAAACGTCCAATCGGATGTTTGGCCAGAGCTTCGATGATATCGGCTTCCTTACGCTGGGTTTCGGCAAGGGGGTCTTCGGTACGCTGGACTCGTCGTGGTCACGGCCCAAGTCCTTCCCGACGTGGGGCGATGTGACCATGAACGTCGTGTGTGAGCGGGGCGTGTTGTCTCTCGACATGTTCGCCCAGAATCTGGTGCTGTACTCCGACCGCACCGGCGGCGCAAGCTGGATACCGTGGGGAAGCAACATTGACCTGCTCATGCTCGAGTCCTTTGTGCACGCCGTTAAGAGCGGCGGGCCGGTTCCGATCACCGGACTGGATGGCCTCCGAGCCGTTGAGGTGGCGCTGGCTGCATATCGGTCTGCCGAGCGCAAGGAGGTTGTCAAGCTGCGGTAGGCCGAAGCGCCGATGGGCAGGAAACGGGGCGACGACATGCGGTCGCGGCAAGACGCGCGACCTGTCTCTCCGACAGTTGTGACCGTGCAAGGAGCAACAACAGGGGGACTGCAATGGACTACGTCAATATCGGCGTCATCGGGTGTGGGCACATGGCTCGTGACCTCGCCCATCGGTGCATCAAGCTGGGTCGGTGTCGGGTTTCAGCGGTTACCGACCCGGATGCGGAAGCGCTTGCCGTGGCGGCCTCGGAGTTCATGGCCGAGCCCGTATCCGACGCTGAGGCGCTGTGCGGAAGACCCGACGTTGACGCGGTGATCGTGGGGTCGCCGCCGGGAGCGCACCTTGATAATGTCCTTGCTGCCGCCGCCGCCAAGCGACCCATCTTCTGCGAAAAGCCGCTCGGCGTGAGCGTCGCCGAATGTGATCGGATGATCGCCGCTTGCGAGTCTGCAGGCGTCTTGCTTTTCGTCGGGCACGTGCTGCGCCTGTTCCCGCTGTTCGCCTATTCGCGGACAGTGGTTGCCGAAGGTCACATCGGGGAACCGCGGGCCATCTCCATCTGTCGAACGGGCTACGGGACCGCGTTTCACAGGGGCTGGCGCGCAAGGCGCGACCTCGCAGGCGGGCTGCTGCTCGAGATCAACGTCCACGAACTCGACTACATGCGCGTCCTCATGGGCGAGCCAACCCGGGTGTACGCGCTCATGGACAACGTCTACGGCAAGATGGACTTCGAAGATCAGTGCTACGTGCTGATCGAGTTCGAGAACGGCCGCTCCGGCTGCCTCCATTCCAGCATGTCGTCGCCGCTCGGAGAATACAGGGTCCACCTGCAATGTACGCGGGGCAACCTTGTTCACGGTGGATTCGGCGGGTCGCTCAAGTATCAGCCGGCGGACGGACAGGTCACCGAAGTCCTTTCGGCAGACCTCACCGGCATGAATCCGTATGATCGCGAGCTGTCGTCGTGGATTGATGCCATCACCGGCGGAGCGCAGCCGCTCTTCACGGGCCAGGATGGTCGTATGGCGGTTGCGATGGCCGAGTGCGCGTACCGGTCAGCCGTCGAACGCAGGCCGGTTGCGATGGGCGAGGTACTCAGCGCGGCGCATTGATCGCTGCAATGCCTCCGAGCCACAGTATCAGATAGGCTGCCAGGGCAACCCTGAGCATGGCGCGCACGAACCGCGGATTGTGCGAGCGCAGGTACTCGGCGATTGCCAGAGGCACCGCCACGAGCGCCGCCTTCGCAGCCACAAAGCCGGTCGGACCCCAGGCACGTAGCGCTCCCGCCATGAGAGGGTTGGCCTCGTAAGCTTTTCCGGCGGCCAACAGATAAGAGGTGTATAGCAGGTCGGCGAGCGCGACGGCGGCCAACGCGACGGTCTCCGGCAGGACGAAGCGTTGGGGTCGCAGCCTGTTCCTCCTCTGCGGCGTGCTACAAGCGCCAGCCCTTCCTGTATCGGCGTTGGAGATACCGATCCGCCTCTCGGAGCCCCCTCGCTCTCAGCCTTCGGGCATCCCAGTCAATCTTGGAGCCGGTACGGAATGCGACGTTGCCCAGCAGGACGGCCTCGGTCAGCGCACCCGAGTAGTCGAAGTTGCACGTCGTAGGCCCGCGGCTCTTGCAGGCTTCGATCCACTCGGCATAGTGGCCAATGCTGTCCGGAATGGTTCTTGCCGGCGGCACGTAATCGGCGAAGCTTTCTCGCGGCAGGAGGACATGCCGGTCATAGTCGGCCAACAACATCCCCTTGGAGCCTACGAACAAGGTCCCGTTGCCCCATGGCGGGAGTTTGCCTTCGGCGAAGTGGGGCGGGCGTCGGTGGCCGTTGTACCATGTGAGCCTGACAGCAGGCAGCGCTTCGCGCGCCGGAAACTCGTAGCGAACCACCAGCCACTCGGGGGCACACTCGGGGTGGGGTGTCGGCCCTTCAGCCTCGACCGTGAGCGGATGCCGCAGATCGAGGGCCCAGAACGGCAGGTCCATGTGGTGGCACGCCATGTCGCCGAGCGTACCATTGCCGAAATCCCACCAGCCTCGCCACTGGTGAGGAACGTATGCGGGATGATAGGGCCTTTCAGGAGCAGGTCCCAGCCACAGGTCCCAGTTGAGTGAGGCCGGAACCGGAGGCGTATCGGAAGGGCGCTCTTTGCCTGTGTAGCCGCCTGCGCACCAGACGTGTACCTCGGATACGGTCCCGATTGCGCCTGAACGGATCGCTTCGACCACACGGCGGTAGTTGGATCCGGCGTGAATCTGCGTGCCCATCTGCGTGACGCGCTTGTGTCGGCGCGCCAGATCGGCCAGCACACGGGCCTCGTGGACGGTATGGGTAAGTGGCTTCTCGCAGTAGACGTCGAGATCGTTGCGGAGCGCCATGGCAGCGCTCGGGGCATGCGTATGGTCCGTGGTGCTTATGACTACGGCGTCAAGCTTTGCCGTGTCCAGCATGCGGCGAAAGTCGGCGAACTTCTGCGCATTCGGATAAGCCGCGCCTGCGGCATCGAGATATGCGGAATCGACATCGCAAAGGGCCGTGATCTCCTCGGAGGCGACGCCTTCGAGGCTGGCCCGGCCTCGGTTCGCGACGCCGATCACGCCGATCTTGAGACGTTCGTTCGCTTGATATGTGCGGGCACGCGCAGGCGCAACACCAATCAATGAGGCGCCCGCAAGCGCCGCGCCCGCCACGAACCTGCGCCGGGTGATCCCGTCCTCTCCTTCTCGACGCATCACTGTGACCTTGGAAGCTCGCGAATGTAGATGTTCTTGAATCCGAGCTCCGCGCCGTGGTGCTGGAGCTCGATCTGCCCGACCGGGTAGATCGGCTTGTCACGTTCCCAGTAGTTTTCCATGGTGACAGCGCGGACCACCAGCACATCGTTCAGGAACACATGGACCTTCTCGCCGACCATCAGAATCCTGAATCGGTTCCACTGGCCCGGGCTGAGGTCGGCTCGAGCCAACGGCTGGCTGGGGTTCTTCTGGTTGTTGAACAGGCCGCCCGAGCCTTCCGGACGATCCCATATCTGCACCTGCGGGCTTCCGCGAAGGTAGATTCCGCTGTCGCCGCCAGGGCCGATCCGCCAGTCCACAAGCAGTTCGAAGTCGCCATAGTCTTTGGCTGTGCAGAGGCTGTTGTTCTTGCCGTCGTAGAGGATGGCGCCGTCCTTGACCGTCCAGTGCTTGCGCATTTCTTCGTCGGCTTTGGCCTGGGCTTCGGCAAGAGCCTCGGGCGTCATTCGGGCACGGGACGGCGGGTCGCCGACGAGGGCTTTCCAGCCCCGCAAGTCGCGGCCGTTGAACAGTGCAGTGAAGCCGGGGGGCGGCACATTGTCACGCTCGGGTTTCGAAAGGTCCCGGATGCGGATGTTGCGGAACTCCACGCGGCTCGGACCATGGCCCAGGAAGCCGATGCGTCCCTTGCTGCGTAACATGCCGGGATGCTCCAACAGCGTCTCCGGATCCGTTACCTTGTTCAGGTCCGCGTCAACGACGGTCTTGCCGTTGATCTTGACCGTGATGCGGCGCCCGATGGCCGTTATCTCCTCGGTGTTCCATTCGCCGGCCTTCTTCGTGGCTCCGCGCTTGGCAGCCGCAACTTTGTAGATCGAGCCGCAGTACTGGGCCGGCTGCAGCGACGCATATACGGGATCATAGTCATCGAGTATCTGCACTTCCATGCCCGAGTAGGCGGCGTCGCCGCCGAGAGGAGCGCGTATGCCGACGCCGTTGTTGCCGGCTTTGTCGAGGCGGAACTCAAACCGGAACACGAAGTCGGAATACTCCTTCTCTGTGTACAGATTGCCGCCGCCGTCCGCAGGTGCGACGAGAATGCCGTTCTCGACCACATATCCGGGCCCGGCCTTGCCCACAAGCTCCCAGCCGTCCAGGTTGCGACCGTTGAACAACGTAACGAAACCGGCTGCAAGGCAGTCCGTACTTCGGACCGCGCCCACAATGACCAGCAACGCGCTCAGCACAGCACCGCGTAGACCGCGACACGACATGATGACCTCCCGAACGGGGCGCGCCCGCCCTTCGGCAGTCGTCTGGGCGCCATAGGACGCTACGCCGACGCCGAAGGATGCGCGAACCCCTGATCTTTCGTCAGCTACTTTCGACGACCGAACAAGGGCGTCCTCTTAGCAGATGCGCGGAAGTTGCTCGCCGCTCAACATATCCACCGGCCGGACTCCGCCGACCGTTTCCATGAGAACCTCGCCGATGTCGCCGCTTCCGACGCTGCCGATCAGACAGGCGCCCGAGCTGACCTCGACATCTCGCAGGATGTCAACCGCTGTGGCGGCTTGATCGCCGGGGAGGAACGCCACGAAACGGCCCTCGTTTGCGACGTGAAGCGGGTCGTAGCCCAGGATCTCGCACGCGGCGCGAACGGGTTCGATTACGGGAATCCGTGCCTCGTCAATGGCGATGCTCACCCCGGCAGACTCTGCGATCTCCACCAGCGCGCTCGCAAGACCGCCCCGCGTCAGATCGCGGAGGCAATGCACTTCCAGCCCGGCCTCGAGGAGCGCCCGTATCGGCGACCAGAGCGGAGCGCAATCGCTGCGGATTTCGGTTTCGAAGACGAACCCCTCGCGCACACCCATCACGGCTATGCCATGTCTGCCTATGTCGCCGCTCACGATGACTGCGTCGCCCGCGCGGACCTCTCCGGGACCGATGGACAGCCCGTGTTCGACAACGCCGACACCCGCCGTTGCAATGTACAAGCCCTCACAACGCCCCTTTTCGACGACTTTCGTGTCGCCCGTGACGATGCTGACACCGACCGAATCGGCAGCGTGACTCATGGACCCTACAACACGCTCGAGGGTCTCGATCGGTAGGCCTTCCTCCAGAATGAACGAAACGCTGAGGAACATGGGCCTTGCGCCGCTCATCGCCAGATCGTTCACGGTGCCAAATACTGCCAGCTCGCCGATGTCGGAGCCCGGGAAGAACAGAGGCCGCACCACAAACCCATCCGTGGTCATGGCAAGCCTGGTGCCCGGGGCATTCAGCACCGTTGCGTCATGGAGGTGACCGCCTCGGTTCGGCGCGAACGCCCGAACGAACACCTGCTCGATCAGATCACGCATCAGGCGGCCGCCGCCTCCATGTGCCATCACGACGGACGGATACCTTGACAGGGGGATGGGACACACTGCGCCTGTGGGCTGCGTCATGGGGTTCTGAATCACCTTCCTCTCACGTCGGGCCGGTTGGTGTTACGCCGAGGCAGACCGCTCAATGGGTCGGGCGTCGGCGGTACCGGTAATAGGCTGCGCAAGCCCCCTCAGACGAGACCATGGTGGCACCAAGGGGGCGCTCGGGAGTGCAGGCCGTGCCGAATGCCGGGCACTCATGCGGACGCTTGAGACCCTGGAGCACGAGACCGCTGATACAGTCGGGCGACTCGTCAGCCGCGACCGCTGCCACATCAAAGCGGCGCTCTGCATCGTACACGGCGTACTCTTCGCGCAGTCGGAGGCCGCTCATCGGGATCACGCCAATGCCGCGCCACTTGCGATCAACGACCTCGAACACGCGGTTGACCAGGGCTGTAGCCGTTGGGTTTCCCTCATAACGCACAGCGCGCGCGTACTGATTCTGCACCTCGTGCGTTCCGCGCTCGAGCTGTTCGACACACATCAGTATGCCCTGGACGATGTCGAGCGGCTCAAAGCCGGTCACCACGATGGGTACCTTGTAGCGTTCGGCGATCGGCTCGTACTCGACGCAACCGGTCACCGTACAGACATGGCCGGCCGCCAGAAACCCGTTGACCGCGCGATCCGGCGCGCCGAGGATCGCTTCGATTGCGGGCGGTACGAGCACGTGCGAGACGAGCAGCGAGAAGTTGGATATGCCGCTCACACGGGCCATCTCGACGGCGCCGGCGTTGGCTGGGGCAGTCGTCTCGAAGCCCACGGCGAAGAACACAACCTCGCGGTCGGGATTGCTGCGCGCAAGCTCGACGGCATCGAGGGGCGAATAGACCATCCTGACGTCCGCGCCTGCCGCCTTCGCTGCCATGAGGTCCTTCGACGATCCAGGCACGCGCAGCATATCGCCGAACGAGCAGAGCATCACTTCCGGACGCATTGCGATGGCGATGGAGCGATCAATCATCTCGATCGGCGTTACGCACACCGGGCAACCGGGTCCGTGAACGAGGTTGATCTCTTCAGGAAGAAGCTGGTCTATGCCGAAGCGCACGATCGAGTGTGTCTGGCCTCCGCAGATCTCCATGATCGTCCACGGTGACCGCACGATCTGCCGGATGCGGCCGGCAAGACGCCGCGCGTCT
Organism: Chthonomonadales bacterium; assembly: GCA_037442185.1. Taxonomy (GTDB): domain Bacteria; phylum Armatimonadota; class Chthonomonadetes; order Chthonomonadales; family CAJBBX01; genus JAAYVH01. The sequence goes on along the minus strand of JBBIQU010000146.1, from coordinate 3,201 downwards.
TCGGCGCGCCGGTACTCGTCAACGAACCTCATTGCGTTGCGGCCGTCGCTGAGGGCGCGCCGTGTGGGAGCATGGAGGCCTCGGATGTCGGAACGTCAGGTCCAAGGTCGCCTGCTTCCTCCATCTGCCGGAGATACTCAAACACCTCCTGTGCCTCGGTCTCGTCCATCGTGCTGATGGCGAACCCAACATGCACCACGACGTAGTCACCGATCTTGACATCGGGTACGTAGGCAAGGTTCACGTCCTTGACCACGCCGCCGAAGTCTACGCTTCCGGTACGCATGAGCGGCGAAACATTCGGACCCTGCGGCTCGGCGATTCTGATCACCTTGCCCGGCACTGCAAGACACATGGCTTTCTCTCTCCCTCTCGCTCTCGTTAGGCGGCGCGATGCCGTTCAGCGTCTGTGTCGGTCGTTCGAGCGCTCATGGACACCCGCTTGTCACCCGCAGCACGTTGTGCCGCGGCGAGCGCGCGTCGAGCGGCAACCAACTGCCCGACGGCAATCCCGCCGTCATTAGGCGGCACGCGCTGATGGATGTACGTCCTGAACCCGGACTTGGCCAGCATGTCCATAGACATCTCCGTCAATACTCGATTCTGAAAGCAGCCGCCGGAAAGGACAACCCGACCTATGCCGCAGCAGGATGCCACATCCACAATCGCTGTGGCCAGAGCCCGATGGAACCCGTGCGCGATGGCCGCCCGCGGTACACCGGCGTCTCTGTCTCGGAGGATGCTCCGGAGCATGGGCTCCCAGTCAAGTACAAGGCGCTCGGGATCTGTGGCTCGGGACTGTGCGGCCCTCTGCACCTCTATCCTGTACGCATCCGGAGGTGCCTGGGCTCCGACGAGCCACTCCAGCTCCATCGCCGACTGGCCCTCGAACCTCGATACCTGCCGAAGCCCGATGATTGCAGCGACGGCGTCGAACAGACGACCGACGCTCGTGGTCATCGGGCTGTTGATTCGGCGCTCGATCATTCGGATGAGCAGTGGCACATCCGAAGCCTCCACGCGCTCGTCGGCAAAGCTCAACATGTCGGGGGCGTCGGCACCGAAACACGCATAGAGGAGTCCGATGGCGCTTCGACGCGGCTCTCGCATGGCAGCGTCTCCGCCGGGCAACGCAAACGGTCTTAGATGGCCGATCCGACTCTGCTCGTCGTGGGTGACGAGAATGAACTCCCCGCCCCAGATCGAGCCGTCGTCGCCGAGGCCCGTTCCGTCCCACGAGACCCCAAGGACAGGGGGCGCAAGCCCGTTGTCGGCCATGCAGCCAAGAACGTGGGCGACGTGGTGCTGAACCGGAATCAAGGAGGCCCCGTTTGCGGTGAGCCGCTGGGCCGCGATGGTGGAGGCATAGTCCGGATGGAGGTCACACGCGACAATACGAGCGTCAACATCTCGAAGGGACTGCACATCGTGAACCACGCGCTCATGCGCCCGACGCGCGGGAGCGGTATCGAGGTCGCCGATGTGCTGGCTGACGTAAGCCGCATCACCTACCGCGAGCGCTACGGCGTTCTTGAGATGCGCGCCGACGGCAAGGATCACCGGACCGTCGGGGGCGAGCGGCACCGGTAGAGGCGCGAATCCCCGAGCGCGGCGCAGAACCTGTTCGCGTCCCGCGATCACCCGCAGTATCGAGTCGTCCACATGCCGATGGATCGGACGATTGTGTACGAGGAACAAATCGGCGATACCCTCAAGTCGCATCAGGGCCTCGCGCTCGTCGGTGCAGATCGGCTCGTCGCTCAGGTTGCCGCTGGTGGCGATCAGCGGCATTCCGACCTGGGCGAGGAGCAAGTGATGCAGAGGTGTGTACGGCAACATGACGCCCAGATACGGATTGCCGGGCGCGACAGCATTCGAAACCGGTAGCCCGGGGCGAGGGTGTCTGGACAGGAGGACGATCGGGTGTTCGGGTCCGGTTAGCGCGCGCTCTTCCAGCGGGCTCACATTGCAGATTGCGCGTGCCGCTTCAACGGACGGGCACATGAGCGCCAGGGGCTTCTCTTCGCGCCGTTTGCGACTGCGGAGCTCACGCACGGTGTCATCCAGGTCAGCCCGGGCCATGAGGTGGAAGCCGCCGAGACCCTTCACCGCCACGATGCGGCCCGACAGGATGGCGTCGGCGGAGGCCTCGACGGCACCGGCCTCCGATGCCAGACACGCGCCGTTGGCGTCCCACAGCTCCACTTTCGGGCCGCATTGTGGGCATGCGATTGGCTGAGCATGGAATCGGCGATCCAAGGGATCCTCGTACTCACGCCTGCACTCCGGGCACATTTCGAACCCGGCCATGGTTGTGTATGGCCGATCATAGGGCAGGGCGGTGATGATGCTGTAGCGCGGGCCGCAGTTGGTGCAGTTCGTGAATGGGTAGCGGTAGCGCCTGTCCGAAGGATCATAGACCTCCCGGAGGCAATCAGCACACGTGGCGATGTCGGGAGGGATATGGGCAACGCGGTCGCCTGCCTGGAGACTCTCGCGGATCTCAAACCTCTCGTAGCCCGCAGAGTCCAGATGGGTTATCTCGAGGCTATGGAGCGCAGCGCGCGGGGGCAGCGATGATCGGAGGCGCATGGTGAGGGCTTCGACGGCTTCCCGATCTCCCTCCGCCTCCAGAACGGCTCCGCCCGGCGTGTTTGACACAAAGCCTTTCACGCCGGTCTCCACGGCCAGACGATACATTGCCGGGCGAAAGCCGACGCCCTGAACCACGCCGCGGAAGACGGCACGTATGCGCACGGTCTCGATCACGAAATCCAGCCCGTACGCGGAAGCAAGGCGCGACCTAAGCCCAGTGGGCTTCCTGTGCCATCGCCTCGCGCTGCTGCGCTTGAACAACGGCGATGGCGGCAAGGTTCACGATGTCCTGGACCTCGGCGTTGCGCATGACCACATTGGCTGCTTTGCGCATGCCCACGAGGATCGGCCCGATGCTCTCGGCGTTGGCCAGCTTGCGCATGAGATGGCAAGCGACCGTGCCGGCCGAAAGGCTGGGGAACACGAGTACGTTGGCCCGATCCTGCAGCCGGTTGAAAGGGTACGTCTCAACAAGCGTCGCCGCCGACAGGGCGGTCTCAACGGACATCTCGCCATCCACGATCAGGTCGGGTTCGCGCATGCGCACCAGCTCGACGGCATGTCTCACCTTGTCCGAGCGCGGATGCCGAACGCTTCCGAAATCCG
>JBBIQU010000145.1:0-10641 GCA_037442185.1 Chthonomonadales bacterium | reverse complement strand
AGGGACTCTGGATCCGCGTCGAGTGGTTCTGGCGCCGCCCCAAGGTGCTTGACGTTCTGCGCGAGTGGGGTCTGATCGGTTAGGTGAAGCGCATCGAGTTCCGCGCGCCCGATCCGTCGGCCAATCCGTACCTGGCCTTCCCAGCGATGCTCATGGCAGGGCTTGACGGCATCGAGAACAAGATCCTTCCGCCCGACCCGATTGACAAGGACCTCTACGAGATGGAGCCCGAGGAGCGGCACGGCATCAAGATGACCCCCGGCAGCCTCGCGGAGTCGCTGGACGCTCTCGAGGAGGACCACGACTTCCTGCTGAAGGGCGGGGTCTTCACTCCCGATCTGATCAGCGAGTACCTTGCCTACAAGCGCAAGAACGAGGTGGATGCCGTGGCGTTGCGCCCGCACGAGTTCTACCTGTACTACGACGTCTGACACCGGCCCCGACACCGCCGATGGAATGCGGCCCGCGCCCTTCGGTGCGGGCCGCTGCGTTTATGGGTCCGTGTATAATGCGGTTGGGAGAGGTGTAGAGCCATGACAGTGACCGCCGACAATGTCATCGCGAGCAGGCAGATGTCCTTCGAGGAGTTCCTCAAGCTCGAGGGCCACTATGAGTACGTGAACGGAGAGGCAGTGCTGATGTCGCCAGTAACTGACGAGCACTCGGAAGTGACCGGGTTTGTGATCTCCCTCATCAGGGTATACGTTGAGTCGGGCGAGATGGGCCGGGTACTTTCGGACCCGTTTGTGATGCGCGCCAATCCCGATGCTCCGGGACGCGCTCCGGACGTCATGTTCGTGGCCAATGAGCATGCCGACCGCATCAAGCCGACGCAGCTCGAGGGTCCTGCCGATCTTGTGGTCGAGGTGGTCAGTCCCGAGAGCCGAGTCAGGGACCGCGGCGACAAGTACTACGAGTACGAACAGGGGGGCGTGCGCGAATACTGGATCGTTGACCCGGACCGCAAGCGTGCAGAGTTCTATGTGCTCGGAGCCGACGGTGTCTATGAGCCCGCGGTCGTTGGCTCAGACGGGGTCTACCGGAGCACCGTCCTCGAGGGACTCTGGATCCGCGTCGAGTGGTTCTGGCGCCGCCCCAAGGTGCTTGACGTCCTGCGCGAGTGGGGGCTGGTCGGCTGAGGTGAAACGCATCGAGTGCATCATACGCCCGTTCAAGCTCGACGGAGTCAAGATCGCCCTCGGCGAGATCGGCGTGACGAGCGTGACCGTGACGGATTTGCGCGCTCATACCCGATAGTCCTGGTGGCCCTTCCGACAGTGGAAACTGAGGTTGGAGCCTGTGACCATCCGCCCGCAGATGCGTGAGTCAGCCTGAACGCTCGACGGTGCGACGGGAAGTGATATACTAGCAGGCTGGTTTGTCAGTGCGGTGCTGCGACACCAAACGTGTGGGACCACTTCGGGCGGAAGGGAGTTGCAGGATGGCGACAGAAAACGATGACGCTGTGCGCATACCTCTTGAGTTCCGTATCCCCGAGGATATGCCCCTCGCCTATGCGACTACTGTTGTCGCGCAGCATACGCAGGATGAGTTCGTGATCAGCTTCTTCTCTGTCGCGCCACCGGTCATCCTGGGCGACCCCGAGGTCGTCCGACAGAAGCAAGGCGAGATTGCATCGCTGCCGGCACAGTGCGTGGCACGTATCGTCTTGACACCCTCCAGGATGGCTCAACTGGTGAACGTCGTCAAGAGTAACCTGGCGAAATACGAGGAGCGTTTCGGTGTGCTCTCAAGCGAGGACGGGGGTCAGGCATGACGGCAGCGTACCTGTCCTTTGATCAATTCCCTCCGGCGACCCACGCCAGCAGCCGTGTGGTGCTTCTGCCGCTTGGTGCGTCTGATCAGTCGCCGGTGTCTGAGCGCCTTGCCGCGTTTGACACTACGGTTGCAGTATCCGCCCCAGGCCAACCGTCCATCAGCGGCCATGGCTCGGCGCATGCGACCGACCTCGCGCTGAGCAGGCTAGAGTCGTTGGCTGATATGCCCGACCCGCTCGGGGAGTGCGAGCCGATCGGTGCCGAGACGGTAAGTCTGTGTCGTCTACTGATCGTGAGAGTCGCGCGCCTGGCCGAGTATGCAGGCTTCGACACTCGTGCACCAGACGTCTCGGCTGATCTCGACGGTCGCATATTCCTGACGTGGCGGTCGGCGGGTCCTGACGCCGTGACGGCCATCGTCTCGCGTCAGGGCGACGGCGTAGCAGTAGTCCAGTCAGGGGGCGGCTCAGCTCCCGTCCGGAACGTCTACGAGCCTGACCGAGCTGTGAGCGGCGTGTTCTCCGCCATAGCGCGCATGTCTGCCGGACGGTAGAGCGGCCCAAGGGGGTGTGTCCGCCCGCATTGTCTCCTGGGGCTCGGCTGGCCTACAGGGCTGTTCGACCGCGCATGATCGGACAGGCTGGCGACCTGACGGCAGCGTTCACGTTACGGCGTGGTGAGAAAGGGCTGTCGCTCTACCGCGCCGACTTGGCCACAGCTCGGTCTGTGCTCCAGGCGATTATCGCTGCGCGAACGCATCCGCCGACGCCCGGGGTCACGCCCGAAGACCTGGTGGCTCAAGGCTATCGCGTTGTCCAGATGCCGATGTCCGTCCTCGAGGATAATGGCTTCATTTGCGGCGCTCCCGACAGCCGCGGTCACTTTGAGGTGTATGCGCCAGATGGATACGTTGAGCCGGCGGCAGCTTTCGAGCAGTTCGCTTCAACGTTCGCGCGCCATGCTCAGACCGTCTTGGACAACCATGCCACGGACAGGTGAACTACCATGAAACGCATCGAGTGCATCATACGCCCGTTCAAGCTCGACGAAGTCAAGATCGCCCTGGGTGAGATCGGAGTGACGGGCATGACCGTGACGGATGTGCGCGGATCGGGCCGCCACAGAGGGCACCGCGAGAGCTTCCGCGGCGCCGACTATGTCATTGACCTGCCGACCAAGGTGAAGATAGAGATGATCGTGCGGGACGAGGACGTAGAAGAGATCATCGAGACGGTGCTGCTGCACGCGCACACGGGAGAGAAGGGAGACGGCAAGATATTCGTGATGCCGCTCGAGGACGCCGTCCGCATTCGGACAGGCGAAAACGGCGACGACGTCCTCTGATCTCAACCGGGTTCAGCCTGCCCGCACGACATTCCGCACTTCATCGGGCAGATCCACGATCATCTCCACCAGCCCGCCGGGCCTGTCGCCTTCGTACCAGGTGGAGTGATGGACCAGACTCCTCTTGCCGCGCTTTTCGATGGTGTACACGCTCACACCCGGGTTCTTCAGCATGTTCGCCACCTTCGTTCTCGCAGGCTCCGGATGACAGTCGAGCATGTTCGTTCCGATGAGCGCGCGGCCCCCGAACGAGGCGTAGTGTTCAATGGCTGCTTCGTTCATCCAGAGGATGACCCCTGCGTTGTCGGATACGGTGATGGACGCAGGGAACAGGGTTGTCCAAGCCGCGAATGGGCTCGTCTCCAAGTGGGTCAATGGTCTCTCCTGAGAAGTGATGTCGTTCCAACGAGCAAAATGTTGTTGCATACCGTGGAACGTTGTGTTATACTGCCGCGTTCCCAATCGTGGGAGCATGACTCATCAAGCATCCAAGACGAGCGCACAAAGCCGAAGACTTCGCGTCGCAGCTTCCTGCCTTTGTCGTGAATGCTTCGATCCCGGATGGAGGTTGCACCGCAAATGCCGAAGGTCGGTACCGTCAAGTGGTTCAATGCCACGAAAGGCTACGGCTTCATCGCGCAGGACGACGGGGAGGACGTTTTCGTTCATTACTCCGCTATCCAGTCCAGTGGCTACCGTGAACTTCGCGAAGGCCAGCGCGTGGAGTTCGAAGTAGGTCAGGACCCGCACGGGAAGGGACTTCGCGCGGCCAACGTGCAGATCGTCTCTTAGCCTACGCAAAGCCGAAAGCCGAACGGTTCGCCCGACGCACTTGGGCGGGCCGTTCTGCCGTTAATCGGACCATCCCTCGGCGATCGCCCTCGCGACCCGGGCAATCGCCAGCAAGCCGGGATTGTCCGCAGTCCACATCGGGCCCGGCAGGTTCGAACAGAAAACCGCGAGCGCGATCGTGCCGGCTGTCGGCGAACTGATGAAGCCGACGTCGTTGCGCACGGCGTCCACGGCCCCCGTCTTGCCCTCGTAGGTCCATTCCGGCGACAACAGGCGGGGAATGCCGTCGCGATAGTGCTGCGACGCCAGATAAGCTCTGATCCGCCGGCAAACGCTCGCGTCGCCGATATCGCCGTCATAAAGCATGCGCAGCAACCTCAGCATGTCGCGCGCCGTCGTGACCCCGAGACCATATCGCGCGTTCTCTGGGCACACCGGCGGCCCCTCGCTGTAGACCTTCCGGAAGAGCTTGGTCTTTGGGCAGCCGAGAACTCCCATCCGATCGTTAACGGCGTCAATCCCCACCCGGTCGAGCACCAGGTTCGTCGCGGTGTTATCCGAGACGGCGATCATCAGCATGCAGGCATCGCGGATCGGCAGCGTGAGGCCCTCGGTAAGGAGGGTTAGCACGCCGGAGCCGGGCTTCTTGTCCGATTCCTTGAGCGATACGGACTCGTCGAGCGAAAGGCTGCCCTCGTGATGCAGCATCATGGCGTGGACGAGGATCGGCAGCTTGATGACGCTTGCCGTGGGGCGCTTGCGGTCGGCATGCCAGAGCGTCGTCCGCCGGGTGTCTATATGCATGGCGGCGACGCTCAGGCGCCCGCCCATCTCGGCCTCGATTGCCTCAAGGGTTCGTTCGAGATCGGTCATTCCATGTTCCACGCGTGAGGGTCAGCAACCGCGCGCGTAGCGGCGGCCCGAGTTATGAGCCCGGCACTGATGCCGCGGCTACTGTCCCTTCATCACCTGAATGCCGATGTTGGTCTTGCCTTCTTCGACCGAAACAACGACGATGACCTGGTTGCCGGCATCGTTCTTGCCCATCACCATGCCGCCGTCGGGACCGGTCGTGGTGTGCTGGGCCTTGAACTGCTTGCCGTACCAGTCAAGCACTTTGGAGGGCGGGTCGGTAGTTACGAGGCCGACCGCAGTCGCTGAACCTTCCGAGCCCGTCACCTTCGCCGCGGCCTTGCCCTCGTCCGCCACGGTTGAGCCGGGGTAGATGGGCACGCCCAGCCCGGACAGGTCCACACCCTTGCCCGTCTCAACATTGGTGATCCGGCCCTGCTCGTCCTTGATCTCGCCGGTTGCATGGCCGTCCTTTTCCTCAACAGTCACCTGGCCCTTGTCGGTCTTGAACTCGGTTGTGGTCTTGCCCGATGCGTCCTCGGTGCTGCTGACGCTCCCGCCAGGCGTGACGACAGTGGTGGTCTTCTTGGCTCCGCATCCGGCCATCAACAGCAATGCAGCCGTGAGGATGATGTAACGTGACATTCGCCTTTCCTCTCTTTGGACGGCGATCGTTCGCCGCTCCGAGTGCTTACCGACATACTTCGCCCGGATCGAACGGGCATTACCTGATGGTGATCGTGATTCGGGTCCGATTCTGTTCGGGGGCAGCCACAACGGTGACGGTGTTGCCTGCCCGGTTCCTGCCGACCACCATCTGCCGGATGTCTTTCTCGACGAAGGGGTCCTCGAGGCGCTTCGAGTAATAGCTGATGACCTGGGAAGGGCGGTCTTCCGTATGCCAGGCGGTAACGTGTGCAGCGCCCTCGGGTATCTCAAGTCTCGTCGCGCTGATCCCCGAGACCGGCCTGGAGCGCGGGTATTGCTCAACGCCGAAGGACTTCAGCATGGCAACCGGGTCCTCGTCCTCTCGAGTGGCGGAGGATGGGGGAGCCGAAGATGGAGGCGTCGGCCTGCGGATGCAGCCGGGCTGTACTAACAGCAGAGCGGTCAGACAGACCAGAAACCGAACGCGCATAGACACACTCCCACGCAGGCGGTACGCCTGCGCTATGACGCCTATTATGCCCCACAACGGGCTGCAACGGTTAGGCCCGGCACCATCATGGTTGCCGGGCCCGTGGCGCTAACGTCCTTGCCCTGATTGGGGCGGAGGCGTGGCCGGCATCTGGCCGCCGGCTCGGCCCGGTATGGCTCCGGCCGGTGGGGGCGTATAGCCCGCTCTCGGTCCGGGCGGAGGAGGCGTATTGCGCTCGGCATCCGTCAACTGCGCTTTCTTTGAACATCCGGCGAGCGCAACGACGAAGACCGATGCAGCAAGAGAGGCAACAATCAGCCTGCGCATTTCGAGTCTGGCTTCTTCCTGTCGTGTTGTCTGCAGGCCGGCCCCGCTTCCGTCGGCACGGGTCGGAATGCGGGACCGCAGTGCAGATGCGCCTTTACGGCTCGACGGCGCCCGGATAGACGATCGGTCGCTGGCGGTTGTCGGACCACCCGGAAGGCATTCGGTAGCTGCGGATGGCGTCCTTGGCGATGAACTTCGAGTGGCCGTCGCCGTAGGTGATGTTCGTGCCCTCGTGGTTCGGCTGCCAGGGGTTCCACGTGTGGTAGCGGATCCGGTTCAGACCGTCCATGGTACCGTCCGGAAGCGCGGGACCGCCGCCCTCCCAGTCCATATAGATGCCGCTCGAGAAGCACTCGGAGAGCATGGACACCGCAGCAACGCCGGCCGGAGCGCCGCCGAGGCGGGCCAACGTGGACCAGCCGTTGCCGAGGTTGTACAGGTACTCGTTGTAGCAGTAGCTCAGGCCGTTCGTGCCGCTCCACCGGTCAACTTCGGTGCCGCTCGGGCACTGCATGATGCTGCGGTTCTTGATGTAGGGCTGGACGGCATGCGTGAAGACGCCGGTCCAGTCAACGGAGCCGGCCCATACTGTCCAGGGCCAGCCCTGTCCGACACCGTTGCCGAAATTGACGCCGGGAAGGCGCTCATCGTAGTCCTGAGCGTACATGAGGAAGCCCAGGCCGAGCTGCTTCATGTTGGAGAGACAACTGGTCTTCCGCGCTTGGTCACGCGCCTTGGCGAAGACGGGGAAGAGGATCGCTGCGAGTATGGCGATGATGGCGATCACCACCAGCAGCTCGATCAGCGTGAACGCTGATCGCCGACGTGGCATTTGCATTACTTTCTCCTTGCCTTGGATTCCCTGCATGTCCTCGGTACGGACAATGTCTGTTGGGATCACGGCGTCGGCGTGCCGTTTCCGACGCCCTCATCCAGTTCGACGATCGCCGCTTGGGAATCCTTCCAGTAGACCGAAAAAAAAGACGGAACGGTAACGGGCGTTGAGCCGTTGCACAACCGAATCAGAAGTGGTCCAGCTCCTCGAATACGGCATCGGTGGAGTATGGGGATGCGCCGCCCGAAGTGTCGGCAACCATGGGGATTGCATCGCGCCGGTCGGCCACCTGCATCCACCGTTCGTTGCGCGTGGGCTGCATCCAGCCGCCAATCATGCGTTGCCCTGTCCGGAGCGCCACCATGCGAAGCGTCGTCCACACACGCTCCGCCGGCACATCGGGCGCGACCCACTCGAACACGTGCAGGTGGTCCGGGTCATGCCGAACGGTGGCATAACCGACCTCTCGGCCACCGTCAAGAAGCGCCAGATCCGGCTTCGCAGAGCGCCACCAGCGGAAGTACGCCCACCAGGCGGGGCTTCGCTTCGGACATATGGCCCGGCAGTCGGCATGAGCATTGAAGAGAGCGAGCAGGCGATCGGCTTCGCCGCCTTCGCGCACCGTCAGGGGTTCCGCGAGAGGAATCGCATCCACGGGCGCGATCCAATCTCGGGCCGGGAATGCGCGAAAGCCAAGCCGCTCGTAGTAGCCTGTCCCGATATCGGAGAATAGGAGCGCAAGGCGCTGGCCCCGAAGCGAGGCATCCGCCAGGATGGCTCGGATCAGGCGAGCGCCCCAGCCTCTGCCCCGGCATGCCTCATTTGCGAATACCGCCGCGATGCCGCACGCGGGAACCGTTTCAGCGCCGACCCTCATGCGCAGTTGCAGAAGGCGTGCCGACGCCGCAAGCGACCCGTCGTCCGCTCGGAGGCCGACGTACCGCATCTCGCCCGCCATGCGGACGAACGCCTCTTCGAGCCGCTTCGCGTATGCTTCCGGACCCAGCCCCTGATGCCACAGAGGATGGGTCTGGCGGCAGGCTTCCCGGAAGCCCTCGGCGTTAAGTGTGTGCAGAACGTCGTGGCTCGCCATAGGACCTCACTCCCGCTGAGGCGCTATCGGCATGCGTCCGCAGCGCGCTTCGAGTTTCGATGGGCGGCGCGCGGCGTCCTCCCAAACTCCGCTCGCGGCTGTGGCCGACGGAACGGTGATCGGCAACGCATCAGGCGTTCCTCACGTAATGGCCTGTAGATCGGTCGGCCGTGCCGCATATGCCGATCGCATCAGTAGAGAGGAACCCGAACCGCCCCATGCCTGAGAGAGTTCACGGCCATGCAGTGCTGGAAATACTGCTGGCCGCACCGACCCCAATGACGCGCGCCGCGTTGCTGCAGACGACCGAAGAGGAGTTCGGAGCCGATGCGCGCTACCACACGTGCAGCGCCGACGACATGACAATCGAGGAGCTGCTGCAGTTCCTCCTCGACCGCCGCAAGGTCACGGAAGCTGACGGCTATCTGACCGCCCACCGCGAGGAAATGTGCGATCACGGGTAGGCAGCGTCATCGCGGCGCGAAGACCCAATCGGCGCTTTCGGTCCTACGTACTCGGTGGCTACGACGATGTCGTCGAACCAGACTCGGTTGACGGCCTGAGGCGAGACCACGTTGTTCTGCCGAGCGGCGCTCTCTGTGACATAGTGCAGCAGCCAGAAGAAGTTGAGCTTCAGATCGGCGCTCTTGCGCCATCGGAACCCCTCGAACGGCTCGCCCGCATTCTTCGTCTCGAAGCCCATGCCGGTCCACGGGCCGCGCAGGCTACCCCGTCCGATCCGGTATGTCGGTTTGCCGTCAAGCCAGAGCGCCAGTTCGCCGTCGGCCTTGTCGGGAGTCGAGTTCAGCTTGAGCATGACCTCGACGCACTGCCAGCGTCCTTTGGGGACGATGGCGGGCGAGTCGGACCTGATGCCGTTCCCCCAGTAACGCCCGTCCGCTGAGCGCTTCATCTCGTGCCAGTAGGCATAGAAGGTCCAGACGCCCGGCGCAGGATACCGTCCGTTGACTCCGTGGGGCTCGATCCCTACCGTGATGCGCTCGTCGCCGTTCGGTCGCTCGCCGGCGCCTCCCTGCGGCCAGTTGGTGGCCGGCCGATATCCGCCCAGATGCACGAAATGGTGAATGTATGGGGCGTCCTCGGCAAAGCGGACATAGAACCGCGCGTACAGGGCGTCGCATTCGCGCGGCAGCTTTCGGTAGAGGTGGCCGCCCGTGTTCTTGCCCAGCGTCGCCGTGATCTGCAGGCACCTGCGCGACCCGTCAGGCCCGCCCTGCGTCAGAGCCAGCGCCGCATTGTCCTTGTTGCTGATCTCGGTCCAGCGCCGCGCCAGATCGGCAAGGTCGCCGGTTTCGAAGTCCTCGTGAAGCAGGACCGCAGGATCGCGCCCGATCTGCCTGTCTCCGGGATAGCGCGCCGCTATGCCCGGTTCACTGCCCGAAGCGGCCAAGCGCCCCACGGCGATCAGGACGACCATAACGATGGTGAGCCTCTTCATCCTCGCCTCCCGTCTACCCCTGCCCTACGCAAACGATGCCGCAGCCATTGACTACGGCTCCGCGCGCTTCTCCCGCTTGCGCTCCAACAGCTCGAGCGTCACTCCGAGCGGCTCCTCGGCATCGAAGTAGGCATACTGCCCTTCGCCCATGTCACCTCGCTGCACCATGGGAATGCCATGCTCGCGCAGGTAGTCCACGCTCCGCTGCATGCCTTCAACCCAGAATGCGATGTGGTGGAAGCCCTCTCCCTTGCGATCCAGGACCTCCTGCCACGTGCTGTCGCCTCCCAGGGGCTCGATCAGTTCCAGCTGCACGGGTCCGAGCTGGAAGAAGGCCAGTTTCGCCTGCGCGCCGGACGGAACGCCCTTGTAGGTCTGCTCGACTTCGAGCCCCGGCGCGGTGGTGATCACGTTCGGCACCGGCACGTCAAGCAGGGCGGCCCATCGCCGGGCTGAAGCCTCGATATCTTTCACGACCAAGGCCACCTGGGCCAGCTTCGCGCCTCCCAATGCGTCTGACATAGCGTGTTTATTCTCCTCTCGTTCCGGACCCAGGTCATACCTGCGAGCCCGTCCATTGGCGCAACTGGCACGCATTCGTGTTGTCGGACCGTTGCGCCGCCACCGGCAGTCTACCCGCCGAACGCATCTGCGCGTCGGGTGCCGTCTGCGGCCAAAGGCAATGCGCCTCGGCCTCGGTTGTCGTTACGGTCGCAGGCCGTGTAGCCGCGGGTTCTTCCCGCGCGGACGTTGCGAACCATGCACACGTGGTGCGTCGCGAGAAGCGACGGCTACACGCTGCGCGTCATGTTCCCGCCACGCACGGAGGCAATGCGTTACGCCGGCATGTGTTCGTTACGGCCGCAGGCAATGCGCTTCGGCGTAGGGTGCCGTTACGGCCGCAGGCCGTGTAGCCGCGGGTTCTCCCCGCGCGGACGTTGCGCACCATGCACACGTTGTGCGTCGCGAGAAGCGACGGCTACACGCTGCGCGTCATGTTCCCGCAACGCATGGAGGCAATGC
>JBBIQU010000144.1:0-10643 GCA_037442185.1 Chthonomonadales bacterium | reverse complement strand
CCCCGGTACGCCCAGGGGGCGGGGGAACCCCGGTACGCCCAGGGGGCGGGGGAACTCCGGTAGGCCCAGCGGCGGGGGAACTCCGGTAGGCCCAGCGGCGGGGGAACCACGATACGGCCAGGGGGCGGGGGAACCGCGATCCGCGCAAGGGGGCGCCGACCCATGCCCGATGGCTCGCCGGAGTCACCGGTGTTGGCGGCTGTCCAACCGGTTCATGGTGTTGCGGTACCAGTCGAGATCGAAGGGCGGAGCGCCCGCAAGGTAATGACTCCATCCCGCGCCGCCCGGCATTCCGAGCGATGAGGCGGCGGGGGCCGCCGAGAGGGTGGACGAAAGGGACTTGCTAAGGAGCGATGAGGCGTCGGGGCCGCCGAGGGGGTGGACGGAAGGGGACTTTCTTGCAGGCGAAGCGCAGCAATCTCGACCGGAATCTCGCCCATCCCGGATTGCCGACCAGCGCCAGTCGAGCGCGTAGATGGTCTTTCGCGAGGCATCGTACGGAAGCTCGCCGACGACGGTCACGACATCGGGTCCCGCGCTCACGGTGTCGGAGGCCACGACGTCATCGGTGACTGTATCGCGGATCGTATAGGACAGCTCGACGCGATCCCGCGTGTCGTTGCAGATCGCGATCTCCTGCTCACAGTCCTCCGGCTCGCGCAGGACCATGCATACCGGCTGTTGAGATCTGCGCACATAGTCGAACGCGCGCTTGCGCACGAAGTAGTAGTCCACTATCGCGTCGGAGAACTGGGGCCAGCCGTCGAGGATGTTCCACCAGATGATGCCCGTGCGCCGCCATTTGCGCGAGCGGAACATCTCGACGAAGAACTTCATGGCCTCGGCCTGCGAGCACTGGCTCGCGTAGGCGAAGTCCTCGAGGTTGTCAGGCACCTCGCCGAAGAGCACGCGCACTTGTTTGGCCATGAGCTCGACGCGATAGTCGAATAGGTCCACCCCCGGTATGGGCGACGTGCTGTGCAGGAGCCACTCGCGGTTCCCGGAATAGGGCCATTCGTTGCCCGGCGTGATGAAACGGGCGATGGACTCCGGCGACGGACAGCCGTGGTAGCCGATCTCGCTGGCGAAATGGCACAGCGAGCTCGTATAGTACGACCCCTTGTAGTAGTCGCGCGGACCCCAGAGGTGGTCCTCCGGCAGATACTGCAGCCCTTTCGACATAGCCGCCGGAGCGATGTAGGGCGAACTCGGCAGATAGGGTCTGCGCGGATCCTCCTGCCGGATCACCTCGGGAAGCGCCTGACGCGTGAGCACATTGGTGTTCGGGTCAATGCCGCTGGAACCCCACAGGAACGACATGTCGCATTCGTTGTCGCCCGCCCACAGGGCAATGCACGGGTGCTGCCGAAGTCGGCGCACAACCTGTACGGCCTCACGCCGCACAACTTCCTGGAAGGCCGGATCCTGGGGATAGATGGCGCACGCCATGGCGAAATCCTGCCAGATGAGGATGCCCGCCCGGTCGCACAGGTCGAAGAAGCGGTCGCTCTCGTAGACATCGCCGCCCCAGCACCGGATCATGTTGCAGCCGATCTCCTCGACGAGGGCGATGGCCTGATCCACGCGTTCGAGGTCGCGGCTGTGGTAGGCGTCCAGCGGGACCCAGTTGGCGCCCAGAACGAAAAGGCGTTCGCCGTTGACGTGGAAGCAGAACTCGCCGCGGCCCGCTTCGTCGGTCGTGTCGGTGCGTTCCAGCCGGATCGTGCGCGCCCCGAAGGTGAACTCGGTGCGGTCCAGCTGCGTGTCGCCGCGCAAGAGCGTTACCGTGCACTCGTAGAGGTTCTGGTCCCCCCGTCCGCGCGGCCACCAGATTGCCGGCCTTGACAGCCGGAAGCGCATCGCGCCGACGCATCCAAGCACCGGATGCTCCTCGCAGAACGCGCTCTCGCCGCAGACGCCTTCGAGCCGCAGGCGGTAGCCGCCAGACACCGTGCCGTCGGCGGCGGGCTTGAGCGGGTTCTCGTTCAGATGGAGAGCGTAGTGCAGGTGCAGATCGGCGCCGCTGTGATCCTCGGCGATGCTCAGGGTCTCGAGATAAGCGCTTGCGATACGCTCGAGAGGCAGTGCGAGAACGCGGACGGACCGCCACAGTCCCATCGAGAGCGCCCTAGGCATGATGTCCCAGCCGTACATGTGGGGCGCTTTGCGCGTGCGCAGGGACTCGTAGTTCGCGGCCATGGCCTGCAGCAGGCGCGGGGCGTCCTCGGCCTCCTCACCCGGTCGAATGGGCGGCGCGAACACTACGACGATCTCGTTCTCTTGACGCAATAGACCGTCAGGGAGCTCCACCCGCCATTCGACGAGCATGTTGTCGCACGTCGCCACGAGCGTGCCGTTGAGATAGACTTGCGCGTAGCAGTCCACGCCCTTGGCTTCGAGGACGTAGTCCGCGTCTTCGGTCGGTTCCAAATCGAAGCGCCTGAAGTAGACGGCGTGGCAGGTCTCGTACCGTCTCAGCGCGGCGATGTTCATGCCTACGAACGGGTCGGGGATGCGCCCGCACGCATGGAGGTCCAGTTCCAGGTTGCCCGGAACCGTGGCGGGGAGGATTTCCAGTCCGAGAGCCTCGACATCGGCGATGGTCCGTACCCCGTCGAATGCCGGCTCATCGGAGATGCAGAACGACCATGGTCCGTCGAGTTGGGTGACCGTTCGTTCGCGGTTGGCGCTCATCGTGGCGACTGTCCTCTCCTTCAGTTTGAGTGTCGGGCGCTACTTCCTCTCCGCCCAGGACTTGCGGAACGCTGCGATGCGCTCATCGAAATCGGGACCGCCTTCGCGAGTGTGCGTCACGCCGACCGCGCGAGCGATCCGCTCGAACCGTTCCAGAACGGCCGGATACTCGCTGCCGACGAAGTCCGGTCCGCGCATCAGCTTGACATACAGAATCGCCAGTTCCGCGCGTTCGACCCGACTGCGCATTGTCGCATCCTCGGCCAACCGGGCGGCTTGGGCGAAGAGCGCCGTCGCCTTATCAAGGAAATCGCGCGACAGAAACGGGTTGTCCATCTCGAAGCGGATGCCGCCCTTGGGCGCGGCCAGCTCCTTCGCATGGTCTATCCCGGCCTGTCGGAGCAGGCGGTCATACTCGGCGATGGCAGGCGCTGCCTTGCCGTAGTGGCCGCAGATGAAGTCGTTGACCAGCGCATCCAGATCGAGCCGCGGGTCCCACATGAGCTTCGCAATGACCCATGATCGCATCTCGTCGCGCTCGGAACCGGGCGACTGGTAGGACCCCTGCGTCATGATGCCCTCGGCGTTGTTCTCGATCCAGAAGCGGATGTTGTCGGCGATGACCTCCATGTTGGGCATGGGCGCGAGATAGTGGCTGAAGTTGGTGTTGTAGTCCCAGATGTAGATGCGCTTGCACACTGCCGACCAAGCCTTCGTCAGCGCCGCGACCTTGCACTGGCGCGCCGGGGTGAAGGGGTGCGCCCACGAACCGACTGTGTCGTTGCAGAGCCGAATCGCCACATTGGGACGGGGCCGGACGGTCTTCGGCACTTCGATCGTGTCGAGATAGGCGAGCGTGTCCACCGTCGCGCGTGGGAACTCACGTGCGACGGCGTCGGCCACCTGGTTCACCATGAAGAGCTGGCACGCCATGTCCGCCCCTTCGGCCTCGCGTAGCTCCTTGCAGCGCGGGCAATGGCACATGCCGCCGCCGTCCATCTTGAACACCGAAGCGAGCTCGGCGTGGGGATGCGTCCGGAAGTCGTTCAGTACCGCCTCGGTGACAAGGCGAACCGTATCGGGATTGGTGGTGCAGAGCTGGTATGAGTTGCGCTTGCCGTTGGCGTCGAGCATGTAGTATTCGGGATGCTCGGCAAAGTACCGATCGGGCGGCATGAGTTGATGGAACGTATGGACGAACAGCGACCCGTAGTCCGTGCGACCGCCCCACTCCTCGGGAACCGGGGCTCCGGGCGCATTGGTGCGGTTCCGCAGCGACCAAGTGGCATCGAACGAGACGAAGTAGAACGGATCGCGCAGGCGTAGCTGCGGGACGCAGGTCCGCGGAACCGGAGCCACGCGAAGCGTCGCGGCCTTTGGCAGGCGGATGCTGTCTTTGGAGTACCATCGGCAGCCCATGTCCTCTTCGAGCAGTGCGTAGACCGCGTTGACGATCCCTCGCGTTCTACCGCCCCAGAGGAACAGGTTGCCCCGCTTCACGGCGATTCCGATGCCTTCGTCGCCAAGGTCGGCCGTCGGGGCGACTTCCCTGGCGAGCATGCGCGTGTTGCCGACGCTGATCACACGGCCGCGGACGGCTGAACCCTCGGAAACGATCGGGATCGTTGCGCCCGACATCTCGCCGAGCCACTGCTGCAGATCTGCCGCGGCTTTCCGTTCTTGCGAGCTCGGCTCTGCGGGCAGAAGGATGCTGCAGGCCGGCTTGCCGCGCGAAGCCAGAGTGATGGCTGGAGATGCCTTGCCTCTGGGCGCGAGGGCGTTGCGCCACTGCGCCTGGGCGATGCAGGCCACGCTCAGAAGCGCGACGGCCAGCAGGGCTTTCATTGTTCTGTCTCCTTCGTAAGGATCGGGCTCGGAATGCAGGCGGGACGCCTGCGCTACGTGTCGTTGCAGGCGGGACGCCTGCGCTACGCACCGTTGCAGGCGAGACGCCTGCGCTACGGAGCGGAAGCCGTGCGGTCAGCGGCTCGGCAGCTCCTGGCGTGTTGCAATGGGCACGTACCCGATTTCCAATCCGCGGGGCGGTTTCACGATCTGGGCGGGATCAAGGGCGGCAAGTTGGCCGACTGTAGGCTCCGGCAAGTACTGCCGATCCTTGGTCCATGCGCGGTGGAGCTTTTCGACCCGAACCTGCACGCGCTCGCGCTCGGCATCTGTCATCCCAGAGTTCAGCATGGCGGGCTGGTCGGCGAAGCGGTACCAGTAGTACGTCACGACGCTGCCGTCGCCGAGCTTGGCCTTGAAAGGACCTGCAACCGGTCCCGGCTTCTTCCAACAGCTTGCCGGATCGTCCGGCGTGGTATACGGTTCCTGCGGGTCTTCCTCGGGCCGCTGCCATTTGAGTTTGGACAGCCCCGTTTCGGCCGGGACCTCCTTCGGCGCAACAATGACCCAGCGGGCCTTCTTGTCGTCGTCGCGGTCCACGAGCCCGTAGTATTCCGGCAGGATCAGGCGGCTGCCTCCCGACGAGGCGGGTGGGACGTTCCAATCATAGCCGTACGTGGTCGGGTCTGGAGCGACGGGACGGGCAAATGCGTTCCAGTCCAACGGCACCTTCGTCTCCTTGCCGTCGGGTCCGGCGAGGTATATCTGCCATGTGGCGTATCCCTTGCCCGTGAAGGTGCGCACGCGCGCTCCCGACGGATCAATGGCGCCGCTCGCCGGAGGGCCGCCTGCGAACCAGGCCGAGACCGCGTCCCACAGCGCCGTTCGGTCATAGACGGTGTCGCGATGGACCAGCACGGACCGGCCGTCGGTTCCTCTCGGGAAGGAGGTCGGCGCTATCCGCGCGTACATAACGCCCGCTGCGTCCTCGGCTACCCGGCAGGGAATGTACTGCGTCTCCATCTGGACGGCTCGATTGGGCTCGGACGGGCGGCTATCGAGCAGTTTGCCCACCAGCCCTGGGTCCTGTATGCCCGACTCCGACCAGAAGTTCGGGAGGAAGAACGCCAGGGGACCTTTGAAGTTGCGGGTGTTAAGGAAGAGGGTCCAGCACTCGCCGCCGGTGGGGATCGGGTGGCCGTCGGTTGTCGGCTTCGGGTCGCAGAGCGGCAGTGACAGGTAGCCGTAGCCGAACAGCTCGCCCCGCGCCCCTTGCTTGACGTTGAGGCCGTCAATGGGGAAGAGGACCCACGGGCTGAGCTGCGCCACTCCGTAAAGCCCCAGCGGCTTCTCCCACGTGCCGATGCCGTGCGCCGGACCGTTGGCGATCTTGCTGAAGTTCGGCGCGACGCCGCCCATGATGAACTTCGGCGTCGTCGTGGGAAATCGGGTGTCGCGCCACCATCCGAGCCCGCCTTCGATGTCCGAGTAGGCGTCCTTGATCGGTTCGCCCTCGTGCTGGGCAAACATCCATGTGCCCGGCAGGCCCGTCTGGAAGCGATGTCCCGGGTAATGGTCGAGCAGCTGCCATGCGGCAACATACATCGAGAAGCCCGCGCCGTAGCGCGCCTCCATCCGCTCCGCAATGGGGATGATGAGATAGCCGGCAAGGTAGGAATCGGGCGGCTCAGCGGAAGCTTCGCCCTCCCATAGGCATGCGACCGAGGCCAAGGCGATCAGACCCCACATCTTCATCGGGCTTCCTCCAATGCGTGTGAGAGCGCGCTGTGGGCGCCGAACGTGGCGTAACTCGCGTGGCCCGATCGGACGATAGGAAACGCGGCTCAAGCGTTGCCGTTCGCCGATCTGCCCCCGAGCAGAGACCAGCCCTTCCGTTGGTGCCTTGCCTCTTTCCTGATCTCATGCAGGCTAATCACCTCGGCGGCTTCGCGCCCCTGGCCTCCGGGCGCGGTCCTCCACCGTATGACGCTCGGCGTGCGGCCCCTGCGCCCCGCGATCTCGGCAACGATCAGCGCCGATGCCGCAGGATCGGGAGGAAGATTGAGGACGATGGACTGCTTCTCCCAATCGGCGGCGGAGAATCCCAGGCCGTCGAGGAGTTCGCGCACTTGCGGGCCGAGGGGCTCGCTCTCGACGAAGTTGGGAACAACGTTGACCACGCGGCGCGGTCTGCGGCCGCTAAGGGCCGCAACGGCGGAGACGTCGTCGCTGCTCAGCTCCGAGGCTAAGTTCAGAATGGTCATCTACGGCTTGCTCCAGTCGGTATTTCAGCACAGCAGGCAATGCGCGTTAGGGCATGGCGCTGGACCAAGATACGTTTTCGGCGCTCACAGACGGGATTCCTTCAAAGCCCTGCAGGCCAAGTCATGGCGAGCGATGCGAGGGCGTACCAGCCGGACGCGGCGTATGTTCGGTGATCGGCAGGTGGCCTGTCCGGCTGATACGCCCCTACAAGCACGCGCGCCCACACTCCGTTGTAGGGGCGAGTCAACCGCACAACCCACATCTCATTGAACAGGCGATCGTGCCGCAGCGGTTGGCTCGCCCTCGTGGCAGTCAGCGACGCTACCCCGTTGCCACGCAGGCCAAGTCATGGCGAGCGAGGAGTCGCCATCCGCAAGGCACGCCGTCACCTGGCCGCCGCGATGCAATAGATGAACTTGTCGCTGCGCAAGATCAGGCGGTCGCCAACGATAGCAGGCGTCGCGTTGAACTGGCTACTGTCCGACGCGATCTTATTCGTCGCGATCAGCTCGTGTTCGGGCTTGGCGCGGATGACAAACGTGCCCGCGGTTCGGCTCACGGCGTAGATGCGGTCGCCGGCAAGGACCGGCGAAGCGTAGAACGGCTTGCCCCTTCCGGGCGGCGCGACGCGCTGCCGGTAGTGAAGCTTGCCGGTCGAGGCATCCATCGAATAGGCGATCCCGTTGTCGTCCACCCAGTGCAGGCGACCGTCATGGTAGACCGGAGTTGGAACATAGGAACCGCCCTCGCCGCGCCAGGCAAGATGGGTTTCGGTGACGTTGCCGGTGCCCCCAAGCCGGACTGCGACGCTGCCCGTGTTGGGAAACCCGCCAAAGACGTATGCAAGGTCCCTGCCGACAACGACGCCCGGCACAACGTTGCCTCCGAGCTCGGTACCGCAGTACCAGAGGTTCTTGCCCGTGTCGGGGTCGAAGCCCCAGAGATTGTCGGGAACGGCGATCAGCAGCTCGGTCCGACCATCGGGCATCTCATGCAGGATCGGAGTGCCGTATGCCGAGTCGAGGCGATCGCTCTTGACCTGCCACACCTCTTTGCCGGTCTCGGCGTCGAGCGCCCTGATCGAGCGGCTCTCATCGGATGCGTTGACGATGACCAGGTTCTTGTACAGCAGGACGCCTCCTGATGAGCCCCAACGGCGGCTGCCCGACTGAGTGCCGACACTGGTCTGCCAGACCTGATTGCCATCCATGTCGAACGCAAAGACGCCGGACTTCCCGAGGAACGCGTATATCCGCTTGCCGTCTGTCGCAGGCGTGTTGCTCGCATAGCCGTGCTCCATGATGTTGCCGCTGCTCGAGTCCTCTTCGGGCACTCCGGGCACCGCCCGGTCCCAGAGCGCCTTTCCGGTTTCGAGGTCGAGGCACACCACATGGCGCTTAAGTTCGGATTTCTGCCCCGTTTCGGGACGCGAGACGCCGTAGCCGCTGTAAGACGTGACGAACACCCGGTTCCGCCACACGATCGGGCTCGATGATCCGGGTCCCGGGAGCGCCGTCTTCCATTGGATGTTGGTCGAGTCGTCCCACGTGACCGGCGGGTTCGCCTTAGCCGCGATTCCGGTCCCATTGACGCCGCGGAACCGGGGCCATTCGTTTTGCGCAGGCTCGTCCGCAGGGGGCAATGCAAGTCCGAGACATGCCGCTGCCAGTGTTGCGAGGTATGGTCTCACGCTGAGCCTCCCGAGGCGCATGGCGGCCGCGGCGGCACGCATGCAAAAACGTCTCCGCCGTCGGCCTGACGCCGTTTGCTCAATGGACGCACTCCGATGCCTGCCGGTAACGGACGGCTTACGGCTTCGGCGCGCCTGCCTGTTCGGCGAACGTGTCTTCCATGCGCTGCCAGACGGCTTCCATCTCCCGCACCTGATCCGGCTGGCGCTCGGCGAGGTTGCGCATCTCCGACCGGTCCTTCGAGAGATCGTAGAGCTCCCAGGGGGACTTGGCCGCCGCAACCAGTTTCCAGTCTCCCATGCGCAGGGCGCGGTTGCCAATGTGGTGGAAGTAGATCGGGTCGCGCTCGATTGTGACGTCGCGCGACAGGGCGGGCGCGAGGCTCACGCCCGGCATCGGCGGAGCCGTCCGCCCGTTCCAGTGCGGCTGGAAGGTCGCGCCGGCGAGCTCCATGAGCGTCGGAAGCACGTCAATGAAGTGGCACGGTGTGTGCCGAAGCTCGTTCCGTGCCGGAATGCCTGCAGGCCAGCGGACAATCAACGGCGATGCAATGCCACCCTCGTGGACCCACGACTTGTGCAGCCTGAACGGGGTGTTGGAGGCGGTGGACCATCCCGGGCCGAGACATAGGTAGCTTCCGGCGGACCCGGGTTCGGCCGTCGGGTCATGCATGTCTCCCCGGATGATCTGCTCGGCGCTTGCGCCGTTGTCGGATACGAAGAGCACAACTGTGTTGTCGGTTGCGCCCATCGCGTCAAGCCGCGCCAGCACGCGCCCGATCTCAATGTCCATGCGGTGGACCATGGCGGCATGGATGGCCATCTTGGTCGCCTGGAAGCGCCTCTGCTCATCCGTAAGGGACTCCCACGGGACGGCGCGCGGCGCCTCACCCGGCCCGATCATCCGCTCCAGATCGGCCTTGCTGAGGTTCCACGATGGGATGATGTCTGGATCGGGCGGCGGCAAGGGGCAGTTGACGAGGCCCAGCCTGCGCATGCGCTGCCATCGCTGCTGCCGGATGCGGTCCCAGCCTTGAAGGTACATCTCGCGATAGTGGGCGATGTCCTCTTGCAGCGCATGGAGCGGGAAGTGCGGGCTGGTGAAGGCCAGATACATGCAGAATGGGCTGTTGGCCGTCTTCGCCCTGTGCTCGTCGAGGAAGCCGATGGCCCGATCGGCTATGTGGGTCGTGAGATAGAAGTCGGAGCCCGGCTGGATGCTTGGGAGCGGCTCGTCGTTCAGTTCGTGCTTCTGGGGATTGAAGAACCTGTCATGGTCGTGGATGACGTATGAGCGGTCGAAGCCGCCGTCAGCCACGACCTTCGGCGCTCCCATGAGGTGCCACTTGCCGGAGTGATAGCACCGGTATCCCGCAGGCTTCAGATAGTGGGGCATCACCCGCGCCCATTCCGGCAAGCGCCCCTGCGGCGGGTCCATGCGCACCTGCTGGGCGTAGCAGCCCGTCAGCAGGCACGTGCGAGACGGCCAGCATCGGGCTGTCGAATACGCCTGGGTGAACCGGAGGCCGCTGCGCGCGAGCCGGTCCAAGCTGGGCGTATGGACCTCGCCCCCATAGCAGCCGGGATCCGAGAAGCCCATGTCGTCGGCGACGATCACAAGTAAGTTCGGTTTCCGGCCGGCGACATTGCCGACGCCAGTTCCCGGCAGGCTCATCGCCGCGCCCGCCGCCATCGCGTGCCCCATGAGTTCGCGCCTGCTGATTCGCTCATGCATTCCGATCCCCTCATCCCGCATATCTCAAATCTCGAATCTGAGATATCGCATTGCCGATCACCGTCGCGCAGTATAGGAGCGCAACAGGCGCATGTCAAGGCACATCGGAGCGCTTGCGGCGCTTGCGGCGATGCCGTAGAATAGGCGTGAGCGCAAGTCGGGCTCGACGAAAGGGCGCAAAGTGGCCTCCAGCCTGCGCAGTATGCTTGACGTGCTGAACACCGCCGTCCGCGACCTGGGGTGGCAACGGGCGGCGGCGTTGCTCGGAAGGAAGATGTGGCGGAAGGTCCGCCACGAGAAGCCGCCGAACACGGTCGAGGGCAACCTGGAAGTCTGGGAGACTCACGACTGGTCCCAGGCCGGCGAGGAATGGACTCCGTTGGCGGAGTGGAAGGAAGCGATCCTCAACGAGCT
>JBBIQU010000143.1:2472-10703 GCA_037442185.1 Chthonomonadales bacterium | reverse complement strand
AACCCACTCGCGTGCCGAGTTCTGTCCCCTCTCCCGCGCATGGCGACCGTCGCGCCATGATCCTCGTGATGTGCGCGGGAGAGGGTAGGGTGAGGGCTCGCCGGAAGGACGAAGGGCGAAGGATGAAGGCTGTAGGGGGACCGATGACACGCGGCGCCAAATGTCCCCTCTCCCGCGCATGGCGACCGTCGCGCCATGATCCTCGTGATGTGCGCGGGAGAGGGTAGGGTGAGGGCTCGCCGGAAGGACGAAGGGCGAAGGGCGGGTTCGAGTCAGGGCGAGAGAACGTATTTTAGAGTGGCGTCCGGTCTCTTGAGGATGTCCTCGAAGGTTCGCTGGCCGTCGGTGAGGGGACGAACGCGGACCCACGGCGAAGGGTCGAGTCCTCCGTCCATGAGAAGTTGGAGAGATCGGGCGAAATCGCGCGCGGTGTAAGCGAAGCTGCCGAGGAGCCTGATCTCGGATCGGACGACGGTGGCAAACTCGATTCCCGAGGTCTGATCGTGGAGGCCAAGCATGATGACGGTTCCGCCCTTGCGTACAACGGAGACTGCAGTTCGGCGCGTGGCGTCGAGTCCGACGGCTTCGACCGCGATGTCTACGCCGCTCGCCATCCACTCGCGCACGATCGCGACACCATCGTCTCTGCGCGGATCAACCACAAGCGAGGCGCCTAGAGACGCAGCAACTCCACGCCGTTCTTCGCTCGTTTCGACCACGGCGATGTGACGATGGCCGAGGTATCGTGCCAGCATGAGCGCCAGAATGCCCTGCGCTCCGCCGCCAACGATCACCATTGACTGGAACCGGCCGGCGCCTGCCAATCCCATCAGATGGACGCTATTCGCGAGAGGCTCGACCATCACTGCGCGCTCAAGGGGCATCTCCGCGGGGATTGGGTGCAGATTGGCCTCGGCGACGGCAACACGCTCGGCAAAGCCGCCCTGCTCGCGGTCCATGCCGAGCAGTCGCCAGTTCTCGCACAGGTTGTCGTGGCCGGTTGCGCAGAATGGGCACGAGCCGCATGACTGAAGCGGGTTCGCGACCACCCGATCACCGGGACGTATCCGACCAGTACCGGATGTCTCCAGTACGGTGCCCACCACCTCGTGTCCGAGAATGAGCGGCGGGACGCGGCGCGAGCTTCGCCCCTCAAAGCCGGCCAGGTCCGAACCGCATACGCCGACGCCTTCAACCTTTAGCAGCGCCTGACCGGCGGCAGGCTCAACATCGGGCCACGACTGGAGTTCGAGCGTTCCGGGACGGGTGTAGACAAGCGCTCTCATTCAGACCTCCGGATCGGCTTTGGCGCGATGGACATGTCGGCGGATGCCGTGGACGAACATCGCCTCAGTTGTTGGGGATCAGGTACAGCGAAACGATGGCCTGATAGGTTCCCGGCGTCAGCTTGACGTGGCCGTCAACGTAGCAGATATTCTGGGCGCCGATCTTCCCCTTGGCGTACACGTCATAGCTGGCCTCGCCCACATGTTCGCCCATCGCGTCGCAGACCAGCATCGGCTTCTCGGCGGTCCGTCCGATTGCGGCGAGCGGGTGACTGCAAATACCATGCTTCTCATTGTTGAAGAAGCTGAAGCCGGGAACCTGACTCCACCCGTGCGCGCACATGAAGTTGTAGTCCGTCGGATAGATGGCTCGGCCGGGCATGTTGTGGATCGTTGGACAGATGAAGATCCCGCGGGACTTATAGTACGGGAACAGAATATCGGCGAGTGCGATGGGTGTGCCATCGGCACGCTTGTGCGTTTGAGGCGGGTAGGGGACCGTGCTGTCGTTGAAGTTGGCCGTGGGGAACGTTTCGTCAAAGTCCTGACTGTACATGGCGATCGCCGAGCCCTGCTGTCGCAGGTTGCTGGTGCAGGTTGTGCGTCGGGCCATCTCGCGAGCTCGGGCGAAGACCGGGAATAGAATCGCGGCCAGTATGGCTATGATGGCAATGACCACGAGCAGTTCAATGAGGGTGAATGCGCGTCGCATAGGTCCTCCAGTAGGCTCCGCTGATTGGAACGCCATAGACAAGAGTACGACTGAATGATCATACCATGCTCCCGCTTGTGCGACCACTTCTCCTTCGCCCGGCTCAATGGGCTCAGGTAAGCAGGAATGCGACGCGGCTGAGACGAAGCTCTCAGCATGAATCGCGATGTCGAACGAAGGCCGAACACCTGCGACCGTCCGGTTGTGATTCTGAGTTGCGCTGTTACGCTTGACGGGTATCTGAACGACAGGGGGCCTGATCGGCTCGAGCTGTCAACCCCCGACGATCGCGATGAGGTGGATGCTCTGAGGGCGGCATCGGACGCAATCGTCGTCGGCGCCGGCACGATCCGAGCCGATAACCCGAGCCTGCTGGTGCGCTCAGCAGCGCGTCGCGCTGCGCGTGAGTTGGCCGGAAGGTCCCCCAGTCCAATGCGCGTGGTACTGACACGCTCTGGTCGCATCCCGGCCGACAGCAATGTCCTACGGGACGGTCAGGCCGCGACGGTCGTCTGTCACGCGACATCGCCTCGGCAGGATGCCGACACGATCGCGTCACCGTCGCTTACGCAGGCATCCGCGAGCGGCCCAAAGACGCTCCCGGTGAACGATCAGCGCCTTGGCGCCATTCCTGACTACATCGCGGGGTGGATCGGTTCGGCCGCACCGCCTACGCCGGCATCGCGCACGGCCCCGAGGGTGATGATTGAGGGGGGCCAGCGCCTTTCATCCGATGTGTTGCGCTTGGGACTGGCTGATGTCGTCCGCATTGCCATCGCCCCGTTTGTGGTTGGGCGCTCAAGCGCTCCGAGGCTTGGCGGGGCTCTTCAGGGCGGGCTGGCACTGCATACCGGTCTGCGACTCCGGCAGGTCGCCAATCGGGGCGGAATGGCTGTACTGTGGTACACGAAGGGGGAGACGCCGGCAGCGGGTGCCGTCGAGCCGAGGACAGACTACGAGTGGCTGGCGGAAGCCATCGCCCTGGCGGAACGCTGTCCCGCGAGTGAGGGCGCATACTCCGTGGGCGCGATCATCGTCAGCAAGGATGGCAGACGGGTGTCCGACGGATACAGCCGGGAGCTCGACGAGAAGGTCCACGCCGAAGAGGCCGCGATCAGGAAGGCAAGCCCGGAGGACCTATTGGGAGCGTGTGTCTACACCTCGATGGAGCCGTGCTCGAAACGTCTGTCGGGTCGGCCTCCGTGTGCCGAACTCATTCGGGCGGCCGGCGTAGCGCGCGTGGTGTATGCCCTGAAGGAGCCTCCGACGTTCGTGCAGTGCGAAGGAGCGGCTCTGCTCGACGCCGCCGGTATCGAGACAGTACACCTGGCCGAGCTGGCTCCGTACGCTGCCGCGCCGAACAAGCACCTGATTGGCACCGCCCCTGTCGCCGCTTCTTGACTTCACCCGTGCGGGTTGCTATACTCGCTCCGCTTGGTCGCACGCATCGTGAGCGCGCGGTCACATCTGACAGGCATTACGCGCAATCGGACGGAGTAGGGGGGAATGAGCCGCAAACGACGGGAGGAAGGCGAAGCCGCCGCCGGACGCCGACGAAGACGAGTTGTCTCTGTGGGTGCGGTAATGGAGTTCCTGGAGTACCTGGCGCCGTCCGCGTTGGCCTCGCCTGATGAGCCTCATGGCCTGCAGATAGGCGCACCAACCGACCCGGTGCGGACCGCGGTCATTGCGCCAATGGCTACCTTCGATGCCGTCAGTATGGCGGCGGCGCACCGGCACGCAATGCTGATCACCGCTGCGCCGCTGATCACCGAGCCAATGACGGCCCTGCGACGCGACGATCCCATTGGCGATCGCGTCGCGCACCTGGTGGAGCGGGGCGTCTCGCTGTACGTCCTGCCGAATAGCTTCGCCGCTGCTCCCGGCGGCTTCGACGACAGTCTGGCCGAGCGTTTGGGGCTGGCGGCGACAAGCGTTCTGCGACCGACGGCATATGAGAAGCTCTTCAAGATTGCGGTCCCGACTCCGCCCGATGCTGCCGATGCGGTGCTGCGCGCGGCCTCTGAGGCAGGAGCCGGGCACATCGGCAACTACAGCCATTGTTCGTTTCAGACGCCAGGCACGGGTACCTTTCTGCCGTGCGACGGCGCGAGGCCGACAATCGGCGCTGTCGGCAAGCTCGAACGAACGCCCGAGGTCCGCATCGAAATGGTAGTGCAGCAGCGCGAACTCCAGGGGGTGATCGCTGCCGTGCTGGATGTGCACCCGTACGAGGAAGTCGCATACGACGTGTACGAGCTCAGAAACCCCGGTACGCCGTATGGGCGAGGCAGGCTTGGCGAACTGCCGCTCAATGTGTCGCTCAACACGGTCCTTGCGCAGGTTCAGGACGCACTTGGCGTCAAATCCATGCGGTGTTCGCAGGTGCCGGAGTACCCGATCAGTCGGTTGGCGGCGGCAAGCGGGCAGTGTGACGGCATGGTTGCGCTTGCCGGCCGCGCCGGCGCCGGCGCACTGGTCGTTGGGGGTGCGTCACTACAGGACTGGATGCTGGCCGAGAACGGCTCGACGGTTCTGATTGACGTGGGGTTCGCCGCATCGGTTGGTCCCGGGCTCCAACGCCTGGCCAAGCAGCTGGTCAAAACGTTTGAGCCTGATATGATGGAGGTACTGTCGTGCGTGTAAGAGTTCAACGGAGGTCGGTGTGGGGAGTATGGGATCGGTGAGCGCAGTTTCGGACGAGACGGCCTTGCGGCCGCGTGTTTTCGTGACCAGGCAGATTCCGGACGATGGTCTGCGGATCATCGCAGATGCTGCTGATGCCGAAGTGTGGCCGGGCGAGATGCCTCCGCCGTACGAGGAGTTGCGCTCGCGTATCGGGCAATGCGACGGGTTGCTGTGTTTGTTGACCGATCGAATAGACGCCGAACTGCTGGACCACGCTCCGCGCCTGAGGGTCGTCAGCCAGCTTGCGGTCGGTTACGACAACATTGACGTTAGCGTTTGCACCGCCCGGGGCATCAAGGTCGGCAACACGCCGGGCGTTCTGACAGAGACCACAGCCGATCTGGCGTTTGCGCTCATCATGGCCACGGCAAGGCGCATTGTGGAGAGCGACCGGATCGTCAGAGCGGGCCTATGGCGCACGTGGTCGCCCCTCTTCATGGCAGGAGCCGACGTTCACCACGCGACCATCGGGATCGTGGGCATGGGCAGAATCGGCTACGAGGTGGCCCGGAGGGCGAACGGCTTCCAGATGACCGTTCTGTACGCCGACGAACGGCCAAACGTAGCTGCAGAGAACGAGTTCGGGGCGCAGCGTGTTTCGCTGGACGAGCTGCTCAGTCGGTCGGACTTCGTGACGCTCCATACACCGCTCTTGCCCGAGACGACGCGGCTTATCGGCGCACGGGAACTAGCACTGATGCGACCGTCGGCCATACTCGTAAACACCGCCCGAGGCCCGATAGTGGACCAGCGCGCTCTTTACGATGCGCTCATATCCGGACAGATCGCGGGCGCGGGCCTGGACGTCTTCGAGCAAGAGCCGGTGCCGGCCGATGAGCCGCTGCTGACGCTTGATAACGTGGTCGTCCTGCCGCATATCGGGTCGGCTTCGGTCGCAACCCGTACCAAGATGGCGGTGATAGCGGCACGCAATCTCGTTGCAGGCCTCAAAGGGGAGCCACTGCCGCATGCAGTGAACTGAGGCTCCGGGACCGCCCGCAGAGAGTCTTGCGCTCCGGACGGATAGCGGCTTCAGGTCGCGAGCTTGATGCGCTCGAGCGTGCCCAGCCGCTCGAGCGTATGCCTTCTGATGGCGGTGACATCGGCGTCAAGGGGCAGAATGACCCAGTCGGCCATGGCCCGAATGTTGGCGTCAATCTGGGGCGCAACTTCCGCGATTTCATCGGCTGTGAGCGGCTCGCATGGGCTGGAGAGCGCCCGGGCATTGACCTCGCGGATCGTCGCCACCTCGATGCCGGGCATGTCCCGTATGGCGTGCGCGGTCTTCCTCAGGTTGTCCAACGCCGCGCGGAGATCGGCGTCCGATTTGCGCCGCGGAGCAACGCACTCGTCGAGGCTGGGGTTAGCTCCATGAGCATAGTTGGGTCCGTCCCAGAACTCCTCGTGCAGTATGCGACTCGGATGTCCAAGGAACACCTCGCGCCACGCGCATCCGGCAGCCGCATCGGCTTCGAGCCGTGCGAGCAGATTCCCGAGGTTGGCCGACCACTGATCCGTCAGGTGGTACTGGGAGTCTCCTGCGTGGTAGCCGGCCGGATAGCTAATCGCTCCGCAGAACTTGTGAACGTCGCCACGCGGCACGCGAGTGTGAGCGTAGACGACTGACGGACACCCGAGACCAACCACGGCTGCGCTGATCTGCGGCGCCCACGTGTTGCCCGGTCCTCCCCAGCACGACGGGAGTTCGCCGAATGCCTCTTGGATGGCGCGGATGGCCGGCTCCTCGCGGCGAGTTGCTTCAGCTACGCCCGTATCCCAGTCGGATGAGCCAATGTACTCGACGACTGTCGGATGCACGCTGTGGTAGTCCGTGTGGGTCCCTATGTCGTGGGCCGATAGCGCCTCGATCACGTCGGCTCTTCCTCGGGCCTGCCATTGACGGACGCGTTCTCCGACAACGCAGAATGTCGCCTGGACGCCTTCCTGCGTTAGGATGCGAGCGACCTCCAACGTGATGTCGTCGGCCTCAGTTGTGACGATGTCTTCCACGTCCAGGAGTAGGGACACCAGCATCGTGATTGCCTAAGGTAGCAGCTCGTCCGATCGAAACCAGAGCGCGATTTCGGCCTTGGCGTTATCCGGGCTATCGGAGCCGTGAACGAGGTTGCGCTGAATCTCGGTCGTGAAGTCGCCGCGAATCGTCCCGGGCATGGCTTCATGGGGCTTCAATGCGCCCATCATTTTCCGAACGAGGCACACCGCGTCTTCGGCCTCCAGCGCGACCGCCACAACCGGTCCGCTTGTGATGAAGCTCACAAGCTCTGCATAGAACGGTTTGCCGACGTGCACGGCGTAGTGCCGTTCAGCCAGTTCCCTGTCTGGATGGATGAGCTTCAATCCCACAATCCGAATGCCGCGTCGCTCGAACCGGCTGAGTATCTCTCCGACCAGTCGGCGCTCGACACCATCGGGCTTGACGAGCACTAGGGTTCTTTCCACAAGGCAACTCCTGCGATAGGGGATGGGTTCGGCGATTATACCTGCGCGCCCAGGTTGCCGATACGATGGGAACATGGCGCGAGCGCATGGAGAACCGTCACGGGTTAGGAGTCGTCTGAAACTTCCTTCACGGATTCGACTCCGTAGTGGGAACTACGCTAGATCAGACACAGTACGAGCATTTAGTCAGGCTAAATTGGTCGGTTGTTGGGGTATTTTCAAGACCTTCGATCGGTGGGACGCTGGAACCGCAATGAGACCATCGCGATTCGCATGGTTCGTCGTCGCCTATACCGTTGCCGTCATTCTGTGGGGCAGCGTCGTTCGGGCCACGGGGTCAGGTGCAGGATGCGGCGGACACTGGCCCACCTGTGACGGCGCGCTTGTATTGCTTCCGAAAGACACGGCCATGTGGTTCGAACTCGTCCATCGGGGTTCCTCCGGTCTCCTAATCCTGATGGTGGCGTGGCTCGTGTTGTCGGTCTTGCGCTCGGTCCCTCGTGGCCATCCGTCCCGAAAGACCGCGCTTGCGGCGTGGGCTGTCCTTATCGTTGAAGCGTTGCTTGGTGCAGGGCTGGTGCTCTTTGGTCTGGTGGCTGACAACGACAGCGCCGCGCGGGCGATCGTGGTTGCCGTTCACTTGACCAATACGCTGGTACTGTTGGGCTTACTCACCCTCACCGCTTGGTTACTCCCCAAGCCCTCTGTGCGGTTCGAGCCTCTCGGTTGGCTCGCGTGGCCGTTGGCCTTCGGGCTGGCCGCGTTCGTTCTCGTTGGTGCGTCGGGTGCCGTTACAGCTCTCGGTGATACCCTCTTCCCTGCAAGCTCTCTGCGGGACGGCATCAGGCAGGAACTCGGCACGGCTTCGCATTTTCTTGTCAAGATGCGCATCATCCATCCTGTCCTGGCGGTTGCGACCGGGGCATTCCTTGTGATGCTCGCCGGTTCCATCGGGCGCGCGCGATCACGTGCCGCACGGTCGTCGCTGGCAGTGACGATCGGCGTGATCGGTCAAATGGTGATCGGGTTCGTCAACCTCGCGCTACTTGCGCCGATCCCGCTTCAGGTCGTTCACCTGCTTCTCG
>JBBIQU010000143.1:0-2438 GCA_037442185.1 Chthonomonadales bacterium | reverse complement strand
GTCGTGATGTCGGCCAACAGTCTGCTGGCTGTAGGCGAACGTGCCGAAGACTCAGGCGATCCAGCGGGGAGTCGAGTTCATGACGGCCAACCGGTTGTGGTCGGGTCCGAAGTCATGGGGATTACGGCGTGATGGAAGCTAACGTGTCGCCAGGCGCTGTGGCCCCGGTTGTCCGGTCGTCCGGCCGCGCAATCTCGTCAGGTTCGGATGCTGTTGCCTCCCCTCTAGGATCGTCGCTCTCGGGGCTGGCTCCTGTCAGTGAAGCGCTGCCCCAGGCACGCCGTGGTGCCGCTTCATGGCGGAGCTACGTTGCACTGACGAAGCCGCGCATCATCAGCCTGCTGTTGCTGACGACTGTCGCGGCGATGTTCGTTGCCGCGAAGGGCTGGCCCGGGACGACCCTCTTTGCCGTCACCGTGGTTGGCGGGTATCTCGCAGCAGGCGCGGCGAACACGATCAACATGCTGATGGATCGTGACATTGACGCTCGCATGGAGCGAACCGCTTCGAGACCGATTGTGACCCAGGCGATCAGCGTTCGTGATGCCGCGATCTTTGCGGGCGTCCAGGGCTTCGTTGCGTTTGCGCTGCTGTGGGCATTCGCGAATCTGCTGACCGCGTGCCTTGCCATGGTCGGCCTGCTGTACTACGTCGGCATCTATACGGCGTGGCTGAAGCGGCGCTCGGCGCATAACATTGTCATCGGCGGCGCTGCCGGGGCTGTCCCTCCGCTTGTCGGCTGGGCGGCGGTCCGCGGCGATCTTGACCCGATGGCCTGGGTGATGTTCGCAATCATCTTCCTGTGGACCCCGGTGCACTTCTGGGCGCTTGCCATGCTGATCAAGGACGACTACGCGCGAGTGGGTGTGCCGATGCTGCCCGTCGTACAGGGCGATCGGCGCACTGCCGTGCAGATCGTTGCTTACACGGCGCTGACTGTCGTGGCGACGCTCGCTCCAATGATCATGGGAGAGGCGTCGGCTGTCTATGCTGTCTCGGCGCTTGCGCTGAACGTTGTTCTCGGTGTGCGTGTCGCCGGCGTCGTGCGGCGCTGTGATCGCTCTGCCGCGCGTTCCTTGTTCAAATATTCGCTCGTTTTCTTGGCCCTTCTGTTCCTTGCGCTTGCCGTGGACCGATCGTCGGCAGGATCGGACGATCTCGCTCGTGGACTTGCGCCTCAGGCGGTAGCGGTCAGAAACGGTACAGGATAGACCTCATATGCCGCAGCTATTCCCACCGGTAGCCAACACGATCGCCCGCGTAAGCCTTGCGGCCGGCATTCTACTGCCCGCGCTTGCGCTCGTGGCAGGCTCGGCGATAACCCGCGCGCCTTACAACACGAAAGTCAACAACCCTCTCGATCAGCCGGTACCGTTCAGCCACGAGCACCATGTGAACGAACTCGGTCTGGATTGTCGTTACTGCCACACGTCTGTCGAGAAGGGGCCCAAGGCGGGTTTGCCTCCGACCCACACGTGTATGGGCTGCCACTCGCAGATTTGGACCAACAGCCCCTTGTTGGAGCCTGTTCGGCGCAGCTATGAGACCGGCGAGCCAATACGATGGAGCCTGGTGAACAGCGTGCCCGATTTCGTCTACTTCGATCACAGCATCCATGTTAACAAGGGCATCGGATGCACCGAGTGCCATGGGCCCGTCCACGAGATGCAGATCACATATAAGGCCAAGGCATTCCATATGGCCTGGTGCCTGCAGTGCCACCGCAAGCCCGAGGAGTTCATTCGGCCGAAGGATCAGGTCATGAACCGGCATTACACCCACCCGGACAACCACATCGAGGTCGGGCGGAAGCTCGTGGATCAGTACGGCGTGAAAGTTGACCAGCTAACGGACTGCTCGATATGTCATCGGTAACTCAGTCGAACGGATCGTGTGACCACGCTGCGGTCAACGGGCCGGAGTCCCAAGATCTGGGGCTCTGGCGGAGCCTCGATGAGCTGGCCGGAACCCCTGAGGTGAAGGCCTGGCTCGAGGACGAGTTTCCGGAGCGCCGGTCGCTATTGGAGCTCGATCGTCGCAGATTCGTGCAGCTCATGGGCGCGTCCATGGCCCTCGCCGGGCTTGCCGGATGTCGCTTCCTGCCGCAAAGGCGCGCTGTCCCTCATGTGGAGACGGTTGAGGAGATCATTCCGGGAAAGCCGCTGTTCTACGCAACGGCGGTGGTGCAATCGGGAATCGGTACGGGAGTGCTGGCGCGGAGCAACGACGGCCGGCCCACCAAGATTGAGGGAAACCCGCTGCATCCGGCGTCGCTCGGCGCCACAGACGCGATCACCCAAGCGACCTTGCTCGACCTCTATGACCCCGAGCGACTCAAGACTGTCACCAAGCAGGGCCGAATAGAGACGTGGGCGTCGTTCCTCAGCGAAGCGCGCGCCTTGCTGCACACGCACAAGGCGGACGGCGGCAGAGGCATT
>JBBIQU010000142.1:5185-10839 GCA_037442185.1 Chthonomonadales bacterium | reverse complement strand
GGTTGTGGTAGACCTGAGCGCGACCATCCGGCACAACTTCCCCTGGAAGTGACGCTCGAGCCGGCCGGCGGCATTGGGGCGCCCGGCCACCGCGATCCGGCGGTCGGGCGCCCTATTGCCTGGCCGGCTCGCGCATGGCCTGCTCGAGCGCACGGATCGAGGCCGCGAACGTAGTCGGATCGCACTCGGGCACGGCATGCTGCGGCACATGGAGCCAGCTCTCCAGCACGACTTCGTCGGGCCTGATGCCGGCCTGGCGGCACATGGCCGCCTGACGCAGCACTCCGTCGCGCCAGATGAGCGGACCCTCCCGTTCTCGCTCGGGTAGGCGTGGCTGATCGGCGGCCCAATAGATGAGCGAGAACGTAATGCGCAGCTTCCCGCAACGCTCGGCGATCTTGCGGACGTCCTCCCATGATCCGGAGCCCCGATCGAACAGCGACCAGTCCACATCGAGCCGCAGGAAATCGGGTCCACGGACCTTCGCGGTCCTGCAAAGTCCATTGATCTCCGTGACTGCGCCGATGATCTCGTCCGCAGACAGCGCCGGGTAGGGCTCGATAGGCCCCAGACGTGCACGCGGACGTGACCGGCGCATCAGGCCGATGAAGGCGGCGGTCTGCTCGGCGCCATGTCTCAGGCGGTCGGCGGGATCGGCGAACTTGGGGGCCGAGTGGCGCGCCGCATAGATGGGCTCATCGAACGCGAACCACCGGATTTCGGGCATTCCGGCTGCGAGCATCCGCTCCTCGAAGAGCTTCCACTGGCGGAAGGCCGCCTCAGCATCGAGTGGTTTGCCGTCGTACCCCCAGCGCTCGCCCTTGAGCACAGGCACCTCGAAGCCGAGCCCGACGCGCCACGAGCGAAGGGCCGCGAAGATGCGGCGCAACTGCTCGTCTGTGTAGTGCTGGTTCATCAGCCAGGGCCAGTATCCGATCCCGGCGACCGTCTTGCGGGCCTTGGACCAATCGGCCTCCCGGGTGACCATCTCCCAGAGGCATCGTCCGTTGCCCGGCCAGGGAGGCGGCATGACCCACATCGGCCTGCGGTCCGCCCCAAGCGCTCCCGCCGACGCGCCGACAAGCGCACCCACGCCTGCGGAGAGGAAACGGCGGCGAGTCAAGCAACGCCTCCCCGTCAGGACACTGCGGGCTTGCGCGCCCGAACCACCGTGTAGGGCAACGGGGGAGGCAGCGGTGAGACGGCGACATCCTCGAATCCCGCTTCGCCGAGCCATGCAACGCACTCCGAAACCGAGAAGACCGCTCCCTCAGCGCTTGTGAGCAGCATCTGCAGTGAGAAGAGCGCACTGAAGAGCGGCTCGGTCCTGGTCTCGTCGAGCATCATGTCGGAGACAACAACCGTGCCTCCGGGCTGAAGGGCCTCCATCGCGCCCGCGAACATGCGGGCGATCGTGGCGGGCGCCATCTGATGGAGGACGCCGCTGAACAGGACGGCATCGTATGCGTCGGCGCCGTACTCGCCCGAGCGCGCGTCACCGGCGATGACTCCGACGCGATCGGCGACGCCCGATCGGCTCACCAGCTCGGCGGCGACCGCTACGACGCCGGGCAGATCCAAGACCGTGCAGCGCAGGTCCGGGTACGTCTGCGCAGCCAGAACCGAGTATGTCCCGGGACCTCCGCCAACGTCGAGCATCCTCGATGCTCCCTCGAGGCCCAGATGCCCGACGACGCCGCGCGCGACTCCTACAGCACGTTCGTGCATCCCCATGACGAACGCCCGAGTCTGATCGGGGTCGTCGCCGAGGTGCTCCTCAGGGCGCACAACCGGCCCTCCGGATCGGACTGCCTCACGCAGCCGACCCCAGGCTTCGTACTGGTCTCGGCTCCATCGAAGCGCGCTCCCGAGATAGCCCGGCGAGCCCGGCACAAGGAATGCCTGGGCGGTCGGTGAGAGCGCCAGAGCATCGCCGACTCGGTCCAGCAGCCCCAGCCCAACACACGCGTTGAGAAGCATGCCCGTGGCGCGAGGGGCGGTGTTCAGACACGCGGCCACTTCGGTCGCGGTCTTCGGCCCTGATGCAAGCGCCCCGAAGACGCCCAGGTCGCAGGCTTCGAGCAGTAGCGCCGACGACCAGTAGCCGGTTGCCAGCTGAAAGATCGGACCCGGGTCAGGGCGGTTCGTCATAGCGGTCTCCTTTGATGGGTCGGCTGCGCGCCGGCCGGCACGGTGAACCTGAACGTCGCCCGGCCGCGCCAGTTCTGGTCGCCCGCAATGCCGACGACACGCGCTTCGTGGGTCCCGGCGGACAAACCCGCCGGGTTCAGTCGAACAGGCTTGCCCGGCGCTGCGCTCGAGACCAGTCTGCCGTCAATGAAAAGGTCAACTCGACGGACGGGCTTCGCTCCCGCAACCGATACCTTGAGTTGCATAGGTCGCGTAACGGGCGTGTTCGGCTTGATGCCCGCAACGCGCACCGAGATGGGGCGAGCCCACGGGGCACACAGCGGGTCCGCGACGAGAAGCTGCTGGTATGGACCTGCGACGGACTGGTAGAACGCCTCAGCAAGAGTGCATCCCTGAGCATAGAAGACGTGGAGGAATGCTGACGGGAACTTGGCGGCGAGGTTGTAAGGTTCCGTTACCGTTCCGGATGACCCTGCTGCCCCGTGCCTGATCCACTCACTCAGCAGCGTCTGGCCGCCGCCGCGCATGACGCCGGCAAGGCTGGTCAGATGATCGCAGAAGGCGCCCGGCAAGATGCGGCTTCGGCTCGACTTCCAGTCCACCGTTGCAGCTCCGATCACCGCTCCGGCCACGTCGTCGCGCTCCGTCGGCAGGAAGCCCGACAGTATCTCGGATCGGACTCCGAGGCGCGCAAGGGCCGCCTTCGCGTGCTCGAAAGCCCACTGCCGTGGCCCGGTTCGGGCGACATCCGACGATGCCATGAAGTATACGGTCCCACGAGGGCGACGGAAATCCGCCCCGGCGCTCCTTCGAAGCGAACTCAGAGCCTCCTCCATCGTGTTGGCTGCCGGTCCCACGTAGGCAAGCATGCAGGCGAGCATGTAAGTTCTGCCTGCCGGCGCGCGTGACGGAAGTCCCGCATCGTCCCAGCGCGAGCCCGGCTCGAACGGCCGGGAAGGGTCAACCGGCGGTCTTGCCGAGCGCATGCCCGCCAGCAGCGCCTTGAAGTCTTCGCGCCCTCTGAGCGGCGTCAGGTCCGGGTCTCGCTCGGTGTGCGATACGTTCATCCATCCCGCAGCGGCGGCGCTCCGCAACGACCGCGTAGCGTCATCAGGGCGGCCGGAGAGCGCGTACAGACATGCCAGATCGTACATCAACGTGGCGTCGTCGGCATGGCGCGCCGCAAGCCCACGTCCAATCTCCAGCGCGTGTGTGAGGCTCTTCTGCACTTCGGGCGGCGGTTCGGCCTTGGTCCGATCTTGCAGGCGGGACACCTCGGCTGCGAGGGCATCCAGTTCGGCGCGCGCCGCGGCGTCGTCACGCGAATACGGCCAGGGCCTGCTCGGCCTACGCATGCCGCGGTAGTAACGGTTGGCATCCATGGCCAGGAAGTCCGGCTCTTCGGACCCGAGCAGCTCATGAAGGTATGTCAGGCCCGTCAGCGACGCCGGTTGCGTTATGTACCGGGGGAAAGACCGTCCGGCCATCGCCGCGCTGACGTCCACCGCATAGGGGAAGCCGGACGAATAGGCGATACAGCCGATCTGCCGAGTAAGGCCACGCGCTCGTATCTCGGCAAGTATTGGATTCAGTATGGCAGCCCGAAAATCGGCAAGTGAGATCGTATCGCGCGCGGGCACGCCACGCAGATGCATCACGTTGGAGACGGGCACTTGTCGCAGCCGCGCATACTCGCGGGCTATGGTAACGGATCCGGAATCGCTCGCATTGGCCACGACAAAAACGTTCTCGGGTCCGAGGGCTGCGCGGGCGACCACCGGCGCCGCGGCAATCCAAGCGGCCGTCACCAGCCACCAGCTAGTTTTCAACTCTGTGCTCCCGACATTCAAGGTAAGTGGATATACGGCGCGCGGCCTCGAGAATGTCCGTTTCCGAAGCCGCATAGCAGAGTCGGACGCACGCTCGGCCCGCCTCACCGAAGTCAATGCCTGGGGCAACCGCCACCCCGGCGCACTCAAGGAGTTCGAACGCGAACGCCAGCGAGTCGCGCGTGAACCTGGAGGCGTCGGCGAAAACGTAGAAAGCGCCCGCAGGCAGCGTCGGAATGCCGAAGCCGAGAGACCGAAACAGCGCGACCATCAGATCGCGGCGAGTACGGTAGGCTCCGACCATCTCCGCCGTGGCCGGATCGCCCTGATCCAAGGCTGTCACGGCCGCCTCTTGCACAAACGCCCCGGCGCTGATCATGAAGTTCTGCTGCATCGTCTGCAGAGTCCGCATCATCGGCTGCGGCGCGACAATGTAGCCCAGCCGCCATCCGGTCATGCTGTAGCGCTTCGAGAAACCGTCCACCACGATGGCGTTCTCGGTGACGCTCAGGGCGGACGGAGCATCGCCTGAATAGACGATGCAGCGGTATATCTCGTCGGAGAGGATGGGTACCCCGATGTCGGCCAGCGCTGTGATCCTGTCGGCGTCGAGCACCGCACCCGTCGGGTTGGCCGGAGAGTTCAAGAGGAGCAGCCGGGTGCGGTCCGTGACCGCGTTCTTGACCCGGCTGGGGTCGAGCCGGTAGCCGTCCGAGGCATCAGTGGGGACCTCGACCGCCGTGCCGCCGAAGAACCGGATGAAGTTGGGATAGCAAGGGTAGTGCGGGGTAGCAAAGATCACCTCGTCCCCGGGGCGAATGAGGGCGCCGAACGCCATGAGCATGGCCTGTGACGATCCGCAAGTGACCATAACGCAGTCCGGGCTGATCTTCACGCCGCACGTGGCGGCATACCGGCGAGCGATAGCGTCACGAAGGCGCAGGGTTCCGAGCGAATGGGTATAGTGCGTATGGCCCTGGCGGAGGGCGCGCTCGGCTGCGTCGCAGATGGGCTCGGGAGTGGGAAAGTCCGGCTCGCCGACCTCGAGGTGGATGACTGATCGTCCCTGTCGCTGCAGTTCCTGGGCGCGCTCGAGCACTTCCATGACGAGGAAAGGCCGCAACCCGATAGCGCGATCGGCTAGCTCGAAGGAGTGATCCATGCTTGAAATCGCCATGCTTGATGAGGCCCGACTGGATGAGGATCAGCGCGATTTGCTGACAGTTACCGACGCGCTCCTCACGGCCATCGCGACCGGCGATGACGCAACATATGCTTCGCTGTGCCTCCCGGAGTTGTCCTGCTACGAAGACGTATGCCCGTATCGCATTGACGGCCTCGCTTTTCATCTGCACCTGGTTGCGCGCGCCGCATCGCATGCTCAGCCCGCTCGCACCGACATGCTCACCCCTCGGGTTCAGGTCTACGGCGACACTGGCATTGTGACCTATACTCGCCTGATCACCCACGACGACGGCGAGAGCTTGAGATGGGAGACCTTCAATGAGACCCGTGTCTTCATCAGGCAGAGCGGCGGCTGGAAGATGGCGCACTTCCACCGGTCGCGGACGATTCTGAAGGCTGAAGGCTGAAAGCTGAAGGACGAAGGACGAAGGATGAAGGACGAAGGACGAAGGGTGAAGGGTGAAGGACGAAGGATGAAGGACGAAGGAT
>JBBIQU010000142.1:0-5122 GCA_037442185.1 Chthonomonadales bacterium | reverse complement strand
AAGGATGAAGGATGAAGGATGAAGGATGAAGGGCGAAGGCTGAAGGCTGAAGGATGAAGGATGAGTGGGCGAGGCACGCGGCTATTGTGCCTGCACCGACACGTGGTGGCGTGTCGCGGGCATTAGGGTGAAGTGCGCGGGAGAGGGATAGAGAGGGCGAGAGGATGACCGCTGAGCGTGGTGGCGATGTCGCTCGGTTCAGGCGCGCCGATCATTTCCACGGCAGCTTTCCGCTCGCCGCCAGCCGCGTGCATTCGCATGCCGAGTGCCGTATCCATACACACGAGTTCTCCGAGCTGGTGATCGTCCTGCGCGGTCGCGGCCTCCATATCGCCCCCGGAGTGTCGTGGCCCATCGGCGCCGGCGACGCGTTTGTGCTGCATGGCGACCAGGAACACGGTTACGTTGACACTGCCGACCTCGATCTGGTGAACATCATGTTCGTTCCGGAGGATCTGAACCTTCCGTCGGCAGACACTGCCACGCTGCCTGGCTATCACATCCTGTTCACGCTTGAGCCTATGTTCCGGCAGCGCGACAGGTTCGAGAGCCGCCTGCGCATGTCTCAGGATCAACTGCGCCGCGTCGAGGCGCTGGTGGAACGCCTCGAGCGCGAGCTGCGCGACAAGACCGCCGGGTGGCAATACTCCGCGCTGGGGTCGTTCATGCTCATCGTGGCCGACCTGAGCCGTTTCTACATGGAGACCGACACGCCTGCGGCACAGCCATTGCAGCGTCTCGGGAGGGTTGTCAGCTATGCCGAGCGCCACTACTCAGAGGCTCCTTCGCTCGAGCGCCTCGCCGAGGTTGGATGCATGTCGCGCCGGACGCTATCGCGTCTGTTCCGTCGCGCTCTGGGCGTGTCGCCGATCGAGTACATGGTGCGATTGCGCATCGAACGAGCCATGGAACTCCTGAGTTCGAGCGAAGAGAGCATCACCGAAATCGCCCTGCAGCTAGGCTACAGCGACGGCAACTACTTCACGCGCCAGTTCAGGGCCCTGACGGGTACCACGCCGACCGAGGCTCGGAGGCGCGCGGGACGACCGGCGCCCGTGTAGAGAACAACCAAACTGCCGGCAGGAGTCTGTCAAGCTGCTGTCGAACCGCTCAGCAATCGGCTGGATGGCGCGATCTGGCCGAGCCGTCCGAGCCGCAATACAAGAGGTAAGGGAGGTTCACCCATGCGACGTGGTAATGGCTTCACCCTTATCGAGCTGCTCGTCGTGATCGCGATCATTGCGATCTTGGCGGCAATCCTGTTCCCCGTCTTCGCCAGAGCGAGGGAGCAGGCCCGAGCGACCAGCTGTGTGTCAAACTGCAAGCAGTTGGCCCTGGCCAACATCATGTATCTGGCAGACTATGACCAGTCCTTCCCAATCCCCTATCTGGAGTTCGCCAACTCCGTCGGGGATGCGTGGGGCGAACTCTATCAGCTCCACGCAGGTGTCGGCAATGCGGCCCAGCAGGACTACATCCGGCGAGGGTCCATCATCGCCCAGATGAACCCGTACATCAAGAACTATTAGATCTTCATCTGCCCGAGCGACGGCAGCGCGTTCGCGGACCATCGGATCGGGCAGCGGGCCGGGTCGTACCACTATCGCCACTATCTGGGGTACGGCTTCCTGCAGGGCTACATTGACTGCTGCGGCACTGCCGGCCGCGTCTGGAAGGAATCCGAGTTCCGCTATCCGTCCCAGACCTACGTATGGGACGACCTGTACATATGGCACGACGACAGAACCGAGCCGCTCCGGTGGCTCGGCGGCGCGACGGGATGGGCCATGAGCGCCAAGATCACACTCTCCTTCATGGACGGTCACGCGAAGGCCTATGGCGTTGACGCCAGCATCCTTCGCGCTCCCTGGTGGGGCGGACAGGGCTATGACATGCACTGGCCGCGGTGCAGCGACAGCACGCCCGCCACGGCTCTGGCGGATGTTGGCTGCGAACCCGATCCAGGCCGCGCCGGCGCATATCCCTAGAGGATGATCGCGTGAAGAAAGAAGTCTCACCGGTCGTCGTCATTGTCGTACTCGTGATTGTCGTGGCTGCCATTGCGGTCTATTACGTTCGCGGCACTGCCGGCGGCAAGAACGCCGCGAATATCGAGAAGACCATCCAGTCCGGACTGGCGGGCGGCCCGCCGGGCGGCAATGTCGGAGGTGGCATGACCGGTCCGCCGCCCGGCGTCATGCCGCGCTCGGGAGGACCTGCGACGCCGATGATCCAGATGCCGTCGCAGCCGCCGGTACCGGGCCAGCAACAGCAGCCTCGGTAGCACGAGAGCGACGCAATCGGAGTCAGGGACGAACGCGAGCCGCGCTCGGGGCATGAGCGCGGCTCGCGATACCCAACCCCCTGAGTGAAGCTGGATCAAGACTCAGTCGGAGGAAGAACCCATGAAGCGCGAGGTTCCCCCGGCGGTTGCCGCCATAGTGATCGCGGCGTTCGTGCTTGCCATCGGAGTCTTCATCTACTGGAAGACGGGCCGCGGCAGCGGCAACACTGCCGAAATCGAGCGCATCATCCAGGCCGGAGTCGTCAAGGGACCGCCGGGGCAACAGTCGGGCCCAGCGAGCGGCGTGATGCCCGGATCGGGCGCGCCGCCCATCACGACAACGGCGCCCGGCGCGCCGCCATAGACCATGGCTCGATGATCCTTCGGCTGCAGAAGATCGGCCGGCCCGACGTGTGGTCATGCCCTCGTCGACGCGTCCGTCGGAACCCGGGTCCGCTATCGAAGCAGCTCGACGCCGATCTGCCGAAACTCGCCCTCGGTCGGTAGGCGGCCGTTGGCTCTGAGGAACTCGGCTACGCGGGCCTTCGCCTCGCGGTAGAAGCGCGCGTGCATATGATAGACCGGCTGCTTCTCGCCCTGGTCGTCTATCATCCAGAAGCCTCGGTGCTTGCCTTCGGGCTTCTCGTTGCAGTACATCTCCCAGTAGAGCGCGAAGCGGCAGCCCCATTCGAGCGCGGCGCGGCAGACGGCCCGGCTGAGCCTCTCCTGGTTCTCCGGCGTGTGGTACTGCTTCGGGAAGCCGTACTCGCCGATGAACACGCGCTTGCCCGCGATGCCGGACTTCGGCGGCAGCCGATTCTCGATGTGCTGCAGGGCAGCCTTGAGCCGGTCGCCCACCGTCGTCGGGTCGTTGGTCAGCGAGTCGTAGCTTGAATAGGAGACGA
The DNA here is from genome assembly GCA_037442185.1 of Chthonomonadales bacterium. Lineage (GTDB taxonomy): Bacteria > Armatimonadota > Chthonomonadetes > Chthonomonadales > CAJBBX01 > JAAYVH01. The sequence continues at coordinate 1,933 of JBBIQU010000142.1, read as the reverse complement.
AGTCCACCGATGTCAGGGGCAGCACGTCGTTGGTGAGCGTCTTGCCACCCTTCATAGCCTTCTGAACGAGGTTGACCTCGGTGTAGCCGTAGACCTCGACGCCGCGATGGGGAATGTCCCGTTTGGCGTCCTCGATAGCCTTCTGGCGTGCGTTGAGCCAGTCGGCCATGCCGTGGATCATCGTCTCCGAGGGGTCCTTCGACGGATCGTATCCCGGGTGAAGGTGCCAATCGCCCTCCCAGTGGCCGAGGTAGAAGGTCTTGCCTGACCCGCTGAACGTGCGAAGGAGATAGGCCGCCAGGTCGTAGTGCTGACGATACGTCTTGGCTCGTTCGTCGTCGGATAGCCCGTCGGCCCACCAGCCGACATCGAACGGGTACGTCCACAGGAGGATATGGCTGAACGGCATGCGCAGAACGGCGCGATACGAGGGCTCCAGCAGGGCCAGGTCCACAAGCGTTCGAATCCGGGCATCCTCGGAAAGACCGGGATACTGCTTCCTATAGTCCTTCTCCATGCTGATCTTCAGCACGTTCGAGCCCATCGCGTGGATCGCCTTCGCCGTCTCCACAAGCGACGTGTCCTTCGTGAACCCGTACTTCACCCCAAACGTCTGCGTCCCGATGACATAGTTGAACGAGCCCACCCTCCGGGCGTCGGCCGGCGCAGGGCCTTCGGCCAAGGCCGCCAACGCGGCGACGGCAGTCATCGCAGCCAGCATCATGGTCACCCCTCCAGGACCCGTGATTACATATCCTGTTCCTACTCCTTCGCGCACCGGCACTCCTGCTCCGATCCGAAGGCGCTTGTCCGGCATGGATGGTGATCCGGTCATGACCGTACCGTCATAGCAGAATGGGCCACCGCTTGCAGGATGCCTGACTCACCGCATCGAAACCATACAAAGAATCGAAAGGGGGCAGGCAGGAGGTCGCACGGTGGCGTTCGGCAGTTCTCTACGCGGGGCGGCGCGTGGGTGTGGCGCACGCGATTTCTGGGAGGTGTGGGCGGCGCATGAGGCCGCCCTCCGCCAGTTATGTTTGAGCATGTACAAGTACAGACACGATGAGGCCGAGGACCTGTTGCGAACAGCGATGACGCGCGCGTGGGACCGTTGGCCCAGGCACGGTCCGTCTGTCGAGAACCCGGGCGCATGGCTGAGTGAGCTGACGCGCAACCTTTGTCTGACCAGCATGCGCACCGAGAGGCGCAGAGAAGGACTGCTGCCCAAGGTTCTTGACGGCACTAGACAAGACGACGAACACATCGAAGAGGCAGTTCACCGACGGCACATGCTGGCCCGCGCGATGCAGGTGATTGACGGCATGCCGCCATCGCTTCGCGAACCGTTTGTTGCCTTCGCGCTCTACGGCCAGTCGTACACGGAGGTTGCGCAGACCTATGGATTGACGTTCGGATCCATCCGCGCCAGGGTCAAGCGGGCCAGGCAGATACTGGCGGCAGCCCTCGGGGAAGAGCCGAAACTCGGGCCATCCGACCCGTCCGACAAGTCCGACGCGTCCGACAAGCGCGACTCGTCCGACGCTTCCTCCATAGCCGGGTCCCTCATCGAAGAGATCGCGTGGCACCTCAGGGATACCTGCGTCATCCAGATCAAGCTTGAGACCGGCGGCACGCTGGAGTACCACGCCACCTTCGATCAGGGCCTTAGCAGATGCCGGCAGCGCATTCAGACTCTGGAGGCCTATGTCGCGAAACATGAGCGCGGTTGGCGGCGGCGCTTCGAACTGGCGAACCTGCTGATAGCCGAGAGCCGGCTCGACGAAGCCGAGGGGCATCTGCGCCGTTTGCTGGAGAGTCAGCCTCGCCACCTGCAGTCGTCGCTGCGATTGGGGCAGATGCTGGTGCTCCAGAGGCGTCTCGAAGATGCGGTTGCCGTCTACGAAGCAGCCCGACGCCTTGCGGCGTCACC
>JBBIQU010000141.1:0-11111 GCA_037442185.1 Chthonomonadales bacterium | reverse complement strand
CGCGCGGTGCGCCCGGTAACACGTTGCCATTGAGGGAGACGGCAAGGGCAGGGGTGACGGGAAACATGCGAACGTGGCGGCCAAGGTTTCCCCCGCCCCCCTCTGGGTGGGCGGGGGTAAGGGGGAGGGGGGCGATGGCTCTCCGGCGCGGGGTCATCGCTCGGGCAGCCGCGGGGCTCGCTCGACCAGGCGCTCGACAATGCGATCGGAGGTCATTCCCTCGGCCTCCGCATTGAAGTTGGGTATCACCCGATGCCGCAATACGGGTCCGGCGCTGGCCGCCACATCGTCGGTCGTCGCGCAGTTTCTTCCGTGGAGGGCTGCGCGCGCCTTCGCTCCAAGAACAAGGTGTTGCGACGCCCTGGGACCGGCTCCCCAGCTTACGAACTCCCGCACGAAATCGGGGGCGTCCGGCGAGTCGGGTCGGGTCGCCCGACTCAGCGCCAGCGCATAGTTCAGGACATGGTCGCCCGCCGGAACGCGCCGCACAAGCTGCTGCAGACTGAGGATATCCTGAGCGCCAAGCTGCGGCTTGGCGGCATGCTGGGCAGCGCCTGTCGTGGCACGAACGATGGCGAGCTCCTCTTCCGCCGTCGGGTATCCCACGCGCACCATGAACATGAAGCGGTCCAGCTGGGCCTCGGGCAGCGGATAGGTTCCCTCTTGCTCGATGGGGTTCTGGGTTGCCAGAACGAAGAACGGGTCGGGCAGCGGATAGGCGGTTCCGCCTGACGTGACCCGCCGCTCCTGCATGGCCTCAAGCAGGGCCGCCTGCGTCTTGGGCGGGGTCCTGTTGATCTCGTCGGCCAGAACGATGTTGGCGAAAACAGGTCCCTTCATGAAGACGAAGACGCGCTCGCGGCTGACCTTGTCCTCCTGGATGATCTCGGTGCCCGTAATGTCGGCGGGCATGAGATCCGGTGTGAACTGGATGCGCTTGAACGTCAGATCGAGAGTGTCGGCAAGCGTGCTCACCATGAGCGTCTTGGCAAGGCCCGGCACGCCGACCAGAACGCAGTGCCCTCGCGACAGGACGGCAATGAGGATCTGTTCGATGACCTCGGCCTGACCCACGATGACGCGACCGATCTCGGCCCGAATGGCATCATACGCCGAGCGCAGGTGCGCCAGCGCCTCGACGTCGTCGGGTACCGTTGCGGCGACTTCGGCTCGATCATTCATTGCACGCTCTTCTCCTCATAGGCGTTGGTAGATGGGCAGAAGGCCCGCCGGGACCTGCAGGCACAGCACGGCCATGGCCGTCGCATATTCGTCGCCGGGATTGTCGCGCCAGTGACCGTCCTTCTCCTGAGTGGCGATCAGGCGGTCGCGCACCACGGGGTACCACTCGCTCCACGGCTTGCCGCCGACCTGATAGAAGGCCTGCGTGCAATAGTACAGGGCGTAGAAGTAGTGTTCGCGGTAAGCCCACTCGTACTTGGAGATCGGATGCTGAATCAGATAGGTGATGCCGTTCTTGCACTCCTTCGACTCCGACTCTCCCGTTAGGTAAAGGCACAGGACCGCCGCGCCCGTTCGAGCCGGACCGGAACTCCGCTGATTGGTCTGGTAGCTGAAGCCGCCGTCGGAGTTGTTCTGGCATTGCTTGATGTAGCCGACGGCCCTGCGGATCGTCTCCGCAGGCACCTTGATGCCTGCATTGGCGGCTGCGCGAAGGGCCTGAACCTGAACGACGGTCACGGAGATGTCGGCGTCGGTCGCCTGAGGCTGGTACCGCCATCCGCCTTCGACATTCTGCGTCTGCGTGATCAGCCTGACGGCATCCTCGAGTTTCTTCCTCAGGTCGGCGCGCCGCGACATTCCATACAGCTCCGCCAGCGCAAGCGTGGCGAATCCGTGACCGTACATGGGAGGACCCGCGCTCCCGCCACGGAAGACGAGGCCGCTGCGCTGAGTGCTTTCGGCAAGCCAATCAACGGAGCGGTTCAGGAACGTGCCGTATTTCCCGCGACCCGGCTGATGCCCTGCCGAGAGGAACGCCAGCACTGCAAGTCCCGTAACGGCGGCATCGGCGTTGTACTGGGCGCTGTTCCAATGGCCGTCGGGCTGAACCCGTGACGCGAGAAAGTTCAGCCCCTTCTGTACCGCCGCCTCTGACTGTGGCGTGCCGAGGTACTGGCGGGCTTCCACATCGAAGGGGTCCCGGCGCTGGGCGAACGCCGGACTGTGGCCCAACGCTACGCCGAGCGTCGCGGCAATCAGGATGGCGGCAGACCTGAGGGTGTTCATCGCCTCTCCGACAACGCTTTGTAGTAACGGCTGACGAGGTCGCGGTATTCGGGCGGGACCTTCTCCAATCGGCCCTGCTGCAGAAGCTGCTGTTCGCGCGCGCTCAGATTGCCGAACCGGTGCTTGGCCGCGCTGGGAATCCTGAATGAAGGTGGGCGTGCTTCGACCACCGGAGCGTTGCCCGCCCCGGGCGTGCTTCGCGCTTCCGCCCTCTGGCGTTGCCCTTGGCCGCTGTTCGTTTCGCGGCGCACGCTCGACGACATGCTCTCGGTGTTGCGTTCGAGGATCTGATCGAGCGACGAGATCACTTCCGATTGTCTCCGCACATTGGCTTCGCCGGTGTCCCTGGCGCGAAGGGCGTCGCGGATGGTTGCCATGCGCTCGGCGATGCCACGAAGTTCCTGCGAGTCGCCGATCGCTTCGCGAGCTCGATCAGACGCCTGTCGAAGCCTGCCCTGGGCCTCATCTTCGGCAGCCGCCAGGTTGGCGACATCGCGCTGCTCTTGCTCGGTGAGGGCGCGGTCGGGTCGGGCCGTTCGGCGCGCGTCGGTCTGCTGCGTCTCGGACCGGATTTGCGCCTGCATCTCGCGCACGGCCCGCACGTCTCCGGCGATTTCCGCCATCTGCGCTTCGGGCGAACCGCGCGATCCTGCCTGGACCTGCATGGCCGAGGCCATGCGCTGCTCCTCGAGCGATGCGGCCAGCCGGTCGAGTGTCTGGGCGGCGTTCTGTTGATAGCGCTGCGTGGCGCTGCCGGTGTCCTGTCTCCAGAGGGCGTTCCTCGCCTCTTCCATGCGGCGAGTGGCCTGCCAGCCCATCCACTTGTGCGTGTCGGAGTCCAGTTCGTTCACTGCCTCGAGCGCGCGTTTGACGAGCTTGTCTTCGTCGCCGGCGAGGTTCTGGGCGGCGGCGTTCCCCTGACGATCCGTCCGCGCATTCGCGGCCCGTGTGCGTGCCTGCAGCTCGCGCTGATCTCTGGCGAGGGCCTCGAACTGCCTCTGGCTGCGGAGCGTGTCGGCCTGCGTCTCCAGTTGACGCGCGGCGTCGCGGGCCTCAATGGCGGCTTGCAGCAGTTCACGCGTGGCCTGACGCGCGGGCTGGATTGCCTGAGCCGCCTGATCTTGGGACAGCGCCGATGCGGCGCGGCCCATGGACCCTCCCGCGCGTCTTGCGGCGTCCTCGGCGCCCGGGGCCGGAGCAAGCGCGGGCACGACCTTTTCGAGCGCAGCCTGAATGTTGCGCTCATCGCCGGCGACCTTGCCGGCTTCCTCTCTGGTCTTGGCCCGCTCTGCCGCCTGCGGGATCAGTTTCTGGAGATTGGCTAGGTCGGTCAGCCGGTCCGCCGCCGTGTCGAGCGCTTCCGCCTGTCGCTCGAGCGCCTCCGGCGTCACCTGGGCGCTCTGGCCCGACAGGAGCTGCGAGGCCAGCTGCCGAAGCGCCGACGCGCTCTCGGCCTGACGAGGCGCTGCCTGACCCGGCTTCCCGGCCTGCAGGCTGCTCTGGGCTGCCCTCTGCTTCGCCTCGACACCGGCATTCCTGAACGATCTCTCAGCTTCGCGCATTGCCGGGTCGGCAGAGGCGTCCGCCGCAGCGTCAAGCTTGGAGGCGAGCGACCGCGTGCGCGCCGCGAGGTCGGCCTGACGCTGGGCAAGCGCGGCCAGATCGGCGGGCTTCGCGCCTCCCGCCTCCTGAGCCTGCGCCTGAGCGTCGGACTTCTCGGCAAGCTCCATCTGTTCACGGGCCAGACCCGCAGCTTCGCGCGCAAGCTGATCCGGAGATGCCGGCGGGCCTGCGGCATCCGCAAGGCGCTGTAGCGCCGCCCGGATGTCAAGCGCCCTGGCGGCCGCATCGGGAAGCGCGGCGGGTTGCGACGACGCCCTATCCATCGCGGACGCGGCCTGAGGCATAGAGCCGGATGCCAGTTTGCCCAGTTCGGCTGCCATCGCCGATCGCCGAGCCAGCTCGGCCTCCGATGCGAGGCGGTTGTCGCGCATGCGTTCGGACGCGGACTCCGCCTGCGTCTTCAGTTCCGCCGTCATCCGCGCAATGTCCCGCTGGGCTGTGGCGGCAGACCGCGCCCGTGCCGGGTCCTGTCTCGCCTTGCGAAGCTCCTCTTCCACGCCACGCTGCAGGTTAACCAGCCGTCGCAGGGCCTCTGCTTCTCGCCGGGTGTCGGCCTCGGCGCGTTCGAGCATCTCCCCAAGGCCCACGATCCGGATGCGGTACTCGGCGGAACGTCCGACGCCGAGACCGGTCACATCGTTGCGGTCGCGAGCCTCAACGCGGTAGGTCACGATGTCGCCGTCTTTCAGGCCAAGGCCCCCCAGGTTGAGCGAAGCCGCGGCGCGAACGGATCGGCTGTCGGGGGCGGCGTGTGTCTGCATGGCGGTCGTGCGAGTGCGGCCTCGAGCGGCCATGACCAGCGCCATCGAGCCGATACCGACATCGTCGGACGCTGCCGCCTCAAGCGCAACCGAACCAATGGGACTGCGCTCAAGGTCGCGCGCGGGCTTGATGATGCTCGCTGTCGGCGGCCTGTCGCGAAGTGCGCGCACCAGAAAGGCCGCATGGGGCTGTGAAGAGAAGCCACGACGATCACGCAGGGCGATGCGCAGGGTCCCGTCTCGGATCACCTTCACCTTGCCTGCGGCCTTCGCTCCGTCGGCTGCCCACCGCTCGCTGGGTGCGTCGTCCAGCGATGCTTCGGCCGTGTCCAGCGGCTTGTTGGCCTCGATCTCGATGGCGGCGACAGTCCCGATCGGCGCCAGGATGTCGGCTCCGGAGCCTGTGCGAACTTCGGGCGACCGCCCCATGTAAGCAGGATAGTCCAGCGTGACACGCGCAGCGCGGACCATGGGCCGGTCTTCGACCCCGATGCGGTATTCGTTCGATCGGCCGTCTCCCGCGAGCGCCCGATAGGTCAGGTCCTCCTGGAGCGCTGGGATAGACAACTCGAAGGCCCTTGTGCTGCCCTGATCGCGATAGCGGGTCAGCTTGCGCTCCCACCGCTTCCCCGATACGCTCTGGGCGACGACGCGCGCTTCATTCGGCCACGCCCCCGCCGTTAGCACGCGCAATCGGGCGCCGTCGCCCCTCGGGATGACGGTGTCGCCCGGCTCAACGGTGATCCTCGTGTTCGCCCATACGGGTATGTCGGCTGCCGGCATGGCGATGCGCCTGAGCCACGTGGAGAAGGCCGCAGGCGACAACGCCATGTGCGCGCCGAGTATGGCCAACGCGATTGCCGCCGCCGCGGCCGGCCAACGCGCACCGGTCATTGTCACCGCGCGAGGCGTATCGAGCGCCGCCGCAGCCGAGGCCGCGTCGCTCGCGACGGCAGCGGTGAGCGACCTGGACACATCGGGCGGAGCGTCGTCGAGCAGTTCCACGGCGGAGATGAGCCGCTCGCGAAGCTCGGGGAATCTGCGCTCGATCCAGGCGGCCACCGTTCGGTCGGAGAATGCGCGCAGGCGCGGCACGAGGAAGGTGATGACGAGGGCGACAATGCCAACCAGAGCCAGAGCCGCAAGAGATGCGGCGCGTCCGCGCGTGTCGAGCGCGAACGCCCGATCCAGGCGATAGGCCACGACGGCAGCGATCGCGAGTGCAGCGATGCCGATGGCAGCGTTCCTGACGGAAAGCGCAAGTCTCGCGCGAGCCCGTGCCCTGCCGAGGCTGATGGAGATGGCTTCGGTTGCTGTCATTGGCCCGCGACGTCTGATTGGTTGGTCATGTGGTACTCATTCTGACGCATGCCGATGCCGACGAGTGTCAGGATTCTTGCCCCCGCAGGTCGCCGAAACCGGCCCGTACTCGGGCCCGTAGTGTCAATGCCGCCGTCACGCGTCGGGGCGATGCGGCTATGCATATGTCGCTGGGTCTGGAGCGAACATGAAACGAAGGCTCATACTGGGATGTCTCGTGCCGCTGCTTGCGCTCGGCGGACTGGGATGGTGGGGATACATGCGGATTTTCACCAAGAAGCCGGCGCCCATCCGATTCGCCAGAGTGGATCGCGGTGACGTTGACATCCGGGTCGTCGAAACCGGCGCCATAGAGCCGCTCAAGAAGGTCGAGATCAAGTCCAAAGTTGCGGGCCGCCTTGCGCGTCTATACGTCAAAGAGGGCGACCGTGTCGTCGCGGGCCAGGTATTGGCCGGGATTGACCCGACCGAAATCAACAGCCAGGTGGACCAGATCCGAGCGCAGGTCGAGGGCGCCCGGGCTCGGCTCGCCCAGGCTATGAAAGGCGTTGACTACCAGCGCATCCAGACTCAGACGTCCATCGCGCAGGCACGCGAAGCCGTCAAGTCCGCCGAAGCCCGACTTCGCTCGGCCCAGAAGGAACGGGACACGCAGCCCGAGATCGTGAACAGCGACGTTCGCCAGGCGGAAGCCGCCCTCGCTAGCGCACAACAGAGTCTCGAACTGCTCAAGACCGCGACCCATCCTCAGGGCATGGTTCAGGCCCGAACCGGACTGACCGAGGCTCAGGCCGCGGCGGACGTCGCCGAGAGGAACCTCGCAAGGCAGCGGAGCCTGCTCCAGCGCGGTTTCGCATCGCAGATCGCCGTTGACGCCGCGGCCACCGAACACGCAGCGGCGCTCGCCCGCCTTGCACAGGCTCGCAAGCGCGTCGAGCTGGTGGAGGAACAGCAGCGGATGGAGGTCGCCGAGGCTCAGGCGCGGGTCGATTCCGCAAAGGCTTCGCTCGCTCGCGCCCGGACCGGATCGTCGCTTCTCGCAGTTCAGGATGAGTCCGTCCGTTCGGCGCAAGCCGCCCTCGATCAGGCCAGGGCGCAGCTGAAGGCGGCTCTCGCCGGCGTCGAACAGGATCGGATGCGCGAGGACGACGTCGCCCAGGCCCGCTCGGCAGTCACGCAGATCGAGAATCAGCTCCGTGAGTTCGAGGTCCGCCAGCATGACACCAAGCTTGTGGCGACCATGTCGGGCGTAGTGTCGAAGCGCTACGTGGAGCAAGGCGAGCTCATCACCAGCGGCGTCAGCACGTTCTCAACGGGAACGCCCGTGCTGCAGGTCGCCGACCTGTCGCGCATGCTCGTCAAAGCCACGATCAACGAGGTTGATGTCCACAAGGTCCGCAAGGACCTGCCGGTCGAGATCACCATTGACGGAGCCAGAGGCGTCATGTTCAGGGGCTTCGTCCGACAGGTTTCTCCGTCCGCCATTGGACCGGGCGAGGCGGCCGGCGGACCGCCGCGCCCCGACGGCGGCGCCGTCATTCGCTTCTCGGTCGAGATCGAAGTCGCGCGTCCCGACGCCAGGCTGCGCCCCGGCATGAGCGCGAGATGCACGATCGTCGTGGAGCGCAGACGGAACGTCCTGCGTTTGCCTTCCGACGCCGTGGAAGGAGAGGGCAAGTCAGCTAGCGTCCAGTTCGCCATCGAGGGCAAGAAAGATGCAAAGCCGACCGTGCGCTACGAAAAGCGCTCGATTGTTGCCGGCCTGCGCGGCGACAGCTTCACGGAGATCGTCTCGGGGCTGAAGGTCGGCGACAAGGTCAAACCGGGTGTGTTCAAGGGGCCGAAGCGCAAGGCGATAGACCTGAACTTCGATTGAGAGATGGCCAGGGCGCCTGATGGCGTTCAGGCCCGGAGGAGTGTCAGATGAACGAAGAAGTTGGCCGCATCCTCGGCATGCTGGAGGATGGCAAGATCAGCGCAGAGGAGGCCGAAAGGCTGATCCGAGCGCTGTGTGAGACCGCATCCCATCGTGCATCGGCGGGCAAGCGTGGTCCGTGCGGTGAGCCCAAACAGGGCGCCGACATACTGAAATGCATCTGTCGAGCGCTCAAGGCCGCGGCGCGACGCCAGCGCCGCATGTCATGGTGGCAGTACTACTGGGCAAACAGGCGCTGGGCAGAGGCCCGCAGCAAGCGCGCGGCGGACATGGGCACGGCTGAGAGGGTCGAGCGCCTACTCATCGAATGCGGACTGGGCGATCCGGGTGAAACGCCCCCCACGGCTCGGCTCGATCAGGACCTCCATTTCGACAACCTCGCGCGACAGGTGCTTCGGTACGCGCTCGAAGACGAGTTCGGGCTCTCTGTGTCGCCCGAGGACGTCCTCGCGATGGCGACGGTCGCCGACGTGGTCGCATTCGTTGAGGCACGCCTGACGCCTCCCGTAGCGGAGCCCAACCCCGAGCAGGCCGCTGAGCCGAATGCGTAGATCTGTGTCCTGCGTCGGGCCGGTCTCGACGCGTCAGGTGCCCTCACGCTCCACGGCGATGGCGGGACCCCGATGACGCTGCTTCACTGCCTGTATACGGCCCTCTCGAATCTTAGGGCCAACAAGATGCGCTCAGCTCTCACCATGCTGGGCGTGATCATCGGCGTCAGCGCTGTGATCGTCATGGTAAGCATTGTCGAAGGCGCTCGGTCCAAAGTCGTTCAGGAGTTCGAGCGCCTCGGCTCCAGCCTCATCATTGTCGCCTACGATCCGCGCAAGGCGCAGGAGGCCAAATCCACGCGTCGCCTTCCGGGCTTGACCATGGACGACGTGCGGGCCATACGCGACGAATGCGACCTCGTCTCGGGTCTGTCCGCAGAACTTCCGGTCGGCAATGACCTCATCGTCCGGCACTATGACGCCGAAATGAAGGTCGGCGTGCGGGGCGTTCAACCCGACTTCGCCCGGCTGCGCAACGTGACCGTCGGTCAGGGCAGGTTCATTTCCGACGAGGATGTGGACACCTGGGCGAAGGTGGTCGTGATCGGCTCGAAGGTCAAGGCTCAGCTCTTCGGCAAGGACGAAGCTATCGGCAAGGACGTTGATGTGCAGGGCGTGACCGCGAGCGTGATCGGCGTGCTTGAGCCCAAGGGCCGTTCCGGCGACGAAGATACAGACCAGATGGTCATCGCGCCGATCACGACTATCCAGAAGCGGTTCGTAGGCTTTGAGATAGTCGGGATGCTCTGGGCGCAGCCTGCCGATTCGGGAATGATTGGCCCGGCCATGGACCAGATATGGGAGTGCCTCATGAGGCGCTACCACAATGCGCCGGGCTTTCAGGTGGATAGCCTCGAGAACATCCAGAACGCCATCGGGCGCATCCTCAGCATCTTCGGGCTGGTGCTGGGCGGGATCGCCGGGCTGGCGCTTCTGGTCGGCGGCATCGGCATCATGAACATCATGCTCGTCTCGGTCACCGAACGCACCAAGGAGATCGGGCTTCGGAAGGCCGTCGGGGCGCGCAAGCGCGACATCCTTGCGCAGTTCTTGATCGAGTCGGCGACGGTCTCGGGCACGGGAGGCATCATCGGCGTGGGCTTGGGCGCGGGCGTGGCCTACATCGCGTCGTCGATCAGCAAACATGTGATGACAGGCGGGATCGGAGGCGCAGGCATACCGGCGCATCTGCCCCTGTGGTCCATCCTCGGCGCATTCGCGTTCTCGGCGGGTGTCGGCGTATTCTTCGGCCTGTATCCCGCAGTCCGCGCGGCGCGCCTGGACCCCATCGAGGCCCTGCGTCACGAGTAGTATAATGCCCGCGTGAAGAAGACCAAGGTCAAGGAACAGATACAGGACAAGGATGCACGGCGCGTGGTGTTGACGAACCGGCGCGCCCGGCATGAATACGCCATCTCGGACACGTACGAGGCGGGCATAGCCCTCTCCGGCTGCGAGGTCAAGTCGGTCAGGCAGAGCGCCGTCAACATCATGGATGCGTTCGTCCGAGTCGAGAACGGCGAAGTCTGGCTCCACAACATGCACATTGCCCCGTACGATCACGGGGTTCGATGGAACCTCGAACCGCGCCGTCCCCGTAAACTGCTCCTGCATCGGCGCGAGATCGAGCGCATCCGGTCTCAGGTTGAGCGCAAGGGCTACGCGGTGATCCCGCTCTCGGTCTTCTTCCAGCACGGCTACGCGAAGGTGGAGCTCGGCCTGGGGCACGGCAAGCGTCGGTTCGACAAGCGCGAAGCCATTGCCCGCCGCGATACCGACCGCGAAGCCGAGCGCGAGCTCCGCTCGAGAGGCAGACCCGCCGCGCGATCCGACGACTGACGGCATGTCATAGTCCCACGCACCGACCTTCCGGCCATGGCCCGCGCTGTACCGGCCCTCCGGAGATGGCACGCGCTCTCCCAGACCTCCGGCCATGGTACGCGCTCGGCCAAACGTCCGGCCATGGTACGCGCAGCGTGTAGCCGTCGCTTCTCGCGACGCCGAGGGTGGGTTGCGTGCGGAGCGGTGCACCAACGTTCTGTGAGGCCACGTCGCTGCATCCATCACGCCATCGCGGGAAGTGACCACCCCGTCATTGCGAACGATAGCGTGGGTGGCGGGACGTCGCCGACGGGCGCCACGCCCAGTCGGCGAAGGGATCGTCCTCGGTGTTGAGGCGACACGGTGGTGTGCTGTCGGCGTCGCGAGGAGCGACGGCTACACGCTGCGCGTCCCATCGCCGAGGGGCCGGTGCCGTTACGGCCGCAGGCCGTGTAGCCGCGGGTTCTCCCCGCGCGATGTATGCGCACCCTCCGCAGTCCGCGAAGGCGGACTTGGTGCCGTCCGCAGCCGTGACTTCAGTCGCCGGGCATCTACCACGCGCAAACGCTGCACACGATCCACACGTTCGGCGTCGCGAGGAGCGACGGCTACACGCTGCGCGTTACTTGGCGAGCATTGTGGACTGCGAGCGAATCCCCCCTCCCCCTTGCCCCCGCCCGCCCAGGGGGCGGGGGAATCGGAGTGCGCGCGTTCGGTGACGGGCCGACGTTCGGCGTCGCGAGGAGCGACGGCTACACGCTGCGCGTTTCTTGGCCAGCGTCTTGGTCTGCGAGCGAATCCCCCCTCCCCCTTGCCCCCGCCCACCCAGGGGGCGGGGGAATCGGAGCG
>JBBIQU010000140.1:3185-11195 GCA_037442185.1 Chthonomonadales bacterium | reverse complement strand
GCCGGACCAAGCGTGATGTCCGGCGGTCGGCAGGAAGTCGGTCCGGCTGATACGCCCCTACACGACATGCGCACGCGCGCACCCGCCGGCGTAGGGGCGAGTCAACCGCACGACCAGCGTAACAACGATCAGGCCATCGTGCCGCTACGGTTGGCTCGCCCTCGTGTCGTCCGCCGTGGTCACATGGGTCACACCGTTGACGACTCCGCTACGGACCGCTACAATGCGGGCCACGGGTGATGCCGAGAGCGCGCCCGTCTGGAGATGGACATGATTCTCGCGGCAATCGCCCTGGCAGTGGCCGCCGGCACGTTGAACACAATCGGAGGAGGTTCGATGGGCGCGACAAAGGCCGATGAACCCCGGTTCGTTCAGGATAGGTTCGCGATCGGCTTCTGGGTGGACCCTCCCGCCGACGACGATATGGACCGGCGGTACGCGGAGATAGCGGACGCCGGCTTCACGCTCGTGCTGGGCGGATTCGGCGCGCGCACGCCCGAAACCGTCGGCCGACAGATCGCTCTATGTCGCAAGCACGGCCTGCGCGCCATCGTGGCGACGGCCGGCCTCGCGCCGGACAAGCTGCCCGACGCGCCCGAGGTGTGGGGCTACCTCATCCGCGACGAGCCGAGCGCAGCCGACTTTCCGGCGCTCGCCGAAACGGTGGCCGCGATCCGCAAGGCTCGCCCGGGCAAGCTGGCCTACATCAACCTCTTCCCCGACTATGCCGGACCCCAGCAGCTGGGCACGCCTACCTACGACGAGCATGTGCGAAGGTTCGCCGACGAAGTGAATGTTGATGTCCTCAGCATGGACCATTACCCGCTGTTCACGCCATCCGCCGATGGTCGCGACGGCTACTGCCGCAACCTCGAAACGATGCGCATCCACGCGCTGCGTCGCGGCATACCGCACTGGAACTTCTTCAATGTCATGCCCTATGGCCCGCATACCGACCCGACCGAAGCCCAGCTGCGCTGGCAGGTCTACACATCGGCGGCATACGGCTCTCGGGGGGTGCTGTACTTCTGCTACTGGACGCCGCAGGGCGGCGAGTTTCCGAAGGGCGGAGCGATCATCACGGCCGAAGGGCGCAAGACCCGACACTACGAACAGGCGCGACGCATCAACGCGGCGCTCAACAACCTTGGGCCGACCTTGATGAAGCTCACCGGCGTGCGAACCGTCCGCCTGAAGCCCGGTGACGACCCAGGCAAGCTCCTCGCCGACACGCCGATCAAGTCCATCAGCCCGGGCGACTACCTTATCGGCATCTTCCGGCACAGCGACGGACGCGCGGGAGTCATGATCAACAACTACAGCATCACTTACAGCGCGTGGCCGACCGTGGAGTTCGCCGCTCCTCTCGCGAATGTCCGCGAGGTGAGTCAGGCGACCGGCGACGAAACGCCATGCATTGACGACAGTCCGGCCATGGAGGGTCTGCAGGTGTCTCTGGATTCGGGCGAAGGGCGGCTGTTCCTGGTGGCGCAGCCATGACAGCCCGCGCAGCCGTAGTGTGGGGCCTTGTCCTGGCACTCGCGACAGGGTGCTCGGCCCAATCACGGGTGAAGCTGGTTCGTGAAGGGGAACGCGTTCGTCTCGAAAGGGACGGCAAGCAGTTCCTGGTCAAGGGGGCCGGAGGAGATGCGTCATTGCAGCTGCTCGCGGGCGTCGGCGGGAACTCGATCCGTACCTGGGGCGCCGAAAAGCTCGGCGCCGTGCTGGACGAAGCGCATCGGCATGGCATTGGCGTTGCGGCGGGCATATGGCTCGGCCATGAGCGGCACGGCTTCCGCTACACCGATCCCGAGCAGGTCGCCAAACAGCAAGAGGACGCCCTGGACGTCGTTCGTCGGTTCAAGGATCATCCGGCGCTTCTGGTCTGGTCGCTCGGCAATGAGATGGAGGGCGAAGGGAACAACGCGGCCGTCTGGCTCGCGATCAACAGCCTCGCCGCGCAGGTCAAGGCGCTCGATCCGGACCATCCCACGATGACCGTGATCGCAGAGGTTGGCGGGCAGAAGGTGCGCAATCTCCATCGTCTCTGCCCGCACATAGACATCGTCGGGATCAACTCCTATGGCGGAGCCGCCTCCGTCGCCGAACGCTACGTGGCTGTCGGAGGGACCAAGCCGTTCATGCTGACCGAGTTCGGGCCGCCCGGCATGTGGGAATCGGAGAAAACCGCCTGGGGCGCTCCCCGCGAGATGTCGAGTACCGCCAAGGCCGACTGGTATCGCCGGGCCTGGCAAGCGGCGAACGCATCGCCGCTGTGCCTCGGCGGGTTCGCCTTCGTGTGGGGGCATAAGCAGGAGGCGACGGCCACATGGTTCGGCATGCTGCTTCCCGACGGGTCCCGCCTGGCGGCAGTGGATGCCATGGGCGAAGCCTGGACAGGCAAGCCCCCGGCCAACCGTTGCCCGGCAATCGCCGCGCTGACCTGCGAACCCTCAGGAGAAGTCGAGCCGGGAACCGCGATGCGCGTCAATCTGCAGGCATCCGATCCGGAAGGCGACTCGCTCACCGTTCGGTGGGTTCTCCAGGCGGAGACCGCTCGATACGGATCGGGCGGAGATGCCGAAGCGGCCCCGCCGGTCATTGAAGGGGCTGTCAAACAGGGCGACATCAAGGGCGCGAGCGTGGATGCTCCGCGGACTCCCGGGCCATACCGCCTGTATGTGTACCTGGCCGACGGCAAAGGCGGAGCGGCAACGGCCAATGTCCCGTTCAAGGTGAAGGGGGAGGTCAAGGTTGAAGCCGGTCCATCGCTCGCGCTGCCGGCTGCCGTTTACGCCGACAAGGGCGCGGCGAACGCTCCGTTCGTGCCGTCCGGGTGGATGGGCGCTTCGGCAGCCGTGAAGATGGATGAGGGATCAACCGAGCGTCCATTCTCGGGCAGCACGTGCATCCGGTGTGAGTACACTGCGCCGGACTCGTGGGCGGGAGTCGTATGGCAACACCCCGAGAACGATTGGGGCGACCGCCCGGGCGGCTACAACCTGACGGGCGCGCGGAGGCTTGCGTTCCGGGCGCGGGGCGCACAGGGCGGCGAGGTGGTCAGCTTCTTCTTCGGCGTCATCAAGAAGGACAAGCCGTTCTATGACACTGCCGAGGGAAGGCTCGACAACGTGCGCCTGACCGACGAGTGGCGGGAGTATGCGATCCCGCTCGAGGGCAAGGACCTTTCGCGCATCAAGACCGGTTTCGGTTGGACCGTTGCGGGCCAGGGAGCGCCGGTGGTGTTCCACCTCGATGATATCCGCTACGAGCGCTAACCGGTCCGAGGCTCAGTTCCGGAGGCACACGATGTCATCTCGCAGGGAGTTCGTGGGCACGGTAGCGGCCATGATCGGCGCATCCGGCCTGTCTGAGGCATCGGTCGGGCACGCCCCGCATGCCGAGCCGACCGGCGCCGACGTGGGTTCGCTCTATGAGTTCATCGCCTCGCAGTCGCCGTCCGAGCCTGAACTCTCCTGGCTGCGGCCCGAGTTCCGGGACATCCGGGCCTGGAAACGCCGCGCTCGCGCGCGCTTGCTCAGCCTCCTTCATTACTCGCCGCCGAAGTGCGCGCCCAATGCGGAGCTGGTCGAGCGGATTGATCGGGGCGACCATTTGCTCGAGCGCATCTGGTTCAACACGACGCCCTCGATCCGGGTGCCGGCATTCGTGCTTGTGCCCAAGCGCGCCCGCTTGCCCGCTCCGGCCGTGGTCAACCTCCACGACCATGGCGCGTTCTTCATGTGGGGCAGGGAGAAGCTGATTGAGCTGCCGGACGAGAACGCCGCGCTGACGGCGTTTCGCAAGACGAGCTATGCCGGCAAGAGCACGGCGGTCGAGCTCTGTCGGCGCGGCTATGTGGTGATCGTGACCGACATGTTCTACTGGGGCGAGCGACGGATGCTGCTCGATGATGACCCGGGCGATTGGCGTGAGCGGCCTGCCGCAATGTCCGCGGATCGCGTGTCCGCGTTCCATGCGCGCTCGAGCGCGTCGGCGCCCATGGCCAACAACACCATCCAGGCCGCCGGCTTCACATGGCCCGGGATCATGCTATGGGACGACATTCGGACGGTGGACTACCTCGCCTCGCGCCCCGATGTTGACGCCCGGCGCATTGCTTGCGTCGGCCTCTCGGTGGGCGGTTTCCGCTCGTGCCACCTCGCGGCGCTCGACGATCGCATCAAGGCGGCCGTCGTTGTCGGGTGGATGACCTCGTTCCCGGAACAGCTCAGGAAACACATCCGCTGGACCATCGGCGAGACCATGCTCATACCGGGCCTCTACAAGAGCCTCGACTACCCCGACGTCGCGGCGATGGCGGCGCCGACCCCCATGCTGGTAATCAACGGATCGAAGGACACGCTGTTTGCGCCGAAGGGCGTTCAGGCCGCGTTCGACAAGCTTGGAGCGGCTTGGGCGAAGGCCGGCGCGCCCGATCGGATCCGCACCCGCATGTACGACACGCCGCACGAGTTCAACGCCGAGATGCAGCAGGAAGCCTGGGACTGGCTGGCGCGCTGGCTGTAGGAAGTCGCACCATCCCGACATAGGGCCGAAGGCCCGGAAACATCGTAGCCGGGGTCATCGGCCCTGGGAAACCTCTCGCCTTCTGCCTACGCCCTCACCTCCGGCCCCGACAGGTGCGCATGCTCGTGGACCCGGCCCAGTTCGACATGGATGATCCGGTCGGCGGCATCGGCGAGTTGTTCGTCGTGCGTCACCATGACGAAGGCAACGCCCGTCTCGCGGGTCATCTCACGCATCATGTCGAACACCCCTTGGCCGGCGCGTACGTCCAGGTTGCCTGTCGGTTCGTCGGCGAGGACGAGGGGGGGCTGCGCCGCCAGAGCGCGTATGACGGCGGCGCGCTGCTGCTGGCCGCCGGACATCTGACTTGGCCGCTTGCGAAGCTGATCGCCCAGTCCGACTCGGTTCAGGAGCTCCTTTACGCGCTCGACATCGTCACGTGAGGCAGCGCCCTGACGAATCGTGAGCGGCATCAGCGCATTCTCGAGGCACGTGAACTCGGGGAGCAGATAGTGGAACTGGAATACGAAGCCGACCGAACGGTTCCGGAGATCGGCCAGTTCATCGTCATTCAGCTCTGCGGTATCGCGTCCGTCGAGGATGACCGTGCCCGCCGTCGGCCTGTCCAGCGCTCCCAGCAAGTTCAGCAGTGTGGTCTTGCCGGAACCGCTCTGGCCGACGATGGCCACAAACTCGCCGGCAACCACGCGGACATCCACGCCCTGCAGCACTTCGACCGGGAACGGCGTGCCCAGACCATAGACCTTGCGGAGCCCGATGCCCTCGACGGCAACGCGCGGTTCAGTTGCCATGGATGATCTCCACCGGGTCCATCCTTGCCGCCCGACGCGCCGGTAGGATAGCGGCCACGACCGTGGTCACGATTGCGGCGAGAGCCGCGCCGGCGAAGATCGCTATGTCGAAGGTGATGGGGAAGAGCTGGTCAACCTTGCCAAATCGGGCCACTTGCCGCACTCCTGCCAGCATCTTCAGCAGCGCGTAGCCGGTGCCGCATCAAACGACGGCGCCCGTGACCGCGATGATGAGCCCCTCGAGGCCGAAGATGAGCTGGATCTGACGGTTGCGCGCGCCCATGCTCTTGAGGATGCCGATCTCCTTGCTCTTCTGGATCACCGACACGATCAGGACCGCGGCAATGCTGAATGCCGACGCCCGCTTCGGCGGCCAATCGGAATCCGATCACGATCTCATCGGGTCCCAAGTCGAGCCAGCGGCCCGCGACCATGTTCTTCTGAAGGCCGGCGATGCGCTCCTGAAGCTTCGGGTCGCCGCCCGAGACCGACACGCCGAACTGCTTTGCGCCATGAACGAGGAACGTCTGTCCACGAATGGCGGGTGCAACCGACTTCACGCCGGGAAATGCCGCAAGCTGCCGGGCAACCAGGGGCACGTCATCGAAGCGCGCCCGACGCTCGGTTGTCGGCTGCACGCGTGAGGTCGCCAACCCGCTCCGATTCGGATCGGCCTTGCTGAGCGGGAGCGCGGGACGCTCGGCGGGCTTGACCGTCACATGCGGCAGCGACCCGATGAGATCATTCACGATGCGTGCCTGCAGACCCTCGATCAGGCTGGTGATGAATACGACCACCGTCACCGCCGTGGCAACGGCCCCGACCGTCAGGAGCGTCTGTCCGCGCCCGGCTACCAGATGCCGAGTCGCGACCTTCGCCTCGAACCTCACAGCGCCAACCCCGTCGGAGACGCCTTCCCCGCTTCAGCCTTCACCCTTCGTCCTTCCGCCCTTCGTCCTTCATCCTTCGTCCTTCAGCCTTCAGAACCTCCTCCACGCGCTGGCCGGCCTTGACTGCCGATGCGTTCACCACAACACGGCCGCCTTCATCGATGCCGTCAAGGATCGGAATGCGCTGGGCTCCCGGGGCGCCGGTTCGAACGTTACGAGCGCGCACAACGCCGCGTTCAACAACGAAGACCAGCGCCGACTGGGCGCCCTGAGAGGGAGAGGCTCCGGTCGCGCCGCCGAAGTCGGTCGTAACGGCCGTCAGAGGCACGGTCAGCATGGTGCGTTCAGCCATGACGATGATGTTGACCGAAACGGTCTGCCCCGGACGAAGCCATCCCACGGCGCCCGATGGGAGGACGCGCACCTCGATGGAGCCTCGATCCCGATCCACCTGCGCGCCGACGCGCATAACGCGCCCATTGGCACGTTCGCCTGGGAAGGCATCGCTGGTAACGACGGTCTCGAGGCCGGGCCGAAGCTTGCCGAGGTAGTTCTCGTCAACGTCCACGACCACCTCGAGCGGATTGGCCGGCACAAGGCGAAGGAGCGGCGCGGATGGAGCCAGCGACGCGCCCGGATAGGCGAGAACCTTCGAAACCAATCCGGCGGCCGGCGACCTGACCACGGTTTCGGCGAGTCTGGCAAGCGTGAGATCGAGCGCTCGCTGAGCTTCGGCGACCCGGGTGCGCGCCACAGCGATGTCCACATCACGCGGGCCTATGACTGCCGTCTCGACCTGCGCGGCGCCGACACGCTTGGCCCCCTGAAGCGTTGCGCGGGCCGCCGCGACCTCGGCTCGAGCGAGGTCCAGCGTCTCTTTCGGTGTGCCCGCCCTGAGCTCCGCCAGCCTCGCGGCTGCCTCACGCTGGGCGTTCTGTGCTGCTCCAAGGGTCTCCTCGGCGGACTTGACGGCGGCTTCGGCTTCATCCCGGGCGGTCTGGGCCCGATCGGCATCCGATTGCGAGACGGCGCCGTCGGCCACGAGAGTGGTCTGCCGCTCAAGGTCACGCTTGGCCTGCTCGAGTCTCGCGCGAGCCTGAGTGACAGCGGATCCCGCTGCCCGCGCGCGATACTCGGCGGAAGCCAGAGCCGCTGCGGCCGCCTCGATCTGCTCGGGCGTCGCCCCACGAACGAGATCGGCCAGTTTGTGCTCGGCAGCGGCAAGCCGTGCGCTCGCGACACGTTCGGCCTGTTCGGCTTCGGCCTTGGTGCGCGCAAGCTCGGTCCGACGGGTTGGAGCCGAAGCCTGCTTCAGTTGCGCCTGCGCCGTCGCCAGGGCTGCGCGGGCCGAATCGACTCCCGCACTATCAACCGTGTTGTCGAGGATAGCCAGGGGAGTGCCGGCTTCGACACGGTCGCCTTCAGCAACCAGCAATCGTCGCACACGCCCCGGAACCGCCGAGAACACGTCGGTTTCCTGAACGCCCTCGACACGGCCGGTCGCGGAGATGCTCTCGGTCACCGCTTCTGCGCGTGGGACCGTTACCTCGACCCGCACAGGACGCGAGCGGTAGTAAGCGCCCGCGCCGACAGCCGCCGCAATCGCGACGAGCCAGATCAGCCGCCGCGCCACAGCCGCGCGTGCGCGGCGGGCGGCCGGCCCCCCAAGTCCGACACGGTTGCCATCCGAGGTCTTCGCCACTGCGTCCGCCTCCGTCGCGTTCTTTGATAGGCGCACCCAGCGGCGCGCCGAGTTTCAGTACGCACGAACGAGCAGA
>JBBIQU010000140.1:0-3168 GCA_037442185.1 Chthonomonadales bacterium | reverse complement strand
GCACAAGGGGCGTCGGGTCATCTCGGTTCCCACGGAGCCACGAAGGCGGTGCAGGAGGTGAAGCAGGGGCAAATCAGCGCGCGGTCCTGACGGCAATGGAGGGTACGATGCTTCCACCATGGCACGTTGCCCAACATCCAACCTGCCAGACGCGGGACCACAGCTGTGAAAGCCTGGACGCGCCGCATTCCGCACGTCGCGGATATCAGGCTGGCTTTCCATGCCGACACGCTCGAGGAGCTGTTCGCCGAAGCGGCGCGGGTGATCGCGGGATACGGGGGCTCACAACGCGGCACGGGCGTTGTGGCGGAACGGGTCGCTTTGCACAGCCAGGACGCGGCGACCCTGCTGGCCGACTGGATCAATGAACTGCTTGGCCTCTCGGAAATCCACAGCGCGGCGTTCCGCAGCTCTCGAATCGAGGTCGCGGTCTCGGATACCGACGCGCGCGTTCACGCCGACCTGACCGGGGTTCGCATGGCCGAGTGGCGTTGCCCCATCAAGGCCGCCACGTATCACGAACTCAGGCTGGATTACCGACGGGGACGCTGGCGCGCAATGGTGCTGTGCGACACCTGACGGTCGGTCCTATGACCCTCCGCGCATGGCCGATGCCAGTTTTTCGGCATCCTCTTTGACCCATACGGGCTCGATCGTGAGCGTTGCCGTGTTCATGTGGCTCATGCGCGGGCACGTCATGATTTCGCCGTCTATCACGAAGACCAGCCGTTCGCCATCGTGCGCGCGCGAGAACTGCCAGTAACGGGATCGCCCTTCGTCGGTGAGGCGCACGTGTATCTTCCAGTAGGCCTTGTCGCGGAATGGCTCGTAGGACTCTTCAATGTCGGCTCCGCGGAAGTGCGCTCCCGTCAGGACGACCGGACAGGTGTTCAGTATCTCCTCGATAGGCACGACCTCGCCGGCCGCTGCGCGACGGGCGACTGCTGAGGTCGGCCTGTAGCTCTCGGCCTCTTCCCCTTCGGCCTTTTCCTCACTCTCATCCGCTGCGTCGTCCGGGCGGCGGATCTGCCAGGCATGGTTGGATTCGATGGCGACGTACTTCCGCGGC
This sequence comes from Chthonomonadales bacterium, assembly GCA_037442185.1. GTDB lineage: Bacteria > Armatimonadota > Chthonomonadetes > Chthonomonadales > CAJBBX01 > JAAYVH01. The sequence goes on along the minus strand of JBBIQU010000140.1, from coordinate 2,099 downwards.
TTGCCCGGCTTATTCACATCCTGAAGGCCGAGGACCGTGAGACCCGATGGCATGACTTGCAGGGGCGGCCACTTGACCTGCTGCATGCGGTAGACTCGAAACGAGCTGTATGCATACCAGAGTACGAACAAAGCCGCCGCGCCGACGATCAGACGCAGCGTTCCCTGTTCGCGAATCATCTTGACCGGTCTTGCGCCCGAAGGCGTGGCGTCGTCAGTCATGTCGTCTCACTCTTATGTTCAATGCGCGGCCCTCCCGGCAGTCATACTCAGTACGAGTATACCGACCTCGGAGGTGCCGGACGCGGGTCGCCGACGACGTAGCGCAGGCGCCCCGACTGCACCGCTCGCAAGACCATGCCGGCTGCGCCATGCGGCTCGCCTGAAGATTGGTGCCTGACTATGCCCGATTTCGACCCGTCAGACGTCCTCGCCTCGTTGGCCGACGGACTCTATGTAACCGACCTGGAGAGGACCATCCTCTACTGGAACCCTGCGGCCGAGCGGATCACCGGGTGGAGGCCCGAGGACGTGATCGGCCGGCAGTGCCTCGCCGACATCCTGTGCCACGTGGACAAGGACGGTCACCAGCTCTGCGGCGAAGAGCATTGCCCCCTCCATCGCAGCATGACAACCGGCCAGGCGGCCGCTCAGGAGACCCTCGTGTTCGGACTGACACGATCCGGCGAGCGAGTGCCCATGCGCGTTACTACGGCGCCCCTGCGCGACCGCTCGGGGGAGATCATCGGCGGGGTCGAGACCTTCCGCGAGATTGTCAGCGAGTATCGCGATCTGCAGCAGGCACAGCGCGTTCAGCGCATGGCGCTGGTGCATCCCGAGATTGACGATCCGCGCGTGTGGATTGCCGATCACTATGTGCCGCGCGACATCGTCGGCGGCGACTTTCACGGGCTGCAGCCCATCAACCGCGACACGGTCGCGTTCTGGATCGGCGACGTCATGGGGCACGGCATCTCGGCTGCGCTCTACACCATGCAGATGCGGTGCCTGTGGAGCGAGTTCCAAAGCCAGATGGACGACCCGAAGCGCTTCATGTACCTGGTCAATGAGCGGCTCATAGCGCTCAAGGGAGACGAACACTCGTTTGCGACGGCCCTCTTCGGGCTGCTGCGCATACCGACCGGCGAGCTAACGCTCGTGTCGGCGGGTGGCCCGCCGCCGCTGCACTTTACCAGGGATGGGCACGTGAGTTGGGACGCGGACCTGAGCGGAGTGCCGCTCGGCGTCTTGCCCGGTGCGCCGTTCGACTCCACCGAAGTCAAGCTTGCGAAGGGCGACTGTCTGCTGTTCCACACGGACGGCGCGACGGAGATAACGGATGCGCAGGGCAATATGCTCGGGCCGAATGCCCTCGCAGAGATCGCGCGGGAGGCGGGATTCGTGACAATGCGTTCCCGCCTGCGGCAAATCGAAGCGGGACTGCTGGCCGCTTCCAACGCCATACGGCTGCCCGATGACGTTACGCTGATGGAGGTCCGCCTGCTCGAGGCAGATCAGGCCCGGCCCGAGTGACTATCCCCCAACGAGCTTGTCGAACTCCTCGACCGGCAGGGCGGGCGCGGTCCGGAATGAGATGCCGAGGGCCTTGGTCAGCATGATGGACGCCTTCACGGCAGCCTTGGTGTCCGGCAGCTCGCAGATCAGAATCACGTCGCTCTCGCCGAGGGTGGCGTAGCCGGCTATTAGCGCGCCGCCGCAGTCGGCCAGGATGCGCTTGGCGTCATCGGTGCGCTTGGCGCTGATCGCGCCGATGGCCCCTCCCGTGTAGTTGCCGATCATCACGAACGTTGTCATGGCGATCTCCTTTCCGTATGGGGCTTTCCTCTTGGTCGCGTCTCGCCGCACATGCGCGCCGGGACGCATGATTAGCGTACCACGTGTTCGGCCATGATCCGGGCGCTGTCTTGCCGGACCGGAGGACAGGCGTTCCGAAAGGTTGCGAGGCGCGATTCCGACGCCCCGCGCTGGTACCATCAGTGTGACCATCGGCAGGTGCCAAAGTGCGTCGCGAGAAGCGACGGCTACACGCTGCGCGTCCCTTCGCCGAAGGCTTCCCCCGCCCCCCGGGGTGGGCGGGGG
>JBBIQU010000139.1:0-11226 GCA_037442185.1 Chthonomonadales bacterium | reverse complement strand
CCGGCGCGGCGGACAATGCGCATGGCGTTGATGTTGATTTGAGGTGCGCGAAACCGTGCCGCAAGCTTGGCAAGCGCGCCCGCCTCGTCGGGAAGCCGCACAACCAGAACATCCTCGCTTACGGCGTGGTAGCCGCCGTCGGCAAGCGCCCGAAGCGCCTCGTTGTACGGCTCGGCGCGCAGAACGACGACACCATGCGCATGGTCGTCGGTGGCATCAATGTCCACGATGTTCACGTTGCGTGCGGCCAGGCGTTCGGCTATGTCGGCAAGCGTTCCCGGCCTTCCGGCAGGTGTGATGATCGTTATTTGCTTCATATGCTTGTCTCTCGTTGCTCCGTACCGCCTACGTTGCGAACGCCTCGAGCGAGTCGGCGACGTCGGCCACTGCAAGCTCGACCATTTCGCGCGTGACGTGGGGCATGGTGATGATGTGGGCGATGTCCCGGCTGGGCGCAATCTGCCAGCGCGAGATCACGTCGCCGCCTGGCCGCGGGAAGACGACGGTGACCGAGTTGCGATGCCGCCACGCGTTGATTCCGTGGTCCTTGAAACGTTCGATGGCGTAGTCGGCTGTCGCAAGCGAGCGCTCAACGCGTCGCCGCAGTCCGTCCTCTCCCCAGCGCTCGATGGCGCTCCACAGCACAAGCGGGCTCAGGGCGTTTCGGCTGCCTGCGATGGTGGTGTCCATGCATCCCACGTATTCGACGCTCCGCGCGACGCGATCAACGTTGCGCCGCCGGGCAAGGGCAACGCCGCATGGCATCGGCGCGCCGATGAACTTGTGGCCGGAGACGGCGATGGAATCGATGCCGGCGTCGAACCCGAACGGCTGCGGATCGGTGACCCATGGGAGGATCATGCCCGACAGCGCGGCATCAGCATGGATGTAGAACCGTGTGATTGCCAGGTCCTTGAGCATCTCGTGGATCTTCGGGATGCTGTCAACGGCGCCGTGCATGGTGTTGCCGATGTTGACCATCAGGATCGGCGGAACGTCGCGTCGGAGCTTGAGGGTCTCGTAGAGGTCGTCGTAGTCCACCTCGCCGTTGTCCTGACCGCGAATCATGATGCTGCGAGCGCCAAGCACGCGCACGATCTTGGCCACCGAGTAGTGCGTGTGCTCGGAGTAGTAGACGACTCCGTCGGGGAAGAGCTCGCGCGCCAGATAGAGGCCGTAGAGGTTGCCCTCGGTTCCGCCGGCTGTCACATATCCCCATGTGCCTCCTTCGGGAGCGCGCAAATGCTTCTGAAAGAACGCCACAACGTCGCGCTCGAACTCGAAGGTGTTCTCGCGGTAGATCGAGTCGGCGAACGGATCGCCGACGTTGTTCAGGGAGTACTTCAGAAAGTGGGCGAGGTTGGTGTGGTCATAGTCCTGACTGCACGGGTATCCGATGAACGTCGGCGTCAGGCGGTCTAACTTCTCCGCGAACGCCGCAAGGCGCGCCGCTGCGGCGGGCGGCAACGGAGGCATTGCTTCCGGAGCGCCGAGGTCCGCAGATTCCGTGATCGTAAGGCTCATGAGCCGCTCTCCTTACACAACGTAGTGTTGAGGGAGTATGCCGGTTGCGGCACGGTCTGTGTGTGTCCGTAGAATATTACGCGTGGCGGGGCCAGATTCCTTCCGGGCATGGCAGGCCCGAGCGCTACCGATGGCGCCCCCAACATGCATACGACGAGGAGGACAATGCCTCGGCAAGCTGGTATAGTGAGGCTGGCGCACATCAGCGCGACACCACAATCGAGTGAGGGGTAAGGTTATGCGCAAGTCACCAGGCTTCACCCTGATCGAGCTGCTCGTCGTCATCGCGATCATTGCCATTCTGGCTGCGATCCTCTTCCCCGTGTTCGCCCAGGCGCGCGACAAGGCACGTCAGGCGTCCTGCATCTCCAACATGAAGCAGATCATGACCTCGGCGCTCATGTATCTCCAGGACTACGACGAGAGGTTCCACCGCATCAAGAACGGCGTCGCTTCGTTCAACGACAACTGTCCCGCTCCAAGGCCCGATCAGATGTTCGGCTCCGAGGACATGCTGAATCCGTACATCAAGAACGGCGGGGTCTGGAAGTGCCCGAGTGATGCCATCCAGCGTGATGACTGTGGGTGCGACCGATATGGAACCGGCATCGGGTACCCGATCAGCTACTCGTGGACGCACTACCAGAACGGATATCCCTACGAGACCTTCGGCGTCCATGCCTACTACAACGCCGAGAACTCGCTTCTGCAGGCCGCCGTCGGAGCTCCGGCCGAAACTGCCAACCTGTACGAACTCTGGACGACCTTGAGCTATCAGCGGTACTTCTCCTACTGGCGCTGGGACAACTCGGACATCGCCGATCCGGCCTGGCCGACTGCGCCGAACTACTTCACGGCGAACTGGTGCGGGAGGGGCGACGCTCGGTTCAGCATCGGCGCGCACAACGGCCTGACCACATTCGGTTTCGTAGACGGCCACGTCAAGACCATGGACCGAAAGCGCATGTGCAGGGTCGTTGGCGGGCGTTGGGACGGCAGCAAGCCCAACTACCTGCACTGGGACTCGCAGTATAAGTAGCGCCCCAAGGGGAATCCGACATGCCCACAGTAAGCAGCAGGGCGCGAACGGAAGAGGACGGGTCGCGCGGCAAGCTGGTCCTATTGGTTGTCATCGTCGTGCTTGCGATCGCGGCTGCCGTCTTCTCCATCACCCGGACTGTCAAAAAAAGCCAGGGCGAGAACATGGGCTCCCTCGGCGGAATACCCAGCAAGGCCGAGATGATGAAGGAGTCCGGCGTCGAGCCGCCGGCGGGCGGCACCGGATCCGGAATGGAAGGCCCTGCCGGCTCAGGCCGTGAGGCTCCCCGGCCCGGAGCCGGCGGCAAGGGAACGTTCTAGCCCAGCGCACAATGTGGGGGCGATTCTCGAATCGCCCCTACTCGGCCGCATGAGGCTCGTAACGCCTCCAGTACGCGACTGCGGCTACGGCTGTCGCGCCGGCAATCGCCGCGAGCAATGTGAAAGCCGCGCCCCAGCCCATCCTCTCGGCGATCGAGCCGATCCCCAGTCCCGACACGATGCCGCCGACATAGCCCACGCCGTCAACGATCCCCGAGGCCGTTGCGCTTCCGCGCCTGCCCCCGAGGTCGAGCGCGATAGCTCCCCCCAGAAGCGAATACGGACCGATCGTAAGCAAGGCCACGAGCGCCGACAGGGCAACTGGCACGACCGGACCGGTCCCGGCTCCGATCCGGCTCATACCCGCCAAGACCCCCACCGATGCGAGCAGCAGGACCGCGATGAGACCTCCCCGCCGTCGGCTCAAGAGCCGATCGCTGCACCAACCGACGCCCAGAATGGAGATAGCCCCGAAAGCGGGGAAGAGCGTTGCCCACATGCTGGCGCTCCCGGGAGCCAGACCGGCAGCCTCGGTCAGGTACAGCGGCAGCCACTCGCCGAACGCGTCGCGGACGATCGTCAAACCGAACGATAGGACCAGTACCGCCAGGAACGACGGACTGCGCAGGAACGGCCCCACCAGGCCCCACAGGCTTCTGTCCGAGTCCTCTCCGTCGGCGCTTTCGTAGACGTGGATCGGACTGGCCGGCGGCTCGGGCAGCCCGACGTCGCGCGGACCGTCCTTCAGTCGCCACGCCGTCACGGCAGCAATCGCCGCAAGCGCCGCAGACCCGACGAGACACACCTGCTGCCATGTTGCGCCCCGATGCAGCATCCATCCGTAGAGCAGCTTCGACATGACGTCACCCAGAACGAAGGTAAGGCACAGGATCGCCATGACCGTCCCGTAGTGGGTATAGGCGAACCAGTTGGAGGCGATCTTGACCAGCCCGCCCCACCCTGCCGACTGCACCAATCGGTTCACGCCCCACCAGATCAGAAACCACGCGACGCCGGCCGATGCGCCGAACGCGAGGGTCGCTGCCACAGCGCCGAGCATGCCCAGTAGAAACATGCGCCGACCGCCGACGTAGTCACAGACGATCGAGTTGCCCACTTTGCCGACGGCATAGGTAAGCGTCCCGACAGTGGAGATCAGACCAAGCGTCTCCTTGTTGACGCCGATCGAGTGGTACTGATCTATCAGGAGAGGCTTGATGGAGGCGAAGAAGGTGCGGCAGAAGTAATATCCGGCGTAGCCGGCGAATAGGATCGCAACCGTCTCGATCTGCCGAGCCCGCAATGCCCGGGAGCCCGCATCTGGGTTCGGGCGCGCGCTCGAGTCGGTCATAGTTCGCCTGCATTGTACCGCCCCTCAGGCTGTGCAGGCAGCGCTTCGCTCGCACGAGGCGTTACACCCATCGAAGCGGGTACGCTCACATTCGGGAATCTAACGAGGCCATTCGGGCGCCGATGATGTGCCCGACGCCAACCGGGTGAGCGGAAGCAAGCGCGAAAGGTGCGCCCGGATCTTGGCCTGAACCGTCCAGACCGCGAAAGGTACCTGACATGCCAATCGAAGCCGGAAGCACGATCCTGTTCACAGGCGACTCCATCACCGACTGCGGTCGAGCGCGCCCATTCGGCGACAGCGCCGCTGACAGCCCTGGCGGAGGCTACGTATCGCTCATTGACTGGCTGCTTGCCTCCGGCGGCGAATCGCCTGCCATGCGCCTCATCAACACGGGCATCAGCGGCAACACCGTCCGCGACCTCGCGACGCGCTGGGACGAGGACGTTCTCGAGTTTCAGCCCGATTGGGTGTCGGTGATGATCGGGATCAACGACGTCTGGCGTCAGTTCGATTCGGACCCGGCGATCGTGAAGCCGGTCACGCTTGACGAGTACGCCTCGACCCTTTTTCGTTTACTCGAACGAACGCGACCGCGAACGAAGGGCATCGTTGTTATGCTGCCCTTCTTCGTCGTGGCCGAACGGAACGACGGGGCGAACGGCGGCCAATCGGCAGGTGCCATGCGGGCCATGCGTGACCAATACGCCGAGGCGGCCGCAGCTGCCGCCCGAGCGGTCGGAGGCGTCATCGTAGACACGCAGGCCGCCTTCGAACGGGCGCTTCGATTGCGCAGCGCGGCGCGGCTCGCGCCCGACGGCGTTCACCCGACGGGGCTCGGCCACATGGTCCTGGCGCGAGCCTGGCTGCATGCGGTGGGGTACCGGCTGTAAGCCGACGGCGTCAGTCCTTGAGAGCCCCTGCCCTCGGCTGCTGCTCCTTGGGAAGCTCGACAGGCTCCCAACTGGACGACGTGGAGGCTCCCGGAGGCGGCGCGACCACCTGACCCGCTTCGGTCGCGTAGCGGCTCGGATCGCTCTTGTTTCGCATGGGGCCTGTGTAGTAGCCCGTGGCGGACGGAGCCGGTTTGGCGGGCTTGCGCCTGCCCATAGAGAAGGCCAGAATGACCGCGCACACAACGAGGATCCCGATGAGGACATACCTTCTGCGCGTTTCGTCCATGAGGTGACTTCCTTCGGTACGGAAGTCGGGATGCGCGCTCTAGGCGCGGTCGGCGCGCATCCCGATGGCGTCTTACTTGGTGCCCGTGGCAGCCTCGCCCTTGACACCGGATTTTGCGCCGGTCGTCGGACCGGGCGCCACGTCGCCCTTGGGCTTGATCGGCCCGGTGTAGTATCCGGGAACGCTGGGCGGTGGCTCCTTCTTGGCGCAGCCGGCCACGATGCCGGCCAGGAGGGTCGCCGCGATAGATGCCACTGCGGCCCTGCGGATCAAGCTCCGACGCATTGCCATGAACACCGTACTACTCGAGCGGGAAGCAGTAGAACCGCTTGTACCATGCGCCCGTGCTTGTCTGGGCGAGGTAGCGCTCCGAGTTGCGGGCGAGCCACTTGGCATGGCCGTCGAGGAACACGTGGTTGCCGCCGCCGGTGTGCATTGCCGCAGCCTCGCAGCCGAAGGTGATGACGAAGTAGCCACCACCCACGATGGTGATACCATCGGTCACGAGGGCAGTCTCGGCCGGACGCTTGATCTCGGCGAGGGTCCGCGTCACGGGGCCGTTAGCAGGCGGATACGCGAACGAGCCGGGGAACTGCCAGTACGGGTCAACCTGGGTTCCGGAGCCGACCATGCTGGCCTGATGCCAGGCGATGCCGTAGTCGGCGTAGCGCTCGGTCGGCGGGAAGTACGGTGCGAGAGCGCCGGGGCCGTCGCAATCCGGGCTATCCGCTGCTTCCATGAGCTTGCCGTCGGAGTAGCTCGGGCACTTGAAGATGCCCTGCGGGCCGATGCCGCCGCCGTTCTTGATATACGGCTGGAGCTTCATGGGCCACAGCCGCTCGGCGCGAGTGGGGTTACCGCACCCGTGGGCCGCTCCGCAGCTGATCCAGGGCACGATGGCCTCTTCGTAGTCCTGGGCGTACATCATAACGGCTGTGCCCATCTGCTTTGCGTTCGAGAGACACGAAATGGACCTGGCCTTCTCCCGAGCCTGTGCGAACACAGGGAACAGGATCGCAGCCAGGATGGCGATAATGGCGATCACCACGAGCAGTTCGATCAGGGTGAAGCCGCCCTTCCTCTTGTACATGGATTTCCTCCAACTAGCCTTGCAGGATATCGGACCACTGAACGGGTCCTTTTCGCTTGCGTCCCGGGCCTGAGCCGATGCGCCCAGCCGGCATCAGAGCCTGGTCTTGCATTGCCTGCCGCTCCGTTGCGGCACTCGCGCACGCGCTGGCAGCGGTGTGTTGAGGTAATGCACAGAATACAGCCTGTCGGCGGTTCCGTCAAGGGGTATCTGCGCAAAACCTCCGGGCAGGTCAAGCGCCGAGATCAGGCGCGCGGAGTCACCTTCACCAGCGCACAGTCGTGCGGCTCGACCTTGCCCACGTAGCTGCCACGGAACACGCCGACATCCTCTTGCGCCCAGAGGTCGCGAACGACTGCCTCACGCCGATCATGAAGGCCAACGCTCTCCCAAGGGAGCGGCACAAGGCGCGACTCATTGTCGGTCCGGTTGAAAAGCCCGGCGACCACCGAGCCGTCGGCAAGGGGCTTGGCCCAGACCTCGCCGTGCAGCCAGGCATCCCCGATCCTTCGCGCCTGCACTCCCAACGGGTCCTGGTTCACGGCAACGGCCTCGCGCGAGGTCAGCAACTGCCGAACGAACGGCGTCATGTTTCTCACATCGCAGCCGATCATCAGCGGCGAGGCCAGCAGGCACCACAGGCCGAAGTGGGTGCGGTACTCGGCATCGGTGCATCCGCCCGCGAAGCCGACATTGCCCTTGCCGAAGAGGCCGACCACGAGCATGTCGGGATCGTTCCATCGGTTCGGGCCGGCATAGCACTCGAGGCCCGCCTGACCGAAGCCGATCTCCTGAATGCTCTTCCATGAGTCCACGATGTCGCCGGTCGTGCGCCACATGTGCGCTCCGCATGAGGCCGCCCACTTCCACGGCTCATCCTGCCCCCAGTTGCACATGCTGTAGAGCATGGGCCGTCCGGTCTGCCGGAGCGCCTGCCCCATGCGCCGATAGAGCGCCTTGCCGTCCGTGCCTGCGGGCTTGTAGCAGTAGTCGTACTTCAGGAAGTCCACGCCCCATTCTGCGAACGTCCGGGCGTCCAGCTCCTCGTTGGCGAAGCTGCCCGGGTAACCGGCGCAGGTCTGGGTGCCCACGCACGAGTACATGCCGAACTTCAGGCCCTTCGCATGGACATAGTCGGCAAGGGACTTCATGCCCGACGGAAACTTGTCGGGGTCAGGCACAATGCGTCCGTCGGCGCCCCGCTCCTTGAGCGACCAGCAGTCGTCAATGACCACATACTCGTAGCCGGCGTCCTTGAGCCCGGCATCGAGGAACGCGTCCGCCGTTTCGCGGACCACTCCTTCGTTGATGTCGCCACCAAACGTGTTCCATGAGTTCCATCCCATGGGCGGGGCGGGAGCGAGCATGCCAGTCCTCCATACTTGTGATCTCGGGTGATTCCCGACATGCCGATTTCGGCACGGCATGGACGGTACCCTTTCGCCGGCGGGGCGTGTTTCCCGTCGCGCTCCGGTCGCGTCTTTGAAGTTGGGTCCTTCGCAGGTACCATTAGTCCTCCGGTTGACATTCCATGACGCATCCGACCGCGCGCGCCCGTGTCGCCATATCCCCGCAAGCTCTGGCGGGTGACCTTTCTATCTCCCTGGCCCACAGGGCTGTCTGGAGGATCGCCTGGCCATCCGTGCTGACCTTCGCGTTGATGACCACCAACAGCATTGTGGATCGCGTCTTCGTGGGCAGGTTGGGCAGCGGCGCGCTCGCCGCGGTCGGCGTGGGCGGTCAGGTGATGTTCGTCATGGTGTCTCTGTCCATGGCCATCACTGTCGGGACAACGGCGCTTGTTGCGCGGTTCACGGGCGCCGAGAGCACGGGCGAAGCGGAACGAGCGGCAGGCCAGTCCATCGGTCTCGGCGCGTTGGTGGGGGTCGTGTGCGCCGCCGGGATCTTCCTGATTATGGGACCGCTGCTCAGGGCCATGGGGGTGTCCGGTTCCGCCGCCCTGCAGTGCAGGTCGTTCCTCACGTTCGCCTTGCCAGGCATGATCCCCGGCAATGTCGGCGCCGTGGCCGGATCGGTGTTCCGAGGCCTGGGCGACACGCGCACTCCGCTCAAGGCAATGGTTATGGCCAACGTCGTGCATATCGTGGGCGACTGGACTCTGATGCTCGGGCACTGGGGAGCGCCCAAGATGGGACTCGCCGGAGGAGGACTGGCTATGTCGCTCGGCATGGTCGTGTCCATGGTGATCTACATTGTTATGCTCCGGCGGTCTCCGCTCGGAGGGTGCCTCAGACTGTCGCACCTCGCTCCGTCGGTGTCCTGGGCATGGCGAATACTGCGGATCGGAATCCCCGCAGCGGTGTCGGCGCTCCTTCGCACGACCTCCATGCTGGGCTTCACGGGCATGCTGTCGCGCACGCCCGAGGGTCTTGCTGCGGTCGCAGCGCTGCCGATCGGTCTCACCGCCGAGTCCATCGCCTTCATGCCGGCTTTGGGTTACAGCATTGCTGCGTCGGCGCTGGTGGGGCAGGCACTGGGCGCCAAGAGCGCCAAGAACGCAGAGCGCCTGGGATGGTGCGCGACATACCAGGGCGTCGCCATCGTCTCCGTCATGGGAGTAGTGTTCTACGTTCTCGCCGTACCGTTCGCTCGGATGATCTCGAACGATCCGGTTGTCGTCGGCATTGCGGCGAAGTACCTCAGAATCATGGCGATTTCCGAGCCGATGCTGGGATTCGGAATGATCCTCACGGGCGCGCTGCAGGGAGCGGGCGATACGGTGCGTCCCACGGTCGCCACCGCCATATCCTTCTGGGTGTTTCGCCTTCCCCTGACCTATCTGCTCGCGCTGGGGCTCGGGTACGGCGCGACCGGCGCATGGATCGCCATGTCGGCAACGACGGTGCTCGGAGGCGCCCTGGCGATCGCGCTCTTCAAGGACCGCAAGTGGCAGAAGGCGCGAGTATGACCGCGCGCGAGCGCCGCGTCGGCATCAGCGACCGTCGCCCTTGTAACGCGCGCAGGCCGGTCGGCGTCCTATGGCTGACGCTGCATGCGGCGCTTGCCCTGACGTTGGCGGCATCGGCCCATGCATACAGTCCGGTGGAGATCCGCACTTATGTGTCCGCCGTCTCGGCAATGCGGCAAGGGCGGGTACAGATTGCGGCAACACGGGTCCGGGAAGGACTGCGGTCGGTCCCGGAAAGTTCGCTCCTTAACAACATCGCAGGCGCGATATATATGGCTTTAGGGGATGCCGCCGACGCGGACGCTGCGTGGCGTCGCGTGGCGACCGCGCAGCCCGAAGAGCCGGTGGCCGCATATGGTCGCGGCCTTGTGGCCCTGTCCCGAAGGCGATGGGATGAAGCCGCATCGTTGCTGCGGCTGGCGGCGCAGCACGGCGACCGGGCGTCGTGCATGGCGGCTCAACTATACGCCGATATTCTGCGGGGCACGCGGCTGGCCGATACGATCTCCTTGCCGGATGGCCATTGGGCCGCTCGCCTTGCGCTCGAAGCGCATGCGGCGTGGCAGCGAGGCGACTACAGCAGGGCGCTGACAGACGCGCGCATGGCGCTGGACCTGCATCACGGCGCGCGGTATGCCGAGCCTCAGGGAATGCTCATGCGCTTCGACCCATCGTCGCCGCTCCGGCCCGGGGTCCGCATGCCGTCGCCGAGGCCGATTCTGGACTTCGACTTAGGCAACGCGGATCCGATGGAAGCTGACCCTTCTGCAGCCATCTGGCGCATGATCGAACTCGAGCCCAGCAGGGCCGCCCTGGCGAAGATCGGCAGCCGGGCAGCCGAGGCGGTCGGAGACCCCGCGACGGCGCGGAGGCTTGGCGGATTGGCGATTGCCATTGATGCCGGCAGCTTTAGCCTCGGCGACGCCGTCCGGATGGTGGCCGGTCCCTATCGGTCGCCGGAGCCTCTGTGGTCGGCGCCGACCTCGCGGCGTCTGGTGGCGCTGACATTCGACGACGGTCCGCGGCGCGATCCGACAGAGCGGCTTGTCGGCATCCTGCGTCGGTTCAATGCGCGAGCGACCTTCTTTGTGACCGGCCGCTATGCCGCCGCCAACCCCGATGTGGTCGCCGATCTGGCTCGAAACGGCATGGAGGTGGCGAACCATTCGTACAGCCACGCGGCAATGCCGACCCTCAAACGCCACGAGGTCATGCGTGAGCTGATGCAGACCAGTGCGTGCGTCCAGGACATCACGGGTCGAGCGCCTGCGTTCTTTCGACCGCCCGGGGGGCGCAGCTCCGATTCGGTCCTTGCGGCGGTTGGCGCGCTCGGCATGCGCGCCTGCATGTGGACCGTCAACGCTCGGGAGGCCGAGTTGAGGAGCGCCCGAGCGGTCTACGATGAGGTGGTCGGCCAGGTGCGCCCAGGGGCGGTTGTGCTGATGCACAACGGTCCTACGGCCACAACGAAAGCCTTGCCGGAGATCATCGTCGCCCTGCGACGGAAGGGATATGAGTTCGTGACGGTCAGCGAACTCGCTCGAAACGGGACCTGAGAAACAAGTCCCGTGCTACAATGGTATGAATAAGAGAGCAGACAAAGAAGGAAGCCTTGATCGCCGAGGCGAAATCCTATCAGGGTTTCGTCCTCGCTTTGTTGTGTCAGTACTGTCAGGAGGTTCAAAGATGCTACGACCGATACGCGCGGCATTGGGAGCAGTCCTTGCCGCCGGCGTTGTCTCAGCGGCAGCAGCGTCTCACGCGGCTCCCCCAGCCGAGCGTGAGCTTCTC
>JBBIQU010000138.1:0-11252 GCA_037442185.1 Chthonomonadales bacterium | reverse complement strand
GCCAACGCATGGAGCCGCAGCAGGGCAAGGACCCGGGACGGTTCAGAATCGCCGCCGTCGGCCGCGCGCCGGTGCTGACGGGCGGTCGGCCAAGCGCCGGAGGACTGAGCATTGAGTGCGGCGGTCGGCCTGTGCTGGCAATGGATATGAAGGGCGGCGTCGTGGAGGCTCTGCTCGAGCCGGACGCGGCAACGATCGTGTGCGATACCGACGGCATTCGCGGGAAGTTGGCCGACCGGCCGTTCGTAACCAGGGCGAGTGTGCCGGTGCGCGTGCCCTACGTGGAGTGATGGTCTACTTCAGCGCGATGCACGCCAGCGCCTTCCGGTTTCGAACGATGAGCTTGCCGTCGGCGACGATGGGAGGGCTCCAGCTCTGGCCGCCCAGCGGCGTGAAACGGCCGAGCTCCTCGTAGCGCTCGGGATTGACCTTCACCATGACCACGTCGCCCCGGCTTCCGTTCATGGCTATGAGCACGCCGTCAACGGCGACCAATCCGCCCTTCTCGAACCCGGGCTCCTTCCAGCGGGCGTTTCCCGTTGCCGGATCGAGGCAGACGAGGTGCGTCGGATCACCAATGCCGTAGATGTGGCCGCCGACGAGCACGGGCGTGTTCATGTGCGCGCGAATCTCCTTGTTGCGCCATCGCTCCTCGGGACCCGAACGGCCGATCCTGTATAGCGCGCAGCCCATGTTGTACGAGCTCGTGACGAAAACGCTGTCGCCTATGACGATCGGGCAGGCGACGTTCGTGCCGTCCGTGGTCTCCCAGGGTATGCGCCAGAGGAGCTCGCCGGTGTCCGTCGAGACGCCAACGAAGCCCTTCCAGACCGTCATCACATACTGACGGCGGCCCGAGAGCGTCGCAATGACCGGCATCCCGTAACCCGGCACGTCGTCAGCTCCCCCGCGCATGAGGACCTTGCCCGTCTCGGCATCGAGGGCGGCCATCGCCCCTTGCTTGCCTCCCGGCCACACGATGAGGCGCTTGCCGTTCAGGAGCGGCGGCGCGGCGTAGCCCCACATGGGAGACTCGCCGCCAAGGTCCGACTTGAGATGGGTCTGCCACACAAGCCGACCGCTCTTCGCGTCAAGGCACAGCAGACGCCCCTCTCGGCTCAGCGTGTAGACCCGACCATTGGCGACGGTCGGCGTGGCTCGCGCGAAGCCGTAGACATTGCGGCTGCTTTCGGCATACGCGTAACGCCATCGCTCCTTGCCCGTGCCGAGCTCACGCGCGCGAACGATGTCCTGATCGCCCGAGTGGTCAACGATGAAAACGAGCCCACCCGACACCGACGGGCCTGCGTACCCGTCGTCGCCCATGTCAACGCGCCAAAGCACGGCCGGCGGCCTGGCATTCCAGTCCTTCCTGATGCCTCTCTCCGGCGAGATGCCGTCGGCGTTTGGCCCCCTGAACCTCGGCCAGTCGGCTGCCTGAAACGCCAGTGCGAGCGCGGCTGCGATCATGGTGCGAGTCATCTGGTGTCCTCCGTGTTGGTGGCGGAAACGCGCCTCTTCGGCGAGCCCTGTTCGACCGGGGCCTTGCCCTCCCGTTTCCGCTTGGCGTCGGCACGCAGTTCCCGATTGGCAACCTTGATCGCGGCGGCAAGCGGCGTCGCCAGAAGTATCCCGATGGGGCCGAGCACGCTCCCGAGCGCGACGACGAAGAACAGAACCGAGACGGGATGGAGCTTGAGCGCGGCGGCCATGATCCTCGGTACCAGCAGCTGCTGCTCGAGCTGCTGCACGACCAGGAACAGCCCGAGCACCCAGAGCGCCTTCATCGGGTCGTCGGCGAAGGCGACCATGGCCGGAGGAATGGCGGTCAGGATAGGCCCGATCGTAGGGATCGCCTCGCCGATGCCCGCGAGCACGCCGAAAAGCAGCGCCGATCGAACCCCGATGGCCCACAGACCCACCCCGCAGGCAACGCCGACGATCAGCATCAGCCAGAGCGTCGCCCGTGCCCATGCCTGAACCTGATCGCTGATCCCTACCACGATCCTAAGGGTCACGCGCTGATAATCCCTCGGCGCGGCCATGACTACCCCTCGGACGAGCGGCTTCGGATCCACGACCGCGTACAGCGCCGTGACAAACACGAGGACGCCAGCCAGCAGTCCGCCCAGGAAGCTGACCGAGAGCTTGCCGAGTCTGCCTGCCATGTTGCGTCCGATCGCGTTGAGCGTGGACGATACCTCGCCGTTGGCAAGTTGTTCCCCGATGAACGGATACTGGCCGGCGTACTCCTTGACTCTGCGCTCGATGGCCTGACCGTATGCCGGGGCTTTGTCAACGATGTCGCGCAGTTCAACCATGATAGGCTTGGCCGACACGGCTATGACCGCCGTCGTCACCACGACGACCGCCAGCAGGATGATCGCCACCGAAGAGGCGCGTGACAGACCCCGGCGATCAAGGTAGCGTATGGGACCGTCGAGGACCGTTGCTCCGAAGATGGCCACGCCGAATATCAGCAGGGCCGGCGCGACTGCCTCGCCCAGTCGGTAGACGACATAGGCTGCCAGCGCCCAGAACACCAGCGATCGAAGGTTCCGGACGGATATCGTGCGTTCGGCTTCCATTGCGCTCAGTGTCCTTTCGTGGCGCAGCCCAGATGCCGATCCAGCCATGCGAGTGTCTCAGACCACATCTCGGGCGTGTAGACGTGTCCGGTCCGAGGATACACGACCGCGCGGAACCGATCTCCGGCGCCGAGCGCATCGTAGACTGAGGCGACAGCCTCGTTGATGGCCCGAACGCCGCCAACGGGCGAACCGTCGTCGCTATCGCCCGTGAGTGTCAGGAGCGCGCGCGGGGCGATGCATGCGATGATGCGCTCCGAGTCGAAATGCCGCAAGATGCCCGGCACGAAGTAGTAGATGCCGTGAGCCGCAAGGGCGCCGCGCGCGATGAGTTCCTGATACCGAGTCAGACACGCAACTGCCACCGTGGCCTTGATCCTCCGGTCCAGGGCAGCAAGCCACCATGCGCGGGTGCTGCCCATGCTCATGCCGAACGTGCCGATGCGCCGCGAGTCCACTTCTGGCCTCGAGCACAGGTAATCCAGCGCCATCCGCTCGTCGCGAAGCATCATGCCCCACAGGGTCCGTCCGTGCCACAGATGGGTCTTGAATAGCGACGCCTCTTCGGTCGCGCCGGTTTCGCGGGGTCCGCCGGGACCGTGACCCGACCGTTCGCCGAAGCAGTAGGCATCAATGGCCATCACGACATAGCCGCGACGCGCGAGAGCTTCGGCCACGGTGCCCTGCACAGGCCATCCTTCCCGCAGCATCTCCGCCTTGCCGCCCGCGGCGTAGTGCCCGCCATGCTGATGCAGGAACTGGATGGCGGGAGCGCGCGACTGCAGACCGCGCGGGATCACCATAACGCCGGGAACGACCGCATCGGCCCCGTTGTGGAACCGGAACCGTTCGAGCCTGTAAGCCGGCGTCTCTTCGATGGCCAGGGTCTCCACAGACGGCACCGGGCCACGCGGCGGCAGCGCGCCCAGAGCTCTCCTCAGCGCGCCGATTGTCCGGCGCCTCCGAATCGCCCATTCGCCTGCGCTCTGCGGCGGCGTCCAGACGATGGGCGACACGCTCATATCACGATAGGGTTCCAATGCTCCGCCTTCCAGTGTCTCCTGGATAGCCCGCATGATACCGCGCAGCCCGCCACGGGTGTCGTGTAGAATATGCTATGGCTATGCGAGGCGGTCACCAAGCGAAACAGGGGCTTGACGAGCGCTCTGCCGACTTTCTGCTCAGGCAGGCATACCTCCACCGCGTCCGCGGCAAGCTTCCGGAGGCGCTCCGGGCGGTTCAGGCCTTGCTGGACATCGAGCCGGACCACGACGAGGCAATCGAGATCAAGCGAACGCTGGAGCAGCAGATTGCACACTCCGAAGCCGAGCGCAAGGAGGCGGAGCGCGCTCGCGGCGCGTTCGCCGCATCCGTCTGCCGCGGCGTTTCGATCGCGCTCCTGATCGGCGCGATCCTGATGTGGAGCCAGTTCACCGGCGGCTCGGGTCATGGGCGCTACCGTTTCGTCCCGGCCGGTCCCGTTGTTTTCGGCCTGCGGCAGGCCTACTGGTATGCCGTAGGGGCCATCCTGCTGCTCATTGCCTCCGGGGCCGTGTGGCTCCTGCGGTACCGCTGGGTGCCCGACTGGACCGATCTGGATAAGCCGGATCCCAAGGGGCGGTACGGCTACCGATGGTGGTGGTGATCCTGGTCAGCCCCGGCCGGCGCTGAACGCCACGGTCAGAACGGAGAGCGGCGGAACGACGATCTCGGACCGATCTCGCGCGGCCTGGGTCCTGCCGGGGCGGTCATTGATCCACTCGGACATGCGGCGCGCCGATCCCCTCGGGCGCACGGAAGCCCTCCAATCGTAGTCGAAGCGGGCGGGCTCCTTCCCGATATTTACGAACGCATACGCCGTCTCGCCGGTCCCGAGCCGCCACGCGCCCGCCAGCACAGGCGGATGGATGAGCGACTTCTCGACCATTCGGTCCTGCTCCCACACCTGATAGCGCCAGACCACGGGCTGCACATCCGGCTGGGCGCACTCGATCATCTCGCCGACGTTGACGAACCGCAGGAGCGGGCCGCCACGCGCACGCGCAACCGAGCTCAGCAGGGCGCGCTGGTCGGCGTCGAGCTTTTCGGGCATCGGCTGCAGGTTGTCCTTGCCGTACTTGTGCAGCACTCCGAACAGCCCGAGGTTGGTGGACGGGATCGCCCCTCCCGCGAACGATCGCGCTGTCAGGATCAACTGGTATGGGTCGGGATTGACTGAGTGTTGGATGTCAATGCACATGGGCCGCGCCAGCGGGTTGTAGACGAATGCGAATGCGGGCACCACCTCGGTGCCTTCGCCGTTCGCGGGCCACTCCGAGACATGTCCGGTCCTGCTGATGTAGGCGTCGAGGTGCGGCAAGTAGACCTCACAGGGGTCCTCGATTGAGGTGGCGAACTCCAGGTTCACCGCGCGTCCTGCTTTGCGCGTTTCCGCCATGAACCGAGCGATGGCCTCTCGCATCCAGACGCCCGGGCCGGGATCATGCCCGTGGTCACGGCTGTAGCATGGCGGGCATTGACCGCCGTTCATCTGATCGAACTCGAACATGGCGAATCCGGCTTCAGCCAGACGACGCGCGACGTTCGGGAAGTGCGCTTGCGTGAAAGGGTGGTTCGGGCACATCCGCGCCTTCCGGCCGTCCCAGGTGAAGTAGGGCTCGGCAATGTCCGTCTCGCCGTCGCGATTGACAACGCACACGGGTCGGCCTTCCCGCTCGAAACGGTCGCGACCGTCGAAGGCGGTGACGTTATATGTGTCGGTGGTGTAGGCCTTGCGCTCGATGACCCATTGCAGACCCGAGACCATCGCCGTGGCTCGAGCACCGTGTGGCTTGACAGAGGCCAGGAGACCGCGCACGACATCGTCCGACGGATAGAGGGGGAAGTAGTACGGTGACGTGTATATTCCGTCATGTTCCCACTCGCGCAGGTCCAGCATGACGCTCGGAACGCCGAACGCCTCTTTGACCGCCCGCACGACCTCGGGCCAGCGATCGTATTCCACCGAGAGCTTGCCGATGCCAAGCGGACGCAGGTGGCCACCGACGGTCAGCATCCCCTTGTCGAGCCATCTGGGCGGCCGAGCGGCGCCGGACTTGCGCTTCGCCCACCACTGCTTCCGGGCCCAGGCCTTGTACAGCGCGGCGGCCGACTGCCACCCCTCGCCGCAGCGCATGAGGACCATCGGCGGCACGCTGAAGCCGCGCCCGACTGCGAAGGGAAGCTGATGGACGACACGCATTTCGACGAGATCGCTCGACGATTGGTAAGGCGCCTCGAACGCCCTGGGCAGCGCCCTGGAATCACGCCCCTGTACCGTTAGCCCCCCGCCCCGACCGTAAAGGGCCATGAACTGCATGGAGGCCCATCCGGGATAGGTGCGGCCCGCCCAGGGGTTCTTGACCATGCCGGCATGTGTGGCAACAAAGCCGTCGCCTCCCGGCATGAACAGGCGCGCGCGATCCCTGTCGCCATTCACAGCGGCGCGCAGCCTGAACGATGGGGTGGTCACCGATTCCAGGATGAAGCCCGGCGGGGCCGTCACCGTGCAAGCGACCGAGACGCCTTCGGAGGTTCGGGCAGCGGTCCAAATGACCTTCACCGGAGGTGATGTTCCGGGCATGGCGCTGTTCACGACAACCTTGCCCCGCGTTGCGACGACCGAAGTATCGGCGGTCTTACCGACGCTGCCCCACCGGGAACTCCGGCTTGCCGGATCGGTGAGTCGGACCACCGCGACGGCGGACGGCTCCGCCAGCATCTCAACGCCTGCCGACTGAAGCGACACGACCTCGCCGGACGTTCGGTCAACGGACAGCCTGATGCCGGCGGACTCAATGCTCGCCGGCGCACGGTCAGGAGCCCCGCTCGCCGCTACGGCTGCGCAGAGCCATGCGCAAGGCATGAACCGTCTCATCCCGATCAAATCCCTGATCCTCTCGGGATGCGGAACCACGAATCCCACGCCGCCAGTGCGGGTTTGGGTGAACCATCCGACGTCTGCAGGCCGGTGTATGTCCAGATGTTGGCGATCTCTCGGGCTTCTCCGGGAAGCGCGGGCAACAGGCGGTCGTAGTCCGTGGTGCAGAAGGTGACCACGAACCGGTACCGGTCTCGCGAGGCGGCGGTCAGCAATGTCTCGTAGTACTGCCGCTGGTCGGCCGGGTCGCCGCGCAGCTTCAGGCCGGTGACGGTGACCTCCTTCGAGAGCATGCCCGTCTCGCTGACGGCGATGGGCTTGCGGAACCGTCTCGCGAAGTCAAAGAATCCGGCGGGGATTGGCCAGCGCGTGTCGTAGGACATGTGCGGGTAGTAGCTCATGGCGAACATGTCGCTGTGGCGCATCAGGTCTGCCACTTCACGCTCCTGCCCGGATCCTCTGGCCTCGGATGCCCGTTCGAGGTAGTGGTTGACCTCGGTGGTGAAGAACACGGGCAGCTTCGGATGGCGGCGCTTGACAGCGGCGTAGACGGACCGATGGAGCTCCTTGTAGTCGCGCCACACGGCCCGGTCGTGCGAAAGCAACGCGTTGGATTCCACGCCGATGGCGAGCCAGTCGGGCTTGAGCGCCGCAACGGCCCGCAGTGCGAATGAGGTGAGCGCTCGGATCACCTTAGGGTCGTTGAAGCGAAGCCGCGCCCACTCTGCCGGAAGCGGCATATTGTCGCGCTCACCCCAATAGGGCGCGAGGCCGTTGCGGCCCATATTCAGCGGAGAAATCGAGAGGAACAGCCTGTGCCCCCGAGGCGGCTTGTAGGCAAACTGCCGCTGAACATCAGCCGAGAACGGCTTGCCGTCGAGCGCTTCCTGCCACGGGACGCCGCCGATGAACATGAGCGACACAAGGTCGCCATGCTTGCCGATGAACTCTTCGGCCGTCTTTATGCCCTTCAGGCTGAGCTCGGACGGCCACGGAGTGAAGCCCATGCGGAAGGGCCGCGACCGAGGTTGCGACCGTTTCGGCGGCGGTGTCTGGGCCGCCACAGCAAGCGTAACTCGGACCGGCTTTCCGTCGGCGGCATAGCGGCCAAGCGGCAGGTTCACCGTGACCGCCCAGGCGCCGCTCGAAGCCTCCCGCGTGACCTGATACCAGTCATTGCCGTGTACGGACTGATCCACGTTCGTCTTGTGTCCGCCTGCCTCCACGGTCAGAGTGAACGGAGCCGCGCTGCGAAGGCCGCTGAAGGTGATGGGCACGTATCCCAGCCCGCCGGTGACCTCGAACCGGGCGCTGCGCCCGTCGCGCGAACGGATCTCGATGGGTGTCCGCCGCATCAACTGCCCATTCAGCGCACGCACACGGAGGTCGTTGCCTCTGGCCTCACGGTGCACCATGCGCCACGTGTTCGCGCCGTTCGTCAGGGCAGCGCGCAGGTCGGAATCGGGACCGTAGTAGTCGGCAGCGGCCATGGGCAGAATGACCAGCTCAAGCTCGGCCTCGACGAAGTCACCGGGGAGCAGGCGGTCCACGTCCGTGGGAGGGGCAAGCTCGGCATTGGCGCTGTGTGGTCCGTTTTCGGTGCCGTACGAGGCAAGATACGGCGTCAGGACAGGCTTGCCGCCAAGCCGGGCCTTCCAGCGCCGCACCACCAGACCCCTTACGGCCCACGCGCCGCCCTGCGGATTGCCGTTGATTCCCTCATGCAGAGAGACCCACGGAGCGACTCCCGGCAGGGCGATCCCGGTTCGATGGTACTTGCGGCCGCCGGCGGCAACCGCCCACTCGTCCGCCAATCCCTCGACGTTGCCGTAGGCCATCTTGCCGAACCGATGGTCGTTGTAGTTGTCCGCGCCCACTTGGTAGAACGCAAGCCGCCGGAACTCGATCGGCTTCCGCACGGTGTAGCGCAGCCGGTGGTAGGCCCTGTTGATGTCGTCCGTTCTCGGCGTGGACACCTCGAGGCGCGCCTCGATTTCGCCGCCCGGTGTCTGGCCGGCATAGACAACGCGCGTCAGGTTCGGCCCCTGTGAGAGGTAGGCGGTTCGCATGCGTGTCAGGGGAAGTCGGCGCCCTGCGCGGTCCACGACGACGAGAAAGTCGCCGCCTCCCACATTGTTGGTCCACCCCCACTTGCCGTCGCCGGTCCCCATCCGGGTCACCATGAGGGGCCTGATATCGTCAATCATCGAGCGGTTCAGGTTCACGTCCGGGTCATAGCATATGGACTCGCCCCACGAACCGATGGCCGCCTGATCCCAGAGCTGGTTGACGCCCCATCCGATGAGGCAGAGCTGGGCGTGCGATGCCGCCGGAACGCCTCCCCATCGGGCGTAGGCGATGGTCAACTCGAGTGTGCGCTTCGAGCGGGGCGCCAAGCGAAGCATCGTGAATCCGTGGAACCACGGACCCTCATACAGCAGGCGGCGGTCCGGTTGGCGGTGCCAGTTCTTGCTGATCTGAACCGGCGCTCCCGTCGGCCTGCCTTGGGAATCACGCAGGATCGGCGCCATGCCGGTGATCCCGGCGAACGGCGCATCCCGGGCGAACATGAGCCTGATGACGCGCTCGGAGGAGCCGGGATTGCGCAACTCCAGTCGGTAGCGGTCCAGGTGATCGAAGTCACGATCGGGGCGCATATCTCCCGCTGGGAGCTCGATCCGTGTCCACCCGCGCGTGTGATCCACCGACACATCGAGTGGGCGACTGCCTGCCCCCAGGTCTGACGCGATGACCTGCACGGAGGGATCGTCCTCGGCGGATCCGAACTTTCTGACCACGTACGCCGAGCGGGTCTCGCCTGCCTTCCAAACACCCCTCGCACCCGCCGCTGAAGGGATGGCACCCTGGGATGCGGCCTCTCCGGTCTCGATGCCGAGCGCGCCATCGGTCAGGTCCACGCGCGGCGTTGCCTCGATCAGGAAGGCAACCCTGTCGGGCCAGGCGGTCACCTCAAGCCGGGCTTCGCAGTCCAATCGGCCTCCCGCATCGTCGGCGAACTCCAGTTGGTGGATATCGAACCGCTGGACGTATCTGCCCTGCTCGATGATGCGGATCGGGTAGGCGATGTCGTCATGCGATTGCGATGCCGCTCGCACGCATCGGTACGTCGCCGCCCCGGATCGGATCGCGATCTCCAGCTTCCCGGCCGGCAGACGCATGACTGTATCGTTCGGCTCGACGACGGCCTGCTCGTAACCCGGTTTCGCGCCAACGGGTCCAAAGTGCGCGAGCTGCAGGCGCTCGACATCCAGCGCCATGCCGTACCGATTCGTGCGCACACACAGGAGGCGCTTGCCCTCGGGCGAGCGCTGTCTGAAGCCGTGCGCCCACCAGAGGAAGCCGTAGTCTTCGGTCACGGCGTCGTGTGCCGATCCGACCGGCAAGAGGACGGCCAGTGACAGCGACAGGGCGATGGCGACGCGCAGGGATACCACGTGTCGCCTAACCGCACCACCGGCGCTCTCGGCGCTCGTTTTCGGCGAGGACCTTCTTGAGCGTCTCGCAGTTGTCGGGGATCTGGAAATCGAACATGCCCACGGCGATGAAGTCGGCGCCGTTCGCGATGGCATACCGGAATCCGTCGCGCGGCAAGTAGGCGCCCGCGGCGAGCACCTTGAACGCGATCCACGGCTTGGAAATCGCCTTCATGTATGCGATAGTCTCTTCGGCGTCAATGCACCACATGTTGTCGTAGTAGCCGCCCTCGCCCGTCATCCACATGAAGTCCTTGCGGCGCTCCCGTGGGGTAGCCGAGGGATAGTCGTCCCTGTGGAGCGTCTTGACATAGAAATCCACAGGCGCCTTGAGCCGCTCGCACTCCTTGACGACCGTCAGGCTGTGCGTTCCCACGCCGATGGGCAGCCCGGTGGACTTGGCAAGCTCGACGGCCCGGGCCAGCTTGGCCCCATGGCCCGAGTGGACCAACCGATCCGACGACACGCCCCAGACGTAGAGTGCGCACGCTCCCGTATCCACCTGCGCCTTGATGTGGTCTTTGAGGGCCTGCTCGGAACGATCGGCGTCCACCTCGATGTGGGGAATGAACTGCATCTTTCCGCCGGTTGCCCGATTGTGCCGCTGGACGAAGTCGCCGCCGGTCTCGAACACCGTGTTGATGCCGTGTTGCTCGGCGAGGGCGATGGTCTGGAGGATCTTCTCCTCGGTGCAGTAGGCGCGGAAGAGCTGGCCGACGTACTTCAGGTCCCGGCAGTGCAGCCACCCGCCGATCAGATTGCCGCCAAGCAGCATTCGGCCGATCGTGACGTTGCCAATCTTGCCCGATGGGATCGGGTCGGGAGCGGCTGGACGCGGTCCGAGCGGCTCACGCACGATGGCGCCCGTTGCGATGGAGCTTGCCGCAAGGGCGGAAGAGCCCAGCAGCTCACGGCGGGTTATGTCGGTCCGTACCTTCATAGGCCGTTCCTCCTGTCGGTGGCTCAGCGAGGCCTCGCCGACTTGACGAACCGATTCGGCGCAGAGCGAAGGAGTTCCTTCAGTACGGAACGCCGTGGTGCGCGTTACGTCTGGCGAGTCCGACACCCGTCAACGGCGGTAACGTCATCTCGAGCGATGGGGTTTCAGGTCCGCCGCGTGGGTGGAAGAAACCCGACTTTCCCAGGAGCGATACGAGGGCGTACCAGCCGGTCAGAGCGTGATGGCCGGTAACCGTTAGGTGGTCGGTCCGGCTGATACGCCCCTA
Organism: Chthonomonadales bacterium; assembly: GCA_037442185.1. Classification (GTDB taxonomy): domain Bacteria; phylum Armatimonadota; class Chthonomonadetes; order Chthonomonadales; family CAJBBX01; genus JAAYVH01. The sequence goes on along the minus strand of JBBIQU010000138.1, from coordinate 25 downwards.
CGAAAACGCGCCCCCGCGGTGTTGT
>JBBIQU010000137.1:0-11469 GCA_037442185.1 Chthonomonadales bacterium | reverse complement strand
CTTGCGCTCGGCCTCCCGCGCAGCTTCCTCAGCGTAGATCTCGGCAAGGGCGGCATACGGGTCAAGCGGAGCGCCCTGGCGGGCTTCGATCTCGGTCTGGAATTCCTCGATGCGCCTGTCGAGCCGCCGAACGGATCGCCTCACGAACCAGATGCAGACGCCCGTCAGGACGATCCCAACGGCATAGACGATGTATCGGACCCAATCGGGCACGTCCATGCCGCCATCGGCCCTTCTATAGACCCGGCGCCGGCGCGACTGCGCTGAGAGCCTGTACGCAGTTGCCGATGTGGTCGTCGAGCGGGATGCCGATCTCTTCGGCGCCGCGAATGATGTCCTCGCGCGAGATCGAACGGGCGAACGCCTTGTCCTTCATTTTCTTCTTGACGGACGACACCTCCACGTCGGCGATGCGACGGCTCGGCCGCACATAGGCGACGGCGGTCAGGAAGCCGCACAGCTCGTCCACCGCGAAGAGCGTCCGGGCGAGCCGCGTGTCCCTCGGTATGCCGGTGTAGTCGGCGTGGCTGCCGACGGCAACGACCAGTTCCTCGGGCCAGCCGCGCTCGCGCAGGATGCGCATGCCCTGCTCGGGATGATCGGGAGCCGTCGGCCAGCGCTCGTAATCGAAATCGTGGATCAGGCCAACGACGCCCCAGAGGTCCTCGTCCTCGCCGAAGGCGCGAGCGTAGTGGCGCATGGCAGCCTCGACCGCAAGGGCGTGCTTCAGCAGGCTCTCGCCCGTGGTGAACTCGTTCAGCAGCTCCCATGCGGCCGCGCGATCAATGGTCATTCCGTTCTCCGCCTTCAGCGTCTGGCGATCTGCGCCTACATCCCCATGATGTTGTAGCCGGCATCAACGAACAGGACTGCGCCCGTGATGCCGCGCGCCCAGGGCGACAGCAGGAACATGGCGGCGTCGCCCACTTCATCGGCCTCCACGCGTCGCTGGAGCGGGCAGCGCTCGGCGACCTGACTGAGCATGGAGCTGAAGCCCTGGATGCCCTGCGCGGCCAGCGTCTTGATGGGACCGGCTGAGACAGCGTTGACGCGGATCTGATCGGGGCCAAGGTCGTATGCGAGGTAGCGGAGGCTCGATTCCAGCGCGGCTTTGCATACGCCCATGACGTTGTACTTGGCCACGACTCGGTCGCCGCCAAGGTAGGTCATGGTCACGATGCCGCCGCCGCCAGCAGCCTGCATCAGCGGCCGCGCGCCACGCGCAAGGGCGACGAGGGTATAGACGCTGCTCTCCATGGCGATGCGGAAGTCGTCCTGCGTCGTATCGAGGTAGTTGCCGCTGAGGGCTTCGCGGGGAGCGAATGCGATGCTGTGGACCAGGCCGTCGAGCTTGCCGTCGAAGGCCGCGCCGACTTGCGCGTAGAGTGCGTCAACCTGCTCGGGGACGGTCGCGTCGCAGATGAAGATGGGCGCATCGGCCACGCCGACGGCTGCAGTCAGTCGCTCCACCTCTTCGCGCTCGCGCTCGCTGAACACGGAGAAGGCCGGTATTGCGCCTTCCCGGATCAGCGACTCGGCGCAATGCCAACCGATGCTCCACTTGTTGCGCGCTCCCGCGATCAGAACGCGCCGCCCCTCCATAACTCCCATGCCTGCCTCCCGATCAGTGATATGCCGTCGCCTTCAGCCTTCGCCCTTCAGCCTTCAGCCTTCGCCCTTCAACCTTCAGCCTTCGCCCTTCAACCTTCAGCCTTCGCCCTTCAGCCTTCAGCCTTCAGAACGTATCTCGCCCGAAGCGCATCAAGCTCGGACTGAACTCGATCCATCACGGCGTCGTCATATGGTGGTTTGCCGCCACGGTCCCACGGCTGGATGCGATAGCCGTGTCGGGCGAAGTACTGCTTCAGGGCAACGCTGCTATCCAGTCCGTCGGTGACTTTCAGGCCGCTCCACACGGCGTCCTGCGCCTCCGCAGCCCCCGCAAGGTCGCCCCGCCTGTGGCGTCTTTCGACGGCCGCGAGCAGCTCCGGATACCCGTTGCAGCCCTGGCCAATGACGCCGACAGCTCCCTTGCTCAGGCCCTGCGCATAATACCCCTCATGGCCGCAGATCAGCGCGAAGGGCATGCCGCGCACGACCTCGGCGAGCGGGTCGAAGACGCTGTCGTCAATCGTAGACAGCTTCAGCCCGGCAATCCTGGGAAGTTCAACGAGCCGGGCCAACAGCTGCGGCGAGAGCCTGTACGGTTCGGGCATTCCCCCCGGCTGGTAGAGGAGGATGGGCAGGTCGGTGGCGTCGTGCACTTGCCGATAGTAGCGATACACGAGATCGTGGTGGCTCTCGCCGTCTCTCGGAAGGATGGCGGCGGGCAGCACGTGAACGGCGCCGTCGCACCCCAGGTCCCTCGCGAAGTTCGTCAACTCGATGGCCTGGCTGGTGTAGGTCAGCTCGTCGGCGTGGCCTCCGGCGTCGCGATTGAGCCACTCTCCGCCCGCTCCGAGCAGCATCCCCATGCCTGGCTGCAGAGCCTGTCGGACCGTCTCGGCGAACTGGCGAGTCTCTTCGACGGTGAACGTGAACATCTTGCCCATTCCGCTTCGGGCAAAGACGGTCCGAACGCACCCGCAATCGGCCAGCCAGCGCACCATTTCGGCAGTGCCTGCAAGGTCGAGCGAGCCGTCCCGGTGGATCGGTGTGTACATGGGCGCAATCACGCCTGTGAACGCTGCGGGAACATGCCCTTGACTAACGGTGTTTGCCATGTGTATACTTCCCCCGCCGTGCCGCGGTAGCTCAGTTGGTAGAGCAGTGGACTGAAAATCCACGTGTCACTGGTTCAAATCCGGTCCGCGGCACCGCCACGCGCCGACGTGGCTCAGTGGTAGAGCAGCTCACTCGTAATGAGCAGGTCCGCGGTTCGAATCCGCGCGTCGGCTCCAGAGTTTCTACGGGACACGGTGATCCGTGTCCCTTTGCATTATCGCCGCGACGATGCGCTCCATCTCCATGGCGCGCGAGCCCTTGACGAGCACGACATCGCCCGGCAGAACCAGCTTGGCGATAGCTTCTGCCGCTTTGGCTGCGTCGCCGTACCGTTCGATTCGCCCCGGCAGCCCTGATGCCCTCTCGGCGGCAGCGTCTGCAATGCGCGCGGCCTCAGGGCCGACGGTTACGAGCGTCGCGAGTCCCTCGGCCTCCCCGCTCGACCCGATCCTCCGATGGGCTTCCTCGCTGTGTTCGCCAAGCTCCTTCATGTCGCCAAGGACGGCCACGGTTCGGCGGCGTCCGCGCGCGGCGAACTGCTTCAGCGACGCCAGCGCAGCGAGCATCGAGTCGGGCGCAGCGTTGTATGTGTCATCGAGGACCGTCACGCATCCGGGCGCCTCGCGAACCACCATCCGCATGTCGGGAGGCGAAAACTCGGCAAGCCTCTCGGCGACCTGATCGAGCGAAACGCCCAGCGCTGAAGCTGCCGCGCACGCGGCCGCCGTATTGACGGCATGGTGTACGCCGGGGGACCTGATCTCGAACGGGTGGCCGTTGACGGCGAAGCGCGTGACGCCGTCGTCGCCGAGCTGCGGCTGCGTTGCGTCGAAGTCGGCCCCGGCTTCCGGCCCGAACGTCAAGACCCGGCACGGGCACCGAAGGCGGAGGTAGTCGAAGAATGCGTCGTGCTTCGGAAGGATCGCAACCCCGTCGGCCGGGAGAGCCCCCAGGACTTCGGCCTTGGCTTCGGCAATGCGCTCACGCGAGCCGAGGAGCTCGATATGGGACATGCCGATGTTGGTGACAATGGCCATGGTCGGGCGCACAATGTCCGCGAGATAGGCGATCTGCCCCATGCCGCGCATGGCCATCTCTATGACCGCCGCCGTATGTTCCGAACCGATGCGGAACACCGTCATCGGCACACCGATCTCGTTGTTGTGGTTGCGCTCCGACTCGCATACGCTGTACCGCGCTCCGAGCGCCCAGGCCGTCATGGCACGGACCGACGTCTTGCCGACGCTGCCGGTAACCGCGACCCGCGGCATGTCGAGGCCCGCGGCGATGCGTCTCGCGAGGTCGCCAAGAGCCTTGAGCGTGTCATCAACCATGAGGAGCGGGAGCCACACGCCCCGGACGGGTCGCTCGACCACCGCAGCAAGGGCGCCGGCTCGCTCTGCGTGGCCAACATACAGGTGGCCGTCCGAGTTCTCGCCACGCAGGGCAAAGAAGACTGCCCCCGCACAGCCCTTGCGGGTGTCGGTGCAGACATCGGCGACGGCGGCGTCGGGCAGCCGGGCTGCCGAGGCCCCGATTGCCGCGGCAACGTCGCGCAGCGGCATGGGAATCATCGAAACGACCCCCAATGCCTCCGGAGTGGACGGCGCGAGCGGGCGCAATCAAGCCGAAGTGCTACCATAGGCGCAAAGGGGACGAGCCGTTCGGCGTCCACATAGGTCGGGGGAGGTTCAGGGTTTCGGATGATGCGCGTGGCGGTACTCATGGGAGGTCTATCCGGTGAGCGGGAGATATCGCTGTCCACAGGGCGGCAGATCATGGCCGCGCTGGATACGTCTAATTATACACCCGTCGCCGTAGACCCGGCCTCTCTGTCGGGGCGGCCGGTCGTGGCGGGCGGCGGCCTCACCATGAACCCCCTCGATGTGGCACGATGGTCCGATCCCGCGTCGCCGACGCGCCCCGATGTGGCGTTCATCGCGCTCCACGGAAAGGGCGGCGAGGACGGTTCGGTTCAGGGCTTGCTGGAGCTGCTGGGCATACCATATACGGGATCGGGCGTCCTTGCCAGCGCGCTCGCCATGGATAAGGCCATGACCAAGCGGCTGCTCAGGGCCGAGGGCATACCGGTGCCCGATGACATTGTTGTCTCGGGATCGGACGGCGGCGATCCGGCTCAGGCAGTGGAGTCGCGTCTGGGGTACCCGGTGATCGTCAAGCCCAACCGGGAAGGCAGCACCATCGGCTGCACCATTGTGCGGCGAAGCGACGAGCTGAGCGGAGCCGTTGCCGAAGCGCTGAGACACGACAGCCACGCGCTGATCGAGCAGTTCCTGACCGGCGTCGAGATCACTGCCGGCCTGATCGGCAACCGCTCGCCTGAGGCATTGCCTCTCATCGAGATTGTCGCGAAGGGCGGATTCTATGATTACGAGGCGAAGTACGCCGTGGGCGGCAGCGAGCATATCATCCCCGCGCGCATCTCCAAGGAGGCCGCCGAGCGCGCATCGGACTGTGCGCGCCGCGCCCACACTCTGATCGGGTGTCGGGGCATGTCCCGCGTGGACATGATCGTCGTCGGGGACGAGCCCTACGTACTCGAGGTCAACACGATACCGGGAATGACACCGACCAGCCTTCTCCCCGATGCGGCCAGGGCGGCGGGCATCGGCTTTTCGGAGCTGCTGGACCGGATCATCGGTTTCGCGCTGGAGGCCTGAGCGGGACACGGCCGGAGCCCGCTTCGGCGCGCCGCGTCACTGCATCCAGTCGCCGGACAGCGTGAACGCTGCCCAGTAGTACGGGTGTCGGTACCTCGGGTTCTTGCGGACCGCAAGCTGCGCCTGTCTGAGCGCCTCGGCCTTGCCGGTCGCAGACGCGCCCGGTTTGAGGAGCCGCCTGTAGAACTCCACCATGAGCGCCCGGGTGCTATCGTCGTAGACCTGCCACTGCGAAGCAAGCGTTGCCGTCGCTCCTGCCGCGAAGAGGCCCCAGGTCAGCCCGATCACGCCCTCGCCACCGATGTGCCTCCCGAGGGCGGTCTCGCACGCCGACAGCGTCACGAGATCGGCGCGGAGGTACATGTCGGCGAGGTCGCGGGCTCGCACCATCCCACCGTCTCCATCGGAGGGCGTCAGCACGATGGCCGACTGCATGGGCGCCCGCTCGTCGAGGACCCCATGTGTGGCGAAGTGGAGATACCGTGCTGAGGATCCGCGTTCCATGAGCCGGCGGCGCGTGGCGGCCTCGCCGATCACGTACGTGCCCGAGGCAGTGAGACGGGCGATGCGTCGCGCCTCATCCGCCGTGGCCGGCAGGGGGCTGAAGCCGCTCGGGAAGCGTGGCGCGCCGAACGCAAGCAGTCCGGCGCCCCGCTTGGTTCGTTCGCGGGATGTCCGAACCATGCGAAGGAGGGCGGTCACGGATGGGGCATAGCTGACTGACCAGCGCTCGATGATCGGGCGGCCGCGTTCGTCGAGCATGGCCGCGTACGGCACAGGCGGAGCGGCCGTATCGGGGACGATGACAAGGTGCGTCTTGTCGGCCAGGATGCGCTGAGCAGGCGCCAACAGGAGGCGGTAGAGCGCCCTCGCCGGTCGCTCGTAGGCTCCGCCGGGCGATGCGGCGCTCCGCCAGAGCAGATCGGAGTTCGCCACCATGTCGGCGGCGCGGACTGCCGTCGTGAAGTGGTTCAGGCGCACGGCTCCCGACGGCGCTCGATCCACGACGAAGAGGAAGCACCGATCGGACGTGAACGCATAGCTCAGGATGGCCGTGCCGCCCCTGGCCTTTCCGGCCTGATTCGAGCGTGGCAGCAAGGAGCCGATCTCCTTGAGCGTCGCCGGAGCGAAGTCTGCCCGGCGAGTCTCGATGTCGGGTCGGCGGAGGTAGAGCGCGATGCGAAACTCCTCATGCTCCTTGCGGGCGCGCTCGAGGTCTGCCCTGGCTGCGTCTATCTCGTCGGTCAGAACCGCTGACTGCAGGCGCGCGGCGGCCGATCGGATCGCGCTCTGGAGCCGTTCCAGGCGCTTGCGGTCATCGGGCGTGAGGGTGCGGTCGAGGTCCACCTTGCCTCCGATCAGCAGGTCCGAGAGGCCGCGACCCTTTGCGCGCTCGGTTGCGGCGAACGCTTCCGGTATGCGGCCGGCCTCGATAAGCGCGGCAATCAGGCTGCGATAGACGAAGATGTGCTGCCTGAGGAACCCCGTCTTGAGCGTCTGCTCCTGTGCCTGCAGGCGGTCCTGCTCGATGTACTCGACCGCCTTGGAGAAGGCCGATGCCGCGGCGGGCCAGTCCCGTGTTGCCACGGCGGCATCGCCGTAGCAGCGCCAGACCTGACGCAGCAGAGCGGGGGAACCGGTCGCTTCGGCGATTGGCTTGGCCTCGTCGAGGCGGGCCCTGGCTTCGGGATTGCGTCCGAGCCGGACGAGGGCGAAGGCTGCCGCGGTCAGCGCAGCGGCCTCCTGAGCCTTGTTTCCGGATTGGCGGGCCGACTCCAGTCGCTCCTCGGTCAGGTCGAGGGCAGCCTGGTACCGCTTCAGTTCGAGCAGAATGTCCTGCAGGAGGCCATCCGACTGGGCGCGATAGCGGCGCTCGTCAATGGCATCGGCGATCTCGGCGGCAGCCATGCCCGTTTCGAGGGCAGCCTCCGAGTCGCCCATGCGGAGCAGGACGCCGGCAAGGTTATGGAGGGCCATCCACTCGCCGGAACGGTTGCGGCTGCGCCTGAAGGCATCCCGGGACTCAATGAGCCTGTCGCGCGCGCCTTCCAGTTTTCCGAGTTCGTCCATCACGTTCGCCAGGCTGTTCATGGCGTAGCCGATGCCGTCGTCGTCGTTCAACTCGCGCAGGATGTCGAGGGCGCCCATGAACATGGCCACAGCCTTGCCGTGCCGGCCGAGGTCGGCGTGGAGCCCCGCCTCATTGGCCATGAGCACGGCTTCCTTGTCCCGTTCGCCTCGTTTCTTGCGGATAGCGAGGGCCTTGGCATTCCACTCGAGAGCCTCGGCGGGGCGCGCCATGTCCTTCATGACTGCGCCAATGTCCTGCAGTGCGTTGGCTTCGGCGTCCTCGTCCTTGATTTCGCGCGCGATGTCAAGGGCGTTCCCGTAGAACCGGATCGCCTTCTCGGGCAGGCCGACCATCGAGTATACGCTCGCTGCCCGGCTCTGGGTCTTGCCCTCGCCCTCGCGGTCCTTGGCCTCGACGAACTGCTTGCGGGCGGCTTCGAAGTCGCGCAGGGCCGGATTCCATTCGGACATGCGCTTGCGGACGGAGCCACGGGTCAGGTAGCCGTAGCCGAGGTCATAGGGGCTCTTCAGATGGTTTCCGATGGCCAGCGCCGCGTCGGCGACCTTGAGCGCGTCGGCGTGTTTGCCGTCGAGGGAGCGGCGTTCGGCTTCGCGTCGAAGCTGGAGCGCCAGCGTTCCGTCAATCAGCTCGGAGTTCGACTCGATGATAGCCCGGCGTTCAGCGTCGTCCTCGGCGGCGATCAGGCGCTCCTGGACGTAATCGTAGGCGTCGCGAGCGCCCAGAATGCGCCAGCTGCCGTCCTCCGGATCAACGCGGTAATCCAGGGCGAGGACCGTCTTGCCCGTGCCCTGGGTCCAGGTTAGCTTGACGCGCACCACTGCCCGCGTTTCGTCACCCGCCCGATAGTAGACATCAACGACGGTGTCTTCAGGCAGCCCCTTCTCGACGGTCTCGCGCGTGATTGCCTCGATGTTCTGTCGCAGCTCAGGCCGTGCCGTACAGAGACTGAGGGCGGCGTTGAGGTTTCGGTCTATGACGGCTCGGATGTATGAGCGTACAGACGCGATGGCCGCAGCCTCATGCGGCGGCGTCTGGGCATAGGGGCGCGCGGGGATCGCCAGCGACAGCGCCGCCGCGAGCATGAGCCGCAGCCGCGCGCCGATCATCCGGCGACCCCCGCCCGAACGTGAACGCCCCGGGACCTCAACGGATGCCGGCGATTGCCTTGCGCGCGGCGGCGAGGTCGAGCTTGCCGTACCCCCATTTCGGGTTCGGGCATGCGCCTGTGTACTTGTCCGAGCTCAACGCATCGCGCAGGATCGCCTTCACCTCCCCGAACGTCAGGTCGGGTTTCATCTCGAACATGAGGGCGACGATGCCGGCCACATAGGGCGTTGCGGCGCTCGTGCCGTTGAAGATCTGGTAGTTCTCGCTGGTGTCCCGAATGCCGGATGTCGCGGCGAGGGGCGCAGGAGCCGAGTAGAACTGCCCCGGCGCGACCAGATCGGGCTTGACCACCGAAGAGTCGCGGCTTGGTCCGACGCTGGAGTACGACGACAGGCTTCCGATGACCATGGGCACGCCGCCGGGACTGACGGTGACCGTCTGACCGTCCGTCTCGAAGCGGTCGTTCCAGTCGTAGCTGCCGACGGTGATGGCGGCGGCGGCGGTTCCCGGCCGACCGATGAGCTTGGCGAACGTCGCGCAGCTCTTGTCGAACGATCCGCCGCTGATATAGGCGTCGCACTTGATCGCCGAGCCGTCGGAGGTGAACATCTGCAGCGCGCCGGCGCCCTTGCCGATGGGGCGGATCGGGATGGTGGCCTCTTTGGTCATGGGGTCAACGCGGGCGTTCAGCTTGGGCAGCGTCGTGCCCTCAAGCGCGCGGAACCGGACCTTGCTGAGGTCGCCCGTATCGAAGATCAGCGAGAGAGCAGCGGACGAAGCGGAGGTCCATTTCAGCTCGGCCGGTTTCGACTCGGCGCCGATGGTCACGCTCGCATGGATTGGGTCGCCGCCCTCGTTGCCTGCGGCGATGCAGATGGCTCGCGCCCGGACGCTCGATTGGAACCTGGCATTGAGGTGCAGCTCTTCGATGCTGCGCCCGTCGTGGGCGCCGGTGTGCCCACCGTAGCTGCACGAGACGACGAAGGGCTTCGATCCCAGCGCTTTGTCGAGCCACTCGCATGCGGCGTTAAGCACCCAACCGTTGGCGAGGCCGGCTCCGGCTCCGCCGATGCGCACGGCAACGAGGTCGGCATCGGGAGCAACGCCGGCGAAACGCTTGTCGTTGGCTCCGTTTCCGGCGGCGATTCCGGCGCACGAGGTGCCGTGGCCGTTGAGATCGCGGTCGCCGATGGAAGACGATGAGGCCCTCAAATCGGCAGTTAGCTGCTCTCGCGTGTAGACCGTCCCGACCGACGCTCCGTTGGGGAACTTGATGGGCGCGGCGCCGCCGCCGTTGCCGGCGTCGAAATCGCCGCTGGTGGTGTCCCACATGTAGAGGATGCGCGAGACCGGCTTGCCGTCTTCGTACCGGATGAAGTCCTTGTGGCGGAAGTCAATGCCCGTATCCACGATGGCGATGGTGACGCCCTTGCCGGTAAGCCCTGCCAGTCCTCCCCGAACGATCTGTTCGGGCTCGCCGCGGGACGCTTTCGCGCCGGGCCTGGGCGGCGGCGGCGCCTCGACTCGATCGGCAACTTCCAGGCGAACCAGGCCTTTGGATGCCTCGACAAGCGGAGCGACGGTGTCAACGTCGTCGAGCGCGAGGAAGGCATCGGCGAACCGATCGGCGGCGGCGAAGATCGGCGCGCCCGCAACGGAGTACGCCTGCCGGCTGGCTTCGGAATCGAACTCGAGGTTCAGGACAAGGTAGACCTTGCCGTCGGCGGCAGGCGTCGCCTCATCGCCCGATCCTGCGCCCGACTGGGCGATGCGCCTCGCGACCGACTGGAGATCGGGGATGCGTGAGGTTGCGGCCTGAGCGGTTACGGCGCGGCCGAAGCGGCTTCTTGCTTGCGGTCGTCGCTGCTGGGCGAATGCGCCGAATACGAGAGTGACGATGGCAAGCGCCGCCAGCGCCGAGACGATATTGCGTTTCACGGGTGTGTGTGCTCCTCACAATGAGTTGCGGAACAGCGGGGCGCCAAGCGCGGTCACCTGTCCACCCGGCCATACGCGGGCGGGCGTACAGTCGTTCCGTGCGTCTGGCGGATGAAACGTATGGGCCGCCCCGATGCGGAGCGGCCCCAGCGATGGTGGAGGTGCGGGGACTCGAACCCCGGTCCCCGGAGACCCTTGCCCGGCCTCTACGAGCGTAGTCTACGTTTTGATCTCGCGCTCATGGCTCCCGTAGACGGGATCCGTGAGCGCCGTTCCGTCTTGGATGTCCCGCTGTCGGGCGGCGGACGGGCCCTGGGCGGTCAAGTCGGCATGGGTGACGCTCAGACCCTCTCCGGCCGACAGGGAGAGGCTGAACGCGCGGCCTACTTAGGCCGCGTACGCGTACTGAGAAGTGTTCGCGTTTATTGTTTGCCGCTTTTTACGAGGCCTGCGGCACCTCGGCTCGCCACCAGGGTCGGCATCGTCCAGGTCGACACCAATCACCCCCGTGTCCCAACATTATACGCCAACCGCGCCCCGCCGGTTACACGCCATTGCGCTGAATCGGCGCTCGCGGTGGTCTTGGGGCGGATCGAGCGCACACGTCATCGCTCTTGTTGTCGAGTCCTGTGTGGCGACGGTTTGGCTTCGTCGTGTGCCGCGAGGGCGAGCCAACCGCTGCGGCACGATTGCCTCATCGTCGTTTCGTGGTTCGTGCGGTTGACTCGCCCCTACGAACGGCGCGGCGTGCGCGCGGGCTTGTAGGGGCGTATCAGCCGGACCGACCACCTGCCGATCAACGGACATCACGCTTGGACCGGCTGGTACGCACTGGCGTCGTTCCTGAGAGCCCGAAGCTCCCGGATGGAAACTCGCGATGACGTGGGTGGCCGGACTTCGCCGACGGGCGTAGCGGGGAGTCTAGTA
>JBBIQU010000136.1:0-11517 GCA_037442185.1 Chthonomonadales bacterium | reverse complement strand
GCACCACACCCACAACAAACACCAGCAGCACCAAGAGGTCGGGCACGCCTTCAGGTCGTCGAGGCCGCTCGGAACGGCAAGCGCTGCTATTCCGAGAAGCCCCTCTGCCGAACGTTCGAGGAAGGGCGCGCCATGCGCGACGCCGTGCGACGGTACGGAACCGTGTTCCAGCACGGCACCCAGCAGCGGAGCGACCGGCTTTTCAGGTTCGCCTGCGAGCTGGTGCGGAATGGAGCCATCGGCAGAGTCCATACTGTGCGCGTCGCCGTATGCGGCAACGAGGCCCGTGGCGTCGCGACATCGGTTGAGCCCCCTCCCGGCGTGGACTGGGAAATGTGGATCGGGCCGGCGCCATGGTCACCCTACAGCCCCGAGCGCATTGACCGGATGCACTGGTACCACATCGAGGATTACTCGGCAGGGGGCTACATTTCCGGCTGGGGCATCCATCACGTGGACATAGCCCAATGGGGCCTGGGGATGGATGACTCGGGCCCCGTCAGCATCGAAGGTACCGGCGTCTTCGAGCCGACCGGCATGACCGACACTCCGATCACCTGGCATGTCGAGTGCCTCTACGCGAGCGGAACGCGCATGCTGTTCACGACACTGAACGAGGCCGACTTCGGGATCACCTTTGAAGGCCAGGACGGCACTGTTTTCGTGGATCGGGGCCGCTTCTGGACCAAGCCCGAGTCACTGGCGCGAGAGCGCATTCCGGCGGGCGGCGTCCGCCTGACGCGGAGCGACAATCACCACCGGAACTTCCTCGACTGCATCCGAACCGGTACGCACACAGTCGCGCCGATCGAGGCCGGCCTGCGGTCGCAGACCATCTGCTGCCTGAGCGACCTCGCAATCCGCCTGGGACGCAAGATCCGCTGGGATCCGATCGCGGAGCGTGTCGTCGGCGACGAGGAAGCAGCACGAATGCTCGCCAGGGCGATGCGCTCGCCCTGGCGGCTTGACAACCGGCCCTAAGCCCCGGCGCGGTCAGAGACGATCATTCGCCTCCGGATGGCGGAGGCGACGCAGCCCTGGCCTTGCTTCTTTCTATGGACTGGAGCGCCAGGTAGTTCTCGCCGAACCGATCCAGATTGTCAATCTCGTTGTCGTACTGGTCGTAATGGCGCTCTTCGTCAACGACGAGGCTCTCGAACAGCTGTCTCGAGACCACGTCGCCGTTCGTGCCGCACTCGTTGGCCCACTTCCCATACGACACGGCGCTGTGCTCTTCCATCTTGCGAGCGAGTTCCAGCATCGCCTTGACGTCGTGAATAGGCTCGACGCGCTTCGGCGTGTACAGGTCAACATCGCCCTTCAGGAACAGGATGCGGTCGGCCAGCCGCTCGATGTGGAGCATCTCCTCGATGGCCGTTCGCTTGAACAGCCCCGCGAGCAGATCGTAGCCCTGGTCATCGCAATGGAAGTGAAAGTACATGTACTGATGGACGGCGACGAGTTCGTCCTCGACAGCAGCATTCATGAGTTCGATGCTCTTCTCGTGCATGGCTCTCCTCTCGGTATGCGCCTTACTGGGAAGGCGGCCTAAGGCCCCGCTCCTACCTAGTCAAATACCTTCCCGCAGGCGCGGCACTTCTTAGCGGCCTCGGGAACGGTCTCGAGGCAGTCCGGACAATCCTTTGTCGGCGGCGCCGCAGGCGCAGGTTCCGGTTTCAGCAGCGCCTTCGTGAGCATGAAAACGACGAACGCGATGATCACGAAGTCAACGACAGTGCCGATCAGGTGGCCGTACTGAATGGCCGCCTCGGTTTCCTTGCCGGCCGCATCGGTGACGGTCTTCAGGACTAGTTTGGCTTCCCTCCAGTCGCCTGACGGGAGGACCATACCGATGAGGGGCATCAGAAGGTCGTCAACGACTGCCGACACAACCTTGCCGGTTGCGGCGCCGATGATAACGCCGACGGCCAGCGCAAGTGCGTTCGACTTGGTCAGGAACGACTTGAACTCCGCTAACATGCTCAACCTCCCCTGAGCGCAACACACGCCACCTCTAATGAAGTCCCTGCCAGACGGACGATGAATAGCCTGCCTGCGACTCACGAAACCCACATCGGCGGGTTGAAGCCAGCCCGCACGCGGGTTCCGTCTTGCAGACCGACGATTCATCGTCGGTCCAGCCTGAGTGAGGAGCATTGCCTCTTCGCGCGGCCCTTAACGCGACCGTCGCAAGACAGGTGATTCCCCTGACGCGGGTAGGATTCCTTCTTTGTACCGCCGTATTGCCGCCTTACCGACCGAGCAGATTGCCCCCTCCCAGATCATCACGGATGGCGAAGTCCTTCTTCAGCTTGTGCCTGTCGCACACAGCGGCAAGAGCATCGTCGGCGGCGACACAGGCATCGGCGATCTCCTTGGATGATGAGCCCAGTCCGGAGCCCTGCATGCGCGTTAGCGTCTCAAGGGCCTTGCCCGGATCGCCGCTCAGAGCCTGACTGAAGCTGTTGCCGATCTGTGCCATTCCCGCGCTGGTCGCGCCCAACAGGGCGTAGTAGCGATCTCGGAGTTCGGAGCACGAGGCCGGCACCGGCTTCGGATAACCAAGGAACCTGCCGGCCAGCTCTTGCCACTGTCCGGTCCAAAGCGACAGCGACTGCTGGAAGCGGCCGTAGACTTCGCGGTACTTCTGTTCGGGCTCGTTCGTGGTCCAATCGGACATGGCCCCGGAGTACGTGAGATCGGTGCTTTGCTTGAGCACCTCGGCGAGCTGGGTCCTGGCCAGCATGACGCGCTGCTGTTCGATGTCCTTGAGAAACGCCAGATAGTCTATGACATCCTGCGGCACAGGTTCGGGCTCGGGCGCGGTTCCGGTGCGGTCCGTCAGTGGGCCGACCGATCCAACCCGGCCGGAGCGCTCCGTGAGCGGCGCCACGGGCCCCTGACGACCGGAGACCTGGGCGACTCGTGCCGGCTTTGAGAATGCCCGCCACCCGAAGTACGCCGCGGCGGCAAGCGCTGCGGCGGCGACCAAAGCAAGGGCGATCTTTCCGCGATCACGCCCGGCGGGAGCGGCGCCTGGGCTGATGGGCCGGACGCGCTCCGAAGCCGCGTCGGTGGCTTTCACCCCGCACTTCGAGCAGAAGGCCGCCCCTTGCGGCATTTCGGTTCCGCACGACACGCATTTCATCGGTCCACTCCCTCGAACGTCGAATGCGCCCAGACCGCCGCCGGATCGCATCATAGGGCAGCCGCGGCGGCCCTACCGGCACTAATACTGATACCTTGTTTGCGCTCGGAGGGTTTCCGTTGTGTGCCCGGCATGCAAGCGCGGATGCCTACCCTCGACAGCATTCTGCCTGCGTGTTACAATCCTGCACAGATTCACATACCGCTTCAGGGGAGATCGTCCATGGCTCAGGTGACCGTCGCGAACGCGAACCGCAAGTTCCGCCTCATTCTCCGCGAGGGAGGCGTCGCCCGGGAGATGGGGGGCGAATCTACCGCTCTGGGCGTTTCCATCGTTGACCGCGTTTTCACCGAGGCCCTCGACGGCGGCGCGTCCGACATCCACATTCAGCCCGAGCGAGACAGGACACGAATCCGCTTCCGCGTTGACGGCGTGATGCATCAGATCGGCTACTTCCCCAACGAACACGTGTCCAGCGTGCTGGCGCGCATCAAGCTCGCAGCCGGAATGCATATTGACGAACGCCGCGTGCCCCAAGACGGCCGCATTGACATGGAATACGCAAACCGACGCTTCAGCGCTCGCGTGTCCGTGCTGCCGGCGCTGAGCGGAGAGAAGGTCGTAATCCGCCTGCTCGACCCGGCCAGCGTCCGCATTGATGTCGGCAAGCTGGGCATGCCGGACCACGTGCTCAAGGAATGGCTCCGGGCCATCCAGACTCCCTACGGCATGATCGTGGTGACGGGACCGCCGGGTTCAGGAAAGACATCCACTCTCTATGCGTCGATCAACAACCTGGATAGGCAGAGGCGCAACATCGTCACGGTGGAAGACCCGATCGAGTATGAGTTCCACGACAACATCACGCAGGTTCAGGTGACCGAGAAGATGTCCTTTGCGCGCGTCATGCGGTCGTTTCTGCGCCAGGACCCCGATGTGATGATGGTGGGCGAAATGCGCGACCCTGAGTCGCTGTCCATCGGGATCCAGGCTAGCCTGACGGGCCACCTCGTGCTGACAACGCTGCACACCAACAACGCCGTGGAGACTCTCGGCCGCATGATGGACATGGGCGGTGAGCCGTACCTTGTGGCTTCCACGGTCCTGTGCATTCTCGCTCAGCGTCTGGTCAGGGTCATATGTTCGGAGTGCAAGCAACCCTATACGCCCACCGCCGACGAGATACTCGCCATGGGAATGTCGCTCGACGCCGCGCGCAAGCATCGGTTCTTCAAGGGCGCCGGCTGCAAGACGTGCCGCGAGACCGGCTTCCGGGGGCGCGTCGGCGTGTTCGAGCTGTTGGTCAACGGACCGGACCTGAAAGCCCTGATCGCGAGACGGGCTACGGCCATGGAGATGCACCGCCTCGCGCGCGAGCAAGGCATGCGCACGATGATGGAGGACGGTGTCGAGAAGGTCCTGGCAGGGGTGACCACCCCCAGCGAGGTGATACACGCCGTTTACACATCGGCGATGCTGGAGCCTCCGTCGCCGCTGCCGCCCGACGAAGGGGGCGACGAGGCCGAAGGCGGCGCCGGATCCGCCCAGAGCGACTTCTCAACTGAGCCGGCCGACGAGGCGTAGGACGCCGTGAGCCGTCCGCACCGAAAGCGGGAAGCCTGTGCCTACTGCGGCGCGCCGGATGCCGACACCATTGACCATGTGGTGCCCCTGTCTCGCGCCCGCGAATGCCGCGTGCCCCGCAGGATCCTCGACAACCCGTCGAACCGCGTGCCGTGCTGCGCCCGGTGCAACGCGGCCAAGTCCAACATCCATCCGCGCGAATGGCTCGCAGCTCACCCAGACTACCTGAGGCGGCTCAGGTGTTCGGCGCCCTACCTGTCGAATGCCGTACGGTCCATCTGCGGCCTTGACGACAGGTAGGGCGGCCGGCGTCTTCGGTCTAGCGGATGCGGACTACCCGGCTGTCTTGAGAGGTGCGTCCGAACATGTCCGTCGTTTTGACTTGGATCAGGTGTGTGCCCGGCGCGAGGCCGGACGGCAGCTTGGCGCGCCATATGTGCGACGATAGGGAAATGCCCGGTAGCTTGCGTCCCGGCGGCGGATTTGGCCCGGCCTCGGCCGCCTTCAGCTTGAGGTAGGCCGGATCCCCGACCCGCGCCTGCTCCATTCGGATCCACTGCCCTTCGCGGCCAACCCGCATCTCGACAACAGACCGTGAGGAACCGGCGAACACGTTGACGGTCACCTCCGTCTGCGCTACTTCAGCCAGCGGGACTTCATCGGGCGCGTAGATGCTCATCTGGTTGGCGGCAGGACGCCGCGCCGGGAAGAACTCGATGTCGTACTGCGCGCCGTCGAACGTCACGATCGAGTGGCCGTTCGGAGCGCCGTCGCTCATCGTCGCGTGGGGTATGCCCAGTTCATCTGGAGCGCCTGACCACCAGCTGCCGCAGACGGTGGCGCTGATCAGGTGATGGTGCGGCTTCTTGCCGTTCCATCCGCCCTCCTTGCCGATGAAGCGGTGCTCCTGCGTGTGCGTGTGGGCCGACATGGAGACTGTGTTGGGCCTGCCTTCGATCAGCCGGAAGATTTGCTCCTTTTCGGCAACGCCTTCGATGGGAATGTGCATCAGGAGGACGACAAGCCGATTCTTCGGCACTCCGGCAAGGTCGTTCTTGAGCCACTCGAGCTGAGCCTCGCCCAGGCCGCCGCTGTAGCCTGCCGACGCAGTCTCGGTCTTCCCGCGCCACATAATGTTGTCGAGCACGACGAAATGCACGGGACCGTAGTCGAACGAGTAGTATGGCGGACCGAAATGGCGCTCCCAGGTTTCGTCGGAGCGCGCGTCGTCCGGCGCATCGTGGTTCGTGTCGTGGTTGCCCATGACGTAGACCCACGGGATGCCGATGACTCCGATGGTGCGCGTCATGCTGTCGAAAAGCGAAAGATCATCGAACACGACGTCGCCGAGCGTTATCCCGAATGCCGCGTCGGTACCCACAATGTCCTCGACCACGTCGTGGGCGATGTAGTCTATCTCCGTCTGGTTTCTCGGCTGCGTGTCGCCGAAAAGCACGACTTTGAACCGATTGGGCTCTCGTCGCGGCGTCAAGGGGAAGTCAATGGATGCGGGCAGCGACCCTGTCGGCTCGACGCCCGGGTAGCGGAGCTTCGGCGATCCTGCGGGCTTGTGGATATAGTGCAGGCGCATGAGGCCGTTCGCATCCACCGGCGGCGCCCAGTTGCGGGGTTTGATCACAAAGAGGCACGTGTCGTCCCCGACGGGCAGTTCGTATGCCCCGCGCCTGTCCGTTGTGACGATCGCGCGACCGTTCGACACCCTGACGCCCCTGATGCCCGGCTCGCCTGCGTCGCGCGTGCCGTTGCCGTTGGCGTCATGGAAGACCACGCCCCGCGCCATGTTGCTCGGTTGCGCCGACACCCGAACGCCGAACGCGACGGCTGCGCAGACTGCCGCCCAACCCATGAAACGAAGAGCCCTCATGTCGTGTCCACTCCTTCTGGCAGCGTAGTTGCCGGCTGGACGAGGCCGACTGCCCATTATGGCCGAGAACGCACCGCAAGCGTAGCGCGCACAGCCGATGGGGCGTATCCGCCGTCTATGCCCGATTGGAGCCTTGACACTCTGCCCGGCCTTGTCCCATACTGTACACATTGCTATCCGGGGTGTGGCTCAGCTTGGTAGAGCGCGCGGTTCGGGACTGCGAGGTCGGCGGTTCAAGTCCGCCCACCCCGACATGGAGAGTGACCAGGGTCTTCGGGCGTCGGCGAGAATCCGACGCCCGTTGCCGTTTTCGGCCTGAATGTCGCAAAGGAGGGCGCCATGGCCTGGGACATCGTTGGACGAAGGTTCTCGGATGATGAGTTCGATGCTTACGTGGCCGGCCTGAGCCTGAGCCGCTGGCATCCGGAGTTCATCGTCCTCCATAACACCGCGGTCCCCTCGCTGGCGCAACGCCCCGATGGCTTCACCCCTCAGCACATCCAGAACCTCTACGGCTTCTATGTCGGCAAGGGCTGGTCGGGCTGCCCTCATCTGTTCGTGGACCAGAACGGCATCTGGGTGCTGAACCCGCTCACGAGGCGTGGCGTCCATAGCCCGAGCTGGAATGCGGTCTCATGGGGCATCGAGATGCTGGGCGAGTACGGCCGCGAGGCCTTCGACAGCGGCCCCGGGGCGCTGGTCAGGGACCATGCCATCGCGGCGCTGGCATCTCTCTGCCGCAAGGGCGAGTTCGCTCCCGAGACCATCAGGTTCCACAAAGAGGACCCGAAGACCACCCACACAACGTGCCCGGGCCGAAACGTGCGCAAGGACAACGTTATTCAGGCTGTGGCCGATGCGCTGAAGCCTGCGGACGCGCCGACGGTCAAGTTGGTGCTGTACCGCCACGGCATGGGCGACCAGCCGGCCGCCGTGATCCCGGCCGTCATTCGGAACGGGACCTCCTGGGCATCATCTCGCGCCATGTCCGAAGCCGCGGGCATCCCCTCCGACGGAGATGCCCTGGTCTCGGTGCGGTCATTCCTCGGCTCGCGCTACACCCTCAAATGGTCTGCTCCCAACCAGAAGGTCTACGCCGTCGAGAAGTGACCGTTCCGGCAGCCGAATGCCCAATACCCGTCAGGTGCCGTGATCTGCGGGCCGAACCGTAACTCACCTCGTCGCGGCTGATGTTGCCGCCAGAAGCTCCTTCAGTTTGGGGAGGCACTTGGCGACGCACTCCATCGGCGGGTACGCATAGCTCTCCTGCTCGACGATGAGCCACCGCGTTCGGCCCGTCGTTTGGAGCAGCGGCAGCAGTTCCTTCCACGGCACGTCACCTTCGCCGATCAGCGCCTTGTCATTGGTCGCCGAGTGTTCCTTGATGTGGACTGTGCGTGCGCGACCCGGGTACTTGCGGATGAATGGAGCCGCCTGCGCTCCGCCGGCAAGAGCGTTGCCGGTATCGAACTGCATCAGGACGCGCTGACCTGTGTTGCCGAAGAACGTGTCCCACGGGAGTTCGCCGTCCAAGGGCTTGAACTCCGAAGTGTGGTTGTGGTAGCCGATCCACATGTTGTGTGGCCTGAGCTTCTCGCTGATCTCGTTGAAGACCTTGGCCGTGGCCAGCCACGCCTCCTTCGACTTGGTCCGCTCGGCTGCCAGGCCCGGCACGATCAAGAATCGGTTGCCGAGGGTCTTGTTGAAGGCGACGGTCTTGTCGAACTCATCGCCGAGCAGGCTCTCCAGCGAGATGTGGGTGCCGCAGCACACGAGTTTGTTCTCGTCAAGCAGCTTCTTCAGCTCCTCGGCTGAACGACCGTAGTATCCCGCGAACTCAACTCCTTCATATCCCATCTGGGCCACGGCCTTGAGCACGCCGGGAAGGTCCTTGGCGCAGTCATCGCGCACGGAGTACAACTGAAGCCCGATCCGCATGGGGCGCTGACGGTTCTGACGCCGGTTCGGCTGCTGGGCGAACGTGGGAACGGCGATCAGCAGCGCGAGAGAGGCGCATACGAAGGCACGCATGTGTGTAAGCCTCCTGTTTGGTGT
Source organism: Chthonomonadales bacterium (assembly GCA_037442185.1). Lineage (GTDB taxonomy): Bacteria > Armatimonadota > Chthonomonadetes > Chthonomonadales > CAJBBX01 > JAAYVH01. Next base: position 2,845 of record JBBIQU010000136.1, on the reverse strand, counting down.
CGGCATGGATCCGGCGGATAGTGTAGCCGATCCTTGCAGCCGCTGGCGCGTCCTGAGTGTCAGGGGTATAGCGCGCTGCGCGGGAACAGATCAAAGTCGTGTCGCCCTGTGTCGGCCTTCCATCGCCCGACGCTGTCGGACCTGACGGGTATGCGCGCAAGCCCGAAGCCCAGAGACGCCTCGATACGGCTGAGCGTTGCCTCCTGATCGAGCACGAAGTCCTCGAAACGCACTTCGATGCGGTGGGCCGGAGGCGGCGTTGCGCGCATGATCTCCCACTGATAGCGCCAACTGATGGCTCTCCGCAGCCGCACATCGTCGGTTCGATCATACGCGATGCCGAAATCTCCGAGATCGTCGGTGAGGTGCGCGCCCAGGATGCTGTCACGAGGATCGCGGGACCAGTAGATGTAACGCGCGTCGGGATACATCCGGACGATCCAGGGCAGCACGAGCGTCGTCTCAGGCAGCTTCCAGCCACGGCGCTCGGCATTGGACGACAGCACCGTCGTCAGGAACTGCTCGACGAGACGCACGAACGCCGGGTCAATGGGGCCGTCCATGACCCGCGAGAAGTCCCAGTCCATCCCGCCCCGATGGGAAACGTACCTTGCGAAGACGCGACATGCCTCGTACATGGGCTCGGGCGGAAGCAGGTCTCCCGATTCGTTCAGCGGCTCACCCATGTAGACGCCCGATGCGCTGAGCGTGTGCGACATGGCCCGGGTACCCCCGTGGCCGCGCCCAATGACCGTAATCAGCATCGAAAGCCTCCTAAGACCGGTCGGACCCGTCAGACGAGTCTGACCTGTCGGACCTGTCCGACGATCTCTCAGTCGAGACTGCCGCGCGACCTGAGCCGCTCCACCACGATCTCGACGAGCTCGTCTATGGGACGCGTTCCGTCGAGGCGGATATCCGGTGTCAGGGGCGCTTCATAGGGCGCCGAGACACCCGTGAAGTCGGGTATCAGTCCCGCGCGCGCCTTGGCATACAGTCCTTTCGGGTCGCGCCGTTCGCATTCCTCGGCAGCGACGTCCACAAAGGTCTCAACGAACCGCTCATCGCCGATGATCTCACGCGCATTAGATCGGTCCGCCGCATAGGGCGAGATGAACGAAGTGATTACGATGAGACCGGCGTCGTTCATGAGCCGCGCAACCTCCGCAACTCGACGGATGTTCTCAGCCCGATCCTCGGGCGAAAAGCCCAGATCGCGGTTGAGGCCGTGCCGCATGTTGTCGCCGTCCAGCACCACGCACGCGCGCCCGTCGGCCACCAATCGCGCTTCCACCGCGTAGGCAACGGATGACTTGCCGGACCCGCTCAGGCCCGTCAGCCAAACGGTGACAGGGCATTGCCGCAGTAGGCGTCGGCGATCTTCCGGCGATACGGTTCCGCGATGGCGCGTGATGTTCGCGCTCCGACCCGAGCGCGCGCCTATCCCCTTTTCGATGAGACCGGCGCCGACGGTCTGGTGCGTTGCGGGGTCAATGAGGATGAACCCGCCCGTGTGACGGTTCAGCGCATAGGGATCCCCGTAGATCGGCTGGAGAGCGCGCATCCGAACGCGGCCAATCTCGTTCAGCGCCAGCGCGCTCGTCGGCTCGGGGTCCAGCGTTGCCGGGTTGGTTCGGTGCATGACCCGCAAGGGGCGCGCGCGCAGGACCCGGCATGCGTGCTTCATCAGATATGTCACGTCCGTGTCGAGCGGGGCCGCATCCATCCAGATGACCGTGGCTTCGAACTCGGTCAGCTCTTCCGGAGGAACCTCGGGTGAAGCGATCATGTGCCCTCGGCCCACATCAATATCGTCGCTGAGCGTAAGGGTCACCGCTTCGGGGGCCTCGGCGCGCTGGACTTCGCCGGCGGGTGACCAGATGCCCGTGACACGCGACGTGAACCGGGACGGGAACACGCTCACCGGATCGCCCACAGCCACCGAGCCCGAAGCAATCGTTCCGGAGTAGCCTCGGTAGTCCTTATCGGGCCGCTGCACATATTGAACGGCAAGTCGGAAAGGAGCGGTCTCGGACATGCGAGCCAGCGGGACGCTCTCGAGGTACTCCAGGAGCGACGGGCCGTCGTACCACGGCATGTTGGCGCTGCGCTCCACCACATTGTCGCCCAGGAGGGCGCTCACCGGTATGAATGTGAGGTCCACATCGAATCGGGCGGCGAACCCTGCGTACTCGTCGCGCAGTTGGCGAAAACGCTCCTCAGACCAGCCGACTAGGTCCATCTTGTTGACGGCGATGGCCATGCGGCGAATGCCGACGAGAGCGGACAGGAAGCCGTGACGTCTGGACTGGACGGTCACCCCACGTTCAGCGTCCAACAGGACCACGGCGACTTCGGCCGTCGAGGCGGCTGTGACCATGTTGCGGGTGTACTGCTCGTGGCCCGGCGCGTCGGCGACGATAAATCGGCGCTTCGGAGTGGCGAAGGGCCGGTACGCCACGTCAATGGTGATCTTCTGCTCGCGCTCAGCCCGCAGGCCGTCGGTGACGAGGGCCAGGTCCAGCGCATCGTTGCCGCCCTTGCGCGACGCCTCCGACATGGCCAGCAGCTGGTCTTCGTAGATGGCCCGGCAATCGTGCAGGAGTCTGCCGATGAGCGTTGACTTCCCGTCGTCCACGCTGCCGGCAGTCGTGAATCGCAGCAGGTCAGCCTGCTCGAACTCCGCGATCACACGTTCCGGAGCCGCCGTCAATCCCATCCTCGCCTCTCGCCCCTTGTCCCTTGCCTCTTGCCCCTTGCCTCTTGCCTCTCAGCTCTCAGCTCTCAGCCCTCAGCTCTCAGCTCTCAGCTCTCAGCTCTCAGCCCTCAGCTCTCAGCTCTCAGC
>JBBIQU010000135.1:0-11579 GCA_037442185.1 Chthonomonadales bacterium | reverse complement strand
GTGGTTGTTGCCCTCGCCGAACACGGGCCCGCCATGGGTTCGGCGCTCGTACGCGAACAGATCTCGGTGAGCCTCTCGCACGCGAGCGAATGTGCCGGAGCCCTCCTCGGAGGCTCGATGATCCACATGGAACCACGGCGGAACAGCCGAGTGAACATCGAGATAGCAGGCGTTGGTTCGGAAACGCCGGTTGATCTCCGGCGATTGGGTTTCTGCCAGGGGCAGGATGGCGTTCGGCTGAATGGCGAACGACTGTATCTTGGTGCCCGGGTTGTACCATGCCGGCACGCGCTTCCCGGATGAGTCCAGCGCGATGTGGCGCTCGTCGAAGTTATCGTAGTTCGGATAGTAGTCCACGTAGTTCTCGTGGAGCGCAATCAAGTAACCGAGCCGGGTGGCGGTGGACACCAGTGTCTTCATCGCTTCATCGCCGCCCTTGTCCGCTGCGGCCGGAAGATGCATCGGCAGAGCATTGTCATATCCGCTCCGCTGCCAGTCGTGGATCAGCACTGTGCAGTTGGTCAGGCCCATGCCATGAAGCGCCTCTAGCCTGCGCGCGATGTCGGCGTACCGTCCGCCCCATACATCTAGGACTATCCGCCGACCCACCTGTCCTCGGTAGGGACTTGGCACGTTTGGAATGTTCGGCAGAACCTCAGCGAGGTGCCAAGCGGGCGCGAAGACAGCCGTCTCCTTGAGGCGCCGGCGCGTTCTGTCGGTAAGTGAGCTGTACGTAGCGAGCATGGCTGAGTGCGAGGATGCGCTCGACACCGTCCAGTCGAGATAGGAGTTGAGGAACAGCCCTTCCTGACGCGCATAGTAGACGGTGCCGTAGTAGGGGACCGGTATGCCGGTGCGTCGAAGCACCGGTCCCCATGTGCCGGCGTCCAAGGCCTCGACGACGGGTTCGCCGCATGCAACCGACAGCAGGAGCGCCTTTCCGACAACTGAGGCCGTCAGGTTGACCGCGACAGTCTTGCCTCGGACTCGAAACGTCTTCTCACATACGACTCGGTTGCCGGCCGCCCGCAGTGCAGGCGTCCCGCCGGCAGTGACACTTCCTGCGTCGGCGGTCCAGCGAATCCTTGCGCCGTAGGCGACGTCGACCGAGTGTGCCGAACCGCCCCGGACCGCCGCGTGGGCACGGATGCGACCGATGTCCCCAACAGATGGGGTCCAGACGTATTCGACGACGCCGTCGCCGCCCTCATAGCGAAGGCGGGCAGTTCCGGATTCGACGCTCGCCTTGACGCGGTAGGGAAAGCCGTTGCTCGGGGCAACGCCGTTGCGGGCGCTGTTCACCACCTTCGCAATATCAAGGTCTGGCGGTTCAGGATGGCGAGGGGGCGACGCGCGGAGCCCCACGAACGTTATGCTCCGATCTCCCCAGAGCGAGTAGTCGAACGATGCGTTGCGTTTGGGCCCGGGGTCAGTTTCGAAACGAACGATAACATTCGTCGTCTTCACGCCCTGTAGTTCGAAACTGAATCGTCTCCACTGGGCATCCGTCTGGTGCCGTTCCATTAGCTTTCGGCCGTTTACAAGAACGCGAAACGTCGCGCCATCGGACCGGTCGGCGTACTCGGCTTTCATCGCGGTTGCGCCGCTCACCACGATCCGTTTCGTCATGGGGTTCTTGAACGTGAACTCCTGAAACGTGAAGCCGACGCCGCCTCGCCACGGACAATGGAGCAGCCACGCCCGACGCCCGCCTTGTTCTCCGAAAGGCAGGCAGGAGATCCCGCTCGGCTCGTCAAAGTGCGCCGACCACCCGATCGGCATTTCCTGAGCGGGCGCGCCGTCCCGCCGGAAGCCCACCCGGTAGATGCCGAGATCGTCGAGCCGCATATGCGCTTCATCTGGCCGGATGGGCGCACTGGTGGTGGTGACCTTCGCGCGCGCCGCCGTCTGGACCCGGGGAGCACCAGAACCCGACGCGGCGAGGCCGTACGCGGCCAGCGCAACGAGCGTGAGGACGCGATGATGGGTCACACCGTCCATGCCTTTCGGATCTTCTCGATCGCTGTCGCAATGTCGTCCATATCTGACGGATCGCCCAGCAGCATGGTCTGGAACAGCCAGACGGCATCCTCACAGACCTGTTCGCAGACGGGACACTCGACGGCCGAGTACTCGATGTGTCGGCCGGCCTTGCACCATGACCCCAAGCCGGCAGACTTCCGCTGGAACACGACCTCTTTGTAGAGCGGGACATAGCCTGCACCCGCCGGAACGCCTTCAGCCCCGAGCGCCGACAGGAACTCACCCCTGGAGTGTCCTCCGAACTCCGTGGGGTCGTAGCGGAAGACGTAGAGGTGGTAGGCGTGACGAGTGACGCGTTCATCGGGCGGCAGCGTCACGATGCCCGGAATGCGATCGAGGCTTGCGGTCAGCCTCTTCGCGTTCTCGGATCGTCGCTCCGTCTGCTGGGGAACCCGCGCCATCTGGGCCAAGAGTATGCCGGCTTGCCATTCGGTCATCCGGAAGTTGCCGCCCAATACGTGATGCTCGTACCACTTGCCCGCGCGTGTGCGCCCGACGTTGTGGACCGACCAGCACTTGTCGGCAACGTCATCCTTGTTGGTGACGATGCATCCGCCCTCGCCCGCGTTCAGATTCTTGCTTGCCTGGAAGCTGAACGTACCGCAGTCGCCAAGCGCGCCGACCTTGCGCCCCCGCCATTCCGCTGCGTGCGCCTGAGCGGCATCTTCGATGACGGCGAGGTTGTGGCGTCGCGCAACCTCGAGTATCCCGTCCATGTTGGCCGGGCATCCTGCGATGTGTACCGGGATGATGGCCTTCGTTCTCTCGGTGACGGCCTCTTCAGCGCGAACGGGATCGAGATTGAGGCTGGTCGGCTCGATATCCGCGAACACGGGGGTTGCCCCGACCGCGAGAACGCTGCTCGCCGTTGCAATGAACGTGTACGGCGGAACGATCACCTCGTCTCCGCAGCCTATCCCAAGCGCGCGCAAAGCGATTTCGATGGCCGCCGTGCCATTCGTCACCGCGACGGCATGCTTGGCGTCCTGCATGGCCGCGAAGGCGCTTTCGAACTCCGGCACCCGCTTGCCTCCGACCGCCCACCACTGACCGGACCGTAACACGTCCAGCAGGATTTCCTCGTCCTCGGGGCCGAACACCGGCCAAGCAGGCCACGGTGCGGTCCGTACCGGAGTGCCACCGTCAACTGCCAGTCTCTCGCTCATGTCTCGCTCCTCGTCGTGCGTTCGTAATGATGGACATCCATGTTCAGCCTTCAGCCTTCGCCCTTCAGCACTCAGCCTTCAGCATATGTGCATGACATACCGCCACCGCCAGCGCATCGGCGGCATCGTCGGGCCTTGGCGCGGCATCCAATCCCAATATTCGCTGGATCATGTACTGCACCTGCTTCTTATCGGCCCCGCCGTAGCCGACGACGGCCTGTTTAACCGCTACAGGCGAGTACTCAGTCCAGGGAATCTGCCGCCTCGCTGCTGCAAGCAGCACAACGCCAATGGTGCGACCCACACTGAAGGCGGTGGTCTCGTTGCGCGTGAAGAACAGCCTCTCGGTGGCCAGGGCATCCACTTGATGGCGGTCGAGCAAGGCCCCAACGGCATCATGGATGCGAGCAAGCCGGTCCGGAGGAGACTCTTCCGGGCCGGTTCGGATGACGCCGAACGCCACGGCGCTAAGCTCCGATCCTCGCTTCTGAACGACACCGAAGCCTGTCGTCGCCGTGCCCGGGTCAATGCCCAGAATGGTCACAGGGCGAATCACGGTTCAGTCCGCGCCGCGATAGGCAAGCCATGACGAAAGAAGCATCGCGGTGATGCCGAACACGGTTAGCGGCCACGTCGTGGCGGGGGATGACAGATGAGCCAGAGCGTAGCCGCCAATCGCACCCCCAACGACGCCTCCTGCGCTCATGGACGGTCCCATCACTTCGTCGCGCTCAGTTCGCATCATGTAGCCGACGGCGGGCAGAAGTCCTGCCAGCACGGACACACTGAGCGACAGCACAACCGCCTCATCGGGTGCGAACCCTCCGGCGTACAGGATGGACGGAACAAGGAAAACGCCGATCGGAAGCGCCAGAACGCGTGCCAGGATGCCGCAGATCGCGCCGGATACGAGCCAACCCACGGGTCCCCGGAGCCACGCCTGTTCGATGACGGACGGCCCGCCGAAGCGGGCTCTGATGCCCTCGATGACGACATACATGAGCGCAATGGTGACCAGGGTCCGCCCGAGCCGCACGGGCAGACTGCGCGGAGCCAGGGCCGTCTTGGCTCCCATGACTGCGCCGACCACCGCTCCCACAGCGATCAAGGCGCAGGCCGCAAAGTCGGGTGATCGGCCGCTCACGAGGACCCATGTGGCCGCAGCAGTCACCGCAGACCACATTGCGAACATGAAGGCGCGTGCGTTGGCGGTGGGGGGCGAGTAGCCCAGCATGAAACTGATATACGGCGAGGCTGCCGCCTGGGCTGAAAGCCCGGTCAGGGCTCCCCATCCCCCAAGGATGATGCCGGACATGAACATGACTGCCCGCTTGATCCGGGGAATGTTCAGCTTTCGGGATGGCATGGGTCGTCAGCCCTTGAGGCCCGTGAGCGTCACTCCCTGGATGAAGTAACGCTGGGTGAGGAAGAAGACCACCAGAACCGGAAGCATCATCATGGTGCTGGCAGCCATCAGAAGACCGGGTTCACCGCCATGAGCCGTCTGGAAAAGCTGGAGTGCGTATGCCAACGGCATTTTCAGGGGTGAGCTGATGTAGATCAGGGGGCCCATGAAGTTGTTCCACGAGCCCATGAAGGTCATGATGGTGATGGCGGCGAGGGCGGGCTTCACCAGCGGCAGCATGATCCTGTGATAGATGGCGAAGTAGCTGCAGCCGTCAATCTTGGCGGCATCTTCGAGATCGGTTGGGATCGTCAGGAAGAACTGGCGCAGAAGAAACACATTGAACGCGCTGCCGAAGAAGGCAGGCACCCAGAGCGGCATGAGCGTGTCAATCCATCCGAGCCACCGGAAAATGAGGAACACCGGCATCATGGTCACCGCCCCGGGCAGCATCATGGTAGCCAGCAAGATGACGAAGAGGCCGTCGCGGCCAGGCCACCTGAGGCGCGAGAAACTGAATGCGACCATAGAGCTGGCCAGAACCGTGCCGACGATGCTGAGGACAGCCAGGATGAGCGTATTCCAGACAAATACCAGCCCCGAGTGCGTTTCGGGCGGCAGAAACTTCAGCGCGTCGGGGTAGTTTTCCCAGACAGGTCCAACGCGCTTGATCCTGGTCACTTCCGATCGAGGCCTGACGAGTCTCGCCCCCTTGTCAGGCCCGTCGAGTGTCTGGAGCAGCTGTTCACCGGTCTCACGCTCTTCTATCACGGCGACCTTGAGCCGTCGCCCGTTGACAGTGACAGAAGCTAATCCGACCTCCTTGCCTTGGAGGGAGATCATGACCTGTCGCCGCGGTATCCAAACGGGAGGGAACCGGCTCATGTCCTCATCCTCTTTGAGTGAGGTCACAACGAGCCAGGCGAAGGGAACAAGGAAGAGCAGCGATCCGAGCACCAGCGTTGCATGGATGATCGCAACCCGGATGCGCGCATATCTGTTTCGTCGGTTCACTTCTTCTCGGCCTCGTAGTGGACCCAGCGCGGGGCAATCTTGAGTTGCACCAGCGTCAGAAGCAGGATGATGACGAACAGGACCCAGGCCAGGGCGGAGGCGTAGCCCATCTTGAAGTACTTGAATGCGCTGTTGAACAGGTACATGACGGGCACCAGAAGGCTGTCCACCGGTCCCACGGAAGAACCTCCGGCCCCTTGACCGCTCAACACATAGACCCGATCGAACTCCTGGAGAGCGCCGATCGTTCCCATGATCAGGTTGAAGAAGACGTAGGGCGACAGCATGGGCAGGGTTACGTTCTTGAACTTGCTCCATACGCCGGCGCCGTCCAGCTCTGCAGCTTCGTAGAGGTGCTGAGGAATGCCCTGGAGACCTGCCAGCCAGAGGATCATCCCTCCGCCTGCTCCCCACAAGCCCTGGACGATGAGGCCGGGCTTGGCCCACTCGGCTGCGCCGAACCACCCGGGCGGGTCCCAGCCGAACCAGACCGACAGGGTCGCCTTCCATGCCGCGTTCAGAAGCCCTCGGTTAGGGTCGCCGTTGAGCACCCAGGCCCAGAGGACAGCGCTCGCGACGACAGGCACAATCGAGGGAAGGTAGAAGCAGGTCCGGTACACGCTCATGCCGGATACCTTGGAGTTGAGCAGCATGGCGATCGCAAGCCCGGTGACAATCCCAAGCGGTATGCCAATGCCGGCAAGGTACGCGACATTGTAGAGCGATGTCGTCAGGTAGTAGCTGTCGGACGAGAACAGCTCGCGATAGTTGTGCAGGCCGACGAAGCGAGGCGGATGGAGGACATCGTAGTCGCAGAAGCTCAAGAAGACCGATGTTAGGATCGGTCCCGCGGTCAGTGCGATAAACCCGAACAACCATGGAGCCGCGAACGCATATCCGGCCCATGCCTCCTGCCGCGAGACCCTGCCAAGGCCAAGAATGCCGCGTATCCTCCAGACGGCGTAAGCGAGGAGCCCGGCCCCGACGATCACAGCGATGACGATGGGCACCTTTGGATCGAGGGCAGGATATACCTTGCGGTTCAGGACTTTGTCGAGTTCCTTCTGGACGACAGCCGCGCTTTCGGCCATGGCCGTCCTAGGCGACTTGCCGGTCTCCTTATGATGGGTGGCCTGATCGAATGCGCGGACGTGTTCGTCCCAAAGCCTCTGCCCGACGAAGGTGACAGGGCGGAAGCGGGCGGCCGGCATCATGTCTATGAACAGCCGCAGGGGTGTCCTGAACTTCTCGGCTCTCGGAGCATAGGCGGCGAACACCGCCTCGTTGACCCGCTTGTTGGCTGAGATGCCAGGGATGAATGGCCTGCCTTTGGCAAGGTTGTATCGCTTCTGCGCCTCAGCCTCGATGAGGCCTGCCTCCGGACTGCACATCCACTTGATGAACACCCACGCTTCACGGCTTCGGCGGGCTCCTCGCGGTATGGCGTAGGAGAAACCGCCCGACCATGTGATGAACGGCGGCTCACCGGTGAACCGGCCCTTCTTGCCGCCGATGGTTTGTTCGAGGCGCTCTCGCGGGACGGGAGCTGGGGCGACGGCGAAGTCGAGGTCCGGACGGTAGCGTCCGATGCCCTGCAGGACCCAGTTCCCGTCTATCTTCATCGCGACCTTGCCCGTCAGGAACGGGTCAAGTTCCTGTGCCTGGAATCCCGAAGCGAAAGCATCAACTTTGGTGACTCCGCCAAGGGCGTCATACACCTGGACCATGAAATCGAGTGCCGCGACACTGTGCGGGTTGTCGAGAGTGCATCGGGAGCCGTCGGCGCTCATGAACTCCCCGCCGTTCTGCCAGCTGTACAGGTAGAGCCATGAGTTGCCGTAGTTGGGGATGAACCCGATTCGCGCAAACGATCCGTCGGCATTCAGTTTGGTGAGGCGTTTGGCAGCGTCAAGGAGCTCGTCCCATGTGCGCGGGGGCCGATCGGGATCCATGCCGGATTCCCGGAACAGCGTCCGGTTGTAGTAGAGCGCGCGGTCGTCGGTGCTCGATGGCACCGCATACACCTTGCCCTTGTAGACCGCTTCCGCCCAGCATGCCTCGTAGAAGTCGGTGGGACGAATCGCGTCAGGCGCGCGGGCGTCGCGGCTGATGAACGCATCGAGCGGCTGGAATGCGTCGCGGGACGCCCAATCCCCGATGGTGAAACGATCCTGATGGATTACGTCGGGCGGCACTCTGCCAACAATGGCCGTCATGAGCTTCTGGGGATTCATCTGCCCCGCGCCCATGGAGAGGATGCTAACCTTGATGCCGGCACGCCGCTCGAACTCGGCGACCCGTGCCCGCAATCCTTCGCTCTCCTCGCCGTACTGCAAGCCCCAGACCACCAGTTCTGGTGTTTGGCCGGATCGGCCCGACGCGTGACGCAGACCACATCCGGGCAGACCAACGAGCGAAGTTGCGGCCACGAGCAGGAGGGAAGCGATCTGAAAGACAGTGCGCATGGAACTGCGCGCATTCTAACAGCACGAACTGGAGCATGTCAACGCAGTGGAACTGCCGAGGCCGGATGCGTTGACACAGGTGCGGCATCCCGCTATACTCGCGAGAGGAACGTGCTCTGCATGGGCTTGCGGAGCGAAACGTCAAGGAGAATCCGATGAAGCGAAGCGCTATCTTGGCGACGGCGGCGCTCATGGCTGCTCTGGCTGCAGGCTGCGGCAAGAAGGAAGAAAAGCCGACGATCGCGGTCATACCAAAAGGCACGAGCCAGTCCTTCTGGTTGGCGGTGAAGGCCGGAGCCGACAAGGCCGGAAGCGAGGCCGGGGTTGCCATCCATTGGGAGGGACCAACTGAAGAAACGGACCTCGATGGACAGATACGCGTCGTTCAGAATGCAATTACGAAGAAGGTCAAGGCGATCGTGCTGGCCGCATGTGACGCAAAGAGCCTTGTCAGGTATGTCAAGGAAGCACAGGCGGCCGGCATACCGGTCGTGACGATCGATTCCGGCATCAACCCGGATATCAGCAAGGCTTTCCTCGCAACCGACAACGTGCGCGGTGGGGCTGAGGCGGCGGACGCGCTGGCCAAGCTGATCGGGGAGAAGGGGAAGGTCGGACTGCTACCGTTCATCAAGGGTGCCGGATCGTCGGACGATCGGGAGCGGGGGTTCATTGACGGGCTGAGCAAGTACCCTGAGATTGACCTCGGCTCGCGGATTCTGTACTCCAACAGCGATGTGTCCATCGGTCTCGACAAGACCAAGTCAATGCTGACCTCGACGCCGGACCTTGCGGGCATATTCGCCGCCAACCAGGGTGGAGCGGAGGGAGCTATTCAGGCGCTTCGGCAGATGGGCAAGGCAGGCAAGGTGAAACTGGTCTGTTATGATGCGTCCGATGCCGAGGTGCAAGCGCTGCGGGACGGCGTGGTGCAGGCGCTGATCGTGCAGAATCCGTACCGAATGGGCTATGAAGGGGTCAAGACGGCGCTGAAGGCTGCCAATGGCGAGACGATCGAGCCGCGCATCATTGATACCGGCGTCACTGTCGTGACCATGGAGAACCTCGACACTCCCGAGATCCAGAAGCTGCTGGATCCGTCCAAGGGTTAGTCATGGTGACGCCGGTCCGAACTCTCGGACCGGCGTCTTTGCTTGGCAAGGATCAACGACCCGCTATAGCGCGATCAGGTCGTGCTCTGCGTAAGTCAGGGCCTCATGTCCTTCTCGCGTGACGAGGACGTCGTCTTCGATGCGAACGCCCCCCCAATCGGGGATGTATATGCCCGGTTCGACAGTCAGGACCATCCCGGGCTCAAGAACAAGGTCGCTCGTGGGTGACATGCCGGGACCGTCATGCACCTCGAGGCCGACGCTATGCCCCAAGCCGTGTCCGAAGCGGTCTCCGTAGCCGGCGGCGGCGATATAGTCTCGCGCAACGGAGTCTACTTCCTTGCCTGAAAGCCCGGGCTTGATGGCCTCGACGGCTGCGCGCTGGGCGGCTTGCACCACCCCGTACACCTCCTGCTGCATGGCGTCGGGCGGCCCGATGACGACTGTTCGCGTGATGTCGGAGCAATAACCGCGCCATCGCGCTCCGAAGTCCAGAGTCACCAGGTCGCCAATCTCAAGGATACGTTCGGAAGGCTGACCATGGGGCATGGCTGATCGTGGTCCGGAGACGGCAATGCTCGGAAAGGCGATCTCCGCGCGGTGTTCCTTACGGATGAGCCACTCGATCTCAAGCATCACGTCGCGTTCGGACAGTCCGGAAGCGATGCGGTCACACATGGTCAGGAACACCTGGTCCACAATGGCGCACGCGTGCTTGATTAGGGCGATCTCGTCTGCGTCTTTCACCAGTCTGAGGTCGCGAACGAGGCCTGCTTCCGGGCGCAGAGCGATCTTGCCGTCGAGCCGTTGTTGGTAATCGGTGTATGCAGCCACCGTCATGCGGTCCGACTCGATCGTGAGCTCACCCGATACGGTGTCAGCGAGAAGTTCGGCGAGATTGTCCGCTGCGCTGGATGTCAGGCGGCGCAGTCGTAGCCCGTGACATTCGGCCTCCGCCTGAACGGTATAACGCGAATCTACGGCAAGCCAAGCATCATCGGATGTGACCAGCGCGAATGCGTGCGAGCCGGTGAAGCCGGTCGCCCAACGGATGTTCGCCATGTCCGTCAAGAGCAGTGAGGTGACTCCACGTTCGGCCATCTTGACGCGAAGGCGGTCAATGCGCGCGTTTGTGGCAGCAGTTCCGGCTTGCGTCATCGGTGGCTCTCCTCGATGAGTTCCTTGATTGCCTGAAGGGCGATGCCGTATCCGCGGGGACCCAGGCCGATCACTTGGCCCACGCAGACCGGTGCAATGACCGAATGGCGCCGCCACTCGTCTCGAGCATGCACGTTGCTGACGTGCACTTCGATCGCCGGTAGGCGCACCGCCGCGAGCGCATCGCGGATAGCGTAGGAGTAGTGCGTGTATGCACCCGGATTGATGACGATGCCGTCTGCCCAGCTCATGGCGTCATGGATCGCATCTATGAGCTGCCCTTCGCTGTTGGACTGAATGATGCGTATCTCGATCCCAAGCTCGCCGGCAAGGTTCTTGAGCGTTCGGTTCAGTTCGTCAAACGTGGTCTTGCCGTAGACCTCGGGCTCGCGAGTGCCCAACAGGTTCAGGTTAGGACCGTGAAGGATCAGGCATCGGATCATTGGGCGGCCTGACTCTGTGGGATTGCGGCAGGAGCCTCGGCCTCGTCAACGAGCATGATCGGTATCCCATCGCGTATGGGGTAGCGGCGCGCACAGACCGTACATACGATGGCGTCCCCCTCCAATCGAACCGGGGGCCTTTCGTCGCAGGCGGGGCACGCCAGAATCTCGAGCAGCTTCGCGTCTATCATTGAGTGTGACTAACCTCCTGACGGGTCCTTTCCCGTGGTTCGCGGCGTCGTAAGCGCCGTAATGCGACCATTCATGGATGCGGTGTATGTGAGACTGGCATCGCCGGCGGGGGTAGAGAACGAGTATCCCGGCCGAGGCGCATACTGCGCCACAATCGCTCCCGAAGCCGGGTCGAGCCAGGTGATCTTTCCTTCAACGGAACCGATGGCGATCCATGGTCCTGTGAGCGCCGGTGAAGAATCGTAGTTATCGGCTCCTGTCCGGGCTTTCCAGATCAGGTGACCCGTATCGGCATCTATTGCATAGCAGTTGCCGCGTCCGCTTTCGCCCAGCCCACCGAGGAACACCTTCCCTGCATAGACCAACGGTGAGGAATACCCGAAGGTGTCGGAGCCGCTTGGAGCGCGGACAGCCCAGAGCTCCCGGCCGTCGGTGAGCTGTAGGCAATGCAGCAATCCGTCATTGGTACATATGTAAGCTCGGTCATTGCTGATCGTTGGTGAGGCAATGGCGGGCGAGTAATAGAAACTCAGCCGCCCAGTTCCGCCCTGTGTTCGTCCCATCTCGTGTTTCCACGCAAC
>JBBIQU010000134.1:2220-11584 GCA_037442185.1 Chthonomonadales bacterium | reverse complement strand
AACCCACGAATGTGGGTTTCGTGATCGCAGGCGGGCGATTCATCGCCTATTCGGGTCCGCAGAGCAGTACAATGGGTGCGTAGCAGACCGAACAAATGCAAGTGAGGGCCAACCATGTCCATGCCGCCGGCACTCAGATTGCCGCCCATGTTCGCGGCGGTGGCCGAGCGCCTGAAGACAGTGACGATCCTCCCGAACGACGGAGACACTTGGTCGGCGACATACTCGATCCTGCAGGTGCTACGGGACCCGGGCGCGGGACCCTGGCGCGTCGGCTCCGTGGGAACGGCAAAGTTGCGCCGATCGGAGAACAGAGACGGCGCATTTGAGCTGCACGTTGACGCGCTTCACGCTCTCGGCAACGGTCTGCGCGACCGGTATACCGCCGACATGGCCTGCCGGGCCGATCATGCGGGGAGCCTTCTCTCCTTCCGGCGCGAAAGCCTGTTCGAGGCCACGCAGCCGGGCCTGGCGACAACGCCGAGGCGCTCGGAGACGGGCTCGGTCGTGGATGGACGCCTCGTCCGACGCCCGGGCGGAAGATCGCGCGAGCGTTTCGGACCCAACAAGCCCCTCGTCGCTCAGTGGGCCCTGTTCGATACCGTCCGAAGGCTTAGCCGACCGTTGACCTTTGCCATGCTCGAGGACATGGAGGCGGTTCGGATGAACCAGACCACCCAGCCGGCGGTATCGGAACCGATCGAGGTGGCAACGGCATCGGGCATCGTAGCGCTGCGATGCGTTCTCCACACCGGCGACGGCATCCTGCCGATCACGTGGTGGCTTGCTCCGTCAGGGCTGCCCCTCATGGCGCTGGGCAACTGCCGCGCGTTCGTTCTGAGTCCCGGCGCCCCAATGCCGGAGATGCCATCATGAACGTAACCCGCAGAGAGACCCTCGCAGGAGCCGCCTGTTCGACCATGGGCATTCCGGCCTACGTCACCCGACGGCCTCCCAACATCCTCTTCATCCACAGCGATCAGCAGTTCGCCGGAACGATCTCGGCCCACGGGTGCCGGTACGTTCGGACGCCCAACATGGATCGCCTCGCAGCGCAGGGCGTCTCGTTCCACGAGTCGTATTCGGCCAACCCTGTCTGCTGCCCGGCTCGGGCGGCCTGGTATACCGGACGACCGCCAGGCGAGAATGGCGTCGTGCGGAACGACAGCTTCCCGCTGGAGGCGTCCATGCCGGACCTGGGGCAATGGTTCTCTGCGCGCGGCTACGATTCGGTATACGCCGGCAAGTGGCACATACCGGGGCGAGCCCACGCGAAGAGCTTCAGGCTGCTGACACAGCAGCACGGCATCGGCGAGCAAGACGACATCAGCCATGCGCGCGCCGTCCGTGAGTACTTGCGCTCGCGCCGAACGTCCGATGGGCCGTTCTTCCTGTCGCTGGGACTGCTCCAGCCGCACGACATCTGCTACTGGGTGTTTGCGCACACCGAGCGCATGGAAGCTCCGCCATATCCCGACCTCATGCCCGAGTTGCCGCCGCTGTGGGCCAACCTGCGGTTCGACGAGCGCGAGCCTGAGACATTCAGGAAGTCATGGCGCAACGGGGTGGTCTGGAAGCACATGTCGCAGTGGGATGAATGGCAATGGCGCTACTACCGGTGGAGCTACTATCGGCACGTTGAGATGGTGGACGGCGCGCTGGGCATCGTCCTGGACGCGCTGGAAGAATCCAAGCGTGATCGCGATACCGTGGTCGTGTTCACTTCGGATCACGGCGACGGCATGGGCGCGCACATGATGTGGCAGAAAATGTACTTCTACGACGAGGCCGTCCGCGTTCCGCTAATCGTATCATGGCGCGGCCATACCCCCAATGGAGCCGACGATCGGCAGCATCTGGTAAGCGGCCTCGACATCGCCCCGACCTTGTGCGACTATGCAGGGATAGAGCCCATGCCCCATCAGCGTGGCCGTTCTTTGAGGCCGGTGATCGAAGGCCGCAAGGTCGAATGGCGGAACTTCCTGGTCTCAGAGGCATTCACGACTGGGCGCATGGTCCGCACCGCAACGCACAAGTTCATCAAGTACCACGGCGACACGACCGAACAGATCTTCGATTTGCGCACCGACCGTGGAGAGATGCACAACCTGATCGGCGAGGCATCGTCGGAGAGCGCGGCAGCCTCCATGCGCCGCATGCTGGCCGAATGGGAGGCGCATCTTGAGCCGTCGAAGGCCGGTCGGATCGCGGACCCGGCATGGGATAGACCCGGGGGCGGCGCCTGGACGTTCGACGCCGATTGGCAGTATCGCTCGGCGAACGCCTCCGTGACCAGCCTGAGCCGGGGCGATAGGCGGTCCATGACCTCTGTGACGATGGGTTCGGGGACTGCGCCGTAGAACGCCTCCGCAATGCCGCCGGCGATGCAGGCGAGCGTATCGCTGTCTCCGCCGAGGGAAACGGCATTGCGCACCGCGTCTTCGTATTCATCGGAATCGAGGAAGGCGATGATGGCCTCGGGGACGGTGCCCTGACACGACACATCGAAGCGGTAGTCTGGCCGAATGGCGTCCACCGTCCGCTGGAGGTCGTAGCCGAACCCGGACTCGATGCGTGAACGGATCGTGTCCTTATCGGCGCCGGTGCGCGCAAGGAAGACGGCAAGCGCGGTCGCCTGAGCGCCCTTGATGCCCTCCGGATGGTTGTGCGAGATGGCCGCGGTCACCTCCGCCTGGCGCAGTACCTCCGCTTCGTCATCGAACGCCCAGCCGACGGGGCTGACCCGCATTGCCGATCCGTTGCCGTAGCTGCCGTAGGGGCCGGCATCGGCAAGGACCCATCGCCGAAAGGCGCTGCTGAAGCCCGCGTTCGGGTAGGCGCGGCCGAAGTCACGGACTGCGTCCAGATATGGGCGACCGCTCATGATAGCGTCGGCGACAGTAACCGTGAGGACCGTGTCGTCTGTGAACGTACTCTGCTCCGAGAATAGCGGGAAGTCCTTCGTCTTGATCGGATTGCCCTCATAGATGGCCCCGATGATATCTCCGGCAATGGCTCCAATCATGTCGGCCTCCTGTCCTCGAGCTATGTTACCTTGGCTCACGTGTGCCGGCTCGTGAAATCCGGGTCCCGTGAAGGGCTGGCGTCATGGCAGGAGTCGGCACCTCGCGGACCGAAGAAACCGGTTAGCCGATGACCCGATCAACGGGCGAAAGGCGCACAGAGGAGGGCCAGCAATGTATCGTCGTCAGTTCATCGGAGCCGCCGCAACAACCGCCGCGCTGGCGGCCATGCCGGGCTGGGCTCGCGCGCGCAGACAGTCGGCCAATGACAAACTCAACGTCGCTCTGATCGGAGTATGGGGACGCGGCCTCGCGTTCTACGATACGCTGGATCGAGAGAACGTGGTCGCGCTGTGCGATGTGAACGAGGCTCGATTCGCGGATGCGCTCAAACGGTTCCCGCGGGCGCAGACGTACATTGACTGGCGCAAGTGCCTCGATCACAAGGGGCTCGACGCGGTCATCATTTGCACTCCCGACCATCATCACGCATTCATCGCCAACTGGGCGCTCAACCGTGACCTGCACGTCTACTGCGAGAAGCCGCTGGCCATTTCGGTCGAGGAGGCGCGCATCGTCCGAGCGAAGTGGCTCACCAAGAAGGGCAAGCTGACGACCCAGGTGGGAATGCAGCGTCACGCCTACCCGAACTTCAACCGGGTCCGCGAGCTGATTCGCGGCGGCGCCATCGGCGAGCTGCAGGCCGCGTCGGCGTGGGGTGATCGGCAGATTCGCCGACCGGGCTACCCTCCTGCCGAAGGCGAGCCGCCGGCCGGGCTGCACTGGGACCTCTGGATTGGTCCGTCACCCATGCATCCCTACAGTCCCAGCTACTTCGCGGGCGGGCCGGGCATGAACTGCCTGTCGTGGAACATGTACTGGGACTTCGGCGCGGGACAGATCGGCGACATGGGCAGCCACACTATGGACCTCCTCTGGAACGCCGTTGACGCCGGGTTGCCAACCTCCGCCGAGGCGAAGGGCGAGCCATTCAACCCCGATGTGACGCCGGTGACCTGCGAATCGCACTTCGAGCACCCGGCAAACTCGTGGCGCGGCCCGATCAAGGTGAGCTGGTATCAGGGCGGCGCCATGCCCGAATCGCCCAGCAAGTGGGTGGACCTGCGCAAGATTGACCACGGCGCGCTGTTCGAGGGCACGCGCGGATACCTCATCGCCGACTTCACATCCCGGATGCTGCTGCCGATAGGCGACAAGGCGGACATGACCTACTACACGCCGCCGAAGCCCGATGCCGTGACGCCAAACCTCGGCGACTTCCCGGGCCAGTGGCTGCGCGCGTGCCGGGACCCAGGCCTGAAGACGGCATGCGACTTCGGCTACAGCGCAGACATGATCGAGCAACTGCTGCTGGGCCTCGTCGCCTACCGCGCAGGCAAGAAGATCGCCTATGATCCCGTCGCCGGCGAAGTGACGGACGTGCCCGCGGCCAATGCGTTCCTGAGCCGGAAGTACAGGAGTGGCTGGACGCTGGACGGGTGAAGGACTGCCGGTTGGCCATCCTCGGGAATGGGTGCGGCATCGGGATCGGCGTCGAGAAGGATCCGTGCCGACGGAGCGTCCGGCGACCGACGCCGCCGCTTGCCGGTTGATCCCTGATCCCATCCGTCCCAGGAACTCAAGGAGAATGTCCGCCGTGTTGGTTGCCATACTCTGCCGTCGGGTTGCGGCCGTGACCTTCGGCGTGCCAACTCTAACCACGGAAGGAACATCAATGCTGTCTGCATCGAGACCGTTGCCGACGCCCATACCTGCCGATTGTCCGTTGCCGCGTTCCGAGTTCCTGAAAGGCATTCGGCTGACCGGTCGGCACGCCAACTACACCGCTACCGACTATTACGACACGTCGTGGGCGTCGGACGGCAACCTGTATGGCAAGTGCGGCGATGGGTTGCTGGAGTCCGACAAGCTGAACATCTTCAACGCGGGCATCGTGAAGATCATCGGCGATGATCCGCTTGCTCTGCAGTACCGGTACCTTGGCGATTTCAACGTTGCGCCCGACCCGCCAGACTGGCTGCGCGACGGGGTACACATGCGCCGCTACGGATGCGCGACGCTCGTCAAGGATGGGGTCTGGTACTACGGACTCGAGGACGGCTGGAACACGTCGTCGGATTACGGCGTGGGCCGCTTCTGGGGTTTCCTGGTGTCGCGTGACTTCGACAGAAACGTCGGCTCATTGTGCGACTTCGTTGAGAAGAGCTACTGGCGTCTGAAGGCCAACCCGTACTGGAAGGACCCGCGCAACCAGGAGGCGCGTCGGCACCCGCGAACTGACCGCGGGGCGCAGTTCCCGATCTATCCCGACGGCAAAGTGCCGGAAGGACAGCGCGGGTTCTTCGGTGAGGCCCCCAATGTGAATCGGATTCGCAACCCCCATTTCGTGGACTTCGGCAAGAACGGCGAATGGAACCGCGACGGCTACGTGTACATGACCTGCCACGGCACGGAAGGTCCCAAGCCGCCGGAATGGGGCAACGGCGACTCCGTGTTTCTCATGCGGAGCAAGGCCAGATACGAGGACATCATTCGGCCCGAGGGCTGGGAGTTCTACGCCGGGTCAGGTCCCGGAGGGCGCCCGAAGTGGTCGCGCGCTGTCGGCGATGCGGCGCCCATAGTCACGTGGACCGACAAGCTCGGGCATGCCTATGTGACCTACAACAAGCCCCTCAAGCGGTTCATCATGTGCGTCGGGCCGCTTAGCGTCGCCGACAACGAGATCCAGCAGCCGCGCAAGCTCTATTCCGCCGAGGGATGCCTCATGCTTGAAGCCGAGAAGCTCACCGGGCCCTGGCGAATCTTCCAGTTCCTCGGCGGCTTCGGCCCGAATGCCTACGCCAGGTCCGTCCCTTCCAAGTTCATCTCGAAAGACGGGAAGACGGCTTGGCTTCTCTACTCCGCCGGATGGGGCGCCGAGACCTTGCCGCCGAACCCCGAGGGCAGCGGCTACTCCTCCTGCTGGCAGGAGATCACATTCGACCTCGCGCCGTAGCGCAGGCGTCACGCCTGCGCGATCCCGTCGGCGCAGGGCACGAGGCGCCCCGCGGCGAATCACCTTCGAGCATGACCGTAATCCGGGTGGCCCATCCGCGCGCCCGGGACGGCCAAAGGGAGTCCGGCGACAATGGGTAACACGGGTAGTACGCGCTGCACGCGGCGCGAGGTTCTTGCTGCAGGAGCCGCAGCTCTGCCGTCCATCGTCCCGGCATCGGCGCTCGGACGCGGCGGAAGGGCAGCCCCCAGCGAGAGGATCGTTATGGGCGGCATCGGCATCGGAGGCCGAGGCTCCGGGGTGCTCCAATGGATGCTCGGCGAAGCCGATTCCCAGTGGGTCGCCGTCTGCGATGTCCATCGAGGTCGGCGCGAAGCCGCCAAGGCCATGGTAGACCGCGCCTACGGCAACCAGGGGTGCGCCGCCTACCGCGACATGGGCGAACTGCTTGCCCGGCCCGACATTGACGCCGTCCTCATCGCAACCGGCGACCGCTGGCACGCGCTGGCATCGGTGCTGGCGATGCGCGCGGGCAAGGACATCTACTGCGAGAAGCCCGCATGCCTCACGATGGCAGAAGGCCGCATGGTCGTGGATACGGCGCGCCGCTATGCCCGCGTCTACCAGACCGGCGCGCAGAGGCTCAGCGAGCCGCACCATGTGATCGCTATCGAGATGGCCCGATCGGGGCGTCTCGGAAGGGTTCATACGGCCTACGCCGACATCCGCTGGCGCGACGGCAGACGCCATGACAGGCTCCCGCCGGAACCCGAGCCGCCGAAAGAGGAGCTCGACTGGGATGCGTGGATTGGTCCGTCGCCATGGCGACCGTACAACGGCGGGTATGTCAATGCCGGTGGCTGGTACGGGTTCTACGACTTCGCGACCGACGTCGCAATGTGGGGCGCACACACGGTCGCCCAGGCCCTCGCCGGGCTCGATCTCCCCCGGGCATCGTCCATCGTGATCGAGTATGCCGGACCGGACAAGACGTTGGTGTCGCGCCTGTCGAACGGCGTGAAGCTCGTTCTCTATCGCTGCCCAGGATCGGTGTGGGACCCGTGCGAGTACTGGCGCGGGTCCTGCGGCGAGCGGTTCGAAGGTACCGAGGGCTGGGCCGCGGCAGCGGACGGATATGCGCAACCCGACGCTTCGTCGCCTGCGCTCCTGCGGGAACAGAAGAAGGCGCTGGCGGACTATGTCGCTCGGACGCGGCGGCCAATGAACCACGTTCGGGACTTCCTCGACTGCGTCCGGACGCGTCGGCCCACCGTCGGCAATCCGGACGTCATGTTCCGGTCCATGGCGATCTGTCTTGCGGCCGACATCTGTGAGCGACTGAAGAGGAGCGTCAAACTGGACCTGCAGAGAGCCGAGTTCGTCAACGACCCGGAGGCCAACCGTATGCGGTCTCGGGCGATGCGGCCGCCCTACACGTACTGAGAAAGGCCTGCCAACATGCAGCTCCTTCTGTTTGCGCTCCTGATGTGGGGCGGCCAGACGCCCGACCCGGAAGCCGGATTCCTTGCGACGCTTCGGTCGGATGCCCCTCCGCACGTCAAAGCCGAAGCGTGCCGCCAACTGGCTCCGATCGCCACCCGTCGGGCTGTACCGACGCTCGCAACGATGTTATCGGACGAGAGCCTCTCCCATATGGCGCGGTTTGTGCTGGAGGTAATCCCGGACCCGAGCGCCGATGCTGCCCTACGCGCCGCTCTGCCTGTGGTCAAGGGCCGCACATTGGTCGGCGTGATCGCCAGTCTGGGCGTGCGGAAGGACACCAAAGCCCGCCGCCCGCTGGTCGCTCTGCTCGGCGACAGCGATCCCTTGGTGGCTCAGGCGGCTGCGAGGGCGCTCGGATGCATCGGCGGCGCGACAACCACATTGCTGAAGCACATGACCGAAGCCGAACCCGGAATGCGGGAGGCCATCGCGGAGGGGCTGCTTCGCACGGCGGGGTGTGCCTCGCCAGGCGAGGCAATCTCCATCTACGACCGACTTCGCGTCATGTCCGAACTTCCCGGGCACGTGCGCATTGCCGCGCTTGTGGGAGCGATACGCGCCAGAGGATCGAAGGGCGCGAAGCTCGCATTGGAAGCCATCCGACTCGGAGACGACGACGCTGCGGGGGCCGCAATCCGCACAGCGGCGGAGCTACCCGGGGCGACCGTAACGCGCGCTCTTGCGGCAGAAATCGAACGGGCCGCTCCGGAGCGACAGATTCTGATCGTGGAAGCTCTGGGCGACCGGCGCGACACATCTGCACTGCCAACGCACGAACGTCTGACCAAGTCGTCCAGTCCCGCGCTGCGAGCGGCAGCCGTTCGCGCGCTGGCCCAGATTGGCAGGCCGGCCTCTGTACCCTTGCTGATCGAACTGGTTACCGATGGCGACGAGGGTGTAATGGCGGCAGCTCGTTCGGCCCTGGTCGGCTTTCCCGAGAGCGGAGCCGACGCGCCTCTCGTGAGGGCGCTCGGTGTAGCCAAGTCAACGGCGTTCGTTGCCCTGGCCGACGTGGCGGCGCAGCGCAGGACGCTCGGGAGCGTGCCTGTTCTCCTTCGCGCCGCGGAGGACACCGACTCAAGCATCGCCGGAGCGGCCTATCGGGCGCTTGGCGAACTGGCCTCTGCGGCTGATCTGGAAGCCATGGCCGACGGCCTTCAACGCACGGGCGACCTTGCCGCCGGCGAGGCGGCGCTCGTCGCCGTCTGCGCTCGCCAATCGGACCCGTCGGCTTGTGCCGACCGCCTCTTGACGGCCCTGGCCCGAGCTGTCGGCGAGCCGAAGGTGGCGCTCCTTCGCGTCCTCGGAAGCGTCGGCGGCACAAAGGCGCTGGATGCGGTCCGTGCCGCAGTCTCGGATGCCGATGCGCCAACTCGAAGCGCCGCGCTGCGTGTGCTGTGCGAGTGGCCCGACACCGAGGCGCTGCCCGATCTCGTCAGTCTGGCCCGCGCGGCCACCGATTCGTCGCAACGCATCATGGCGATCCGGGGCGCACTGCGATTGACAGCTTCGCCGGCGTTGTCCCAAGAGGAGAAGCATCGGCGCTTGAGCGAACTGATGCCGCTCGTCGAGCGCAAAGACGAGACGGTCCAGGCGCTCGCAATCCTCGGCGACATGTCAAGCGAAGCGGCGCTGCAGATGATCGTCCCGTGTCTCACCGACGCGGAAGTTCGCAACGAGGCCGCGCTCTCGGCGGTGGCTGTGGCCGAACGTATCCTCGCCGAGCGCCCTGCCGAAGCGGCAGATGCGCTTGGCCTTGTGGAGACCGACGACACCAGTCTGGCGGGACGAGCGCGCCGCCTCCTGATCGCATCCCTCCGAA
>JBBIQU010000134.1:0-2187 GCA_037442185.1 Chthonomonadales bacterium | reverse complement strand
CGCCGATCTTCAACGGCAGGGACCTTACGGGTTGGGACGGCAAGCCGGGCTGGTGGACGGTTCAGGAAGGGGCCATCACATCCGAGAGCACTCCCGAGAAGCCGTGCGGCGAGGCCAACTACCTGATCTGGCGAGGCGGCCAGCCATCGGATTTCGAGCTCCGAGCGAGCTTCCGCCTGAGTCCGGCTGCCAACTCCGGCATCCAGATACGATCCGAAGAGCGCCCCAACTGGGACACTTTCGGCTATCAGGCAGACATGACGGGCGACGGCGAGCTCGTCGGCTTCGTCTACCACCATAGCCGCGGCCTCATCGCCGGCCGTGGCGAGAATGTTACGCTTGCTGCCGACGGCACGAGAACGGTGGAGACCATCGGCGACGCTGCCAAGCTCAGGCTCCGGTTCCGGCCCAACCGGTGGAACTCCTACCGAATCGTCTGCCGCGGGCCTCAGATTGCGCTCTACGTGAACGGCGTGCTTATGTGTCGCGTGACCGACAACGGTGCCACGCCGGCGGCCGCCAAGGGGATCATCGCCCTGCAGATGCACCCGGGCCCGCCCATGAAGGTCGAGTTCCGCAACCTCCGCATCCGCATGGACCCGCCGCAACCTCGGCCAGCGGACTGATCCGCCTCAGCGGCCTTCGCGGGCGTCGGATTTGGCGTCGTCGGATGCCCGCCGAGCCTCCATGCGCGCGCGAATCCTTGCTTCGTAGCCGTTCTCGGTTGGCTCGTAGTAGGGACCGGAGCGAGCAGACCGCGGCGCGTACTCCTGCTCGACCCAGTTGCCGGGGTAGTCGTGGGGATACAGGTAGCCCTTTCCGTGTCCGAACTGCCCGAGGCCCGGATGGGGAGCATTGCGGAGATGGAGCGGCACCGGCGCCGCTCCGAGTCTCTCAATGTCGGCTGACGCGCGTTCCAACGCCATGTACGCTGCGTTGCTCTTGGGCGCGCACGCAAGGTACGTCGTCGCTTGCGCCAGCGTGATGCGGCCTTCCGGCATCCCGATCAGATGTACCGCCTGGGCGGCCGCTGCGGCAACCACGAGCCCCTGAGGATCCGCATTGCCGATATCCTCCGAGGCTAGGATGACAAGCCTGCGGGCAATGAACATCGGATCCTCGCCCGCGCGCAGCATCTTGGCCAGCCAATAGAGCGCGGCGTCCGGGTCCGAGCCCCGCACGGACTTGATGAACGCCGAAATCGTGTCGTAATGCTCGTCGCCCCGGCGGTCATAGCCGAGGGCGCGTTGCTGGGCGGCTTCCTCCGCGTCGCGCAGCGTGATCGTGTTGCGGTTGTCCGGGCCAAGCTGGACGCTCTGAGCGGCGATCTCGAGGATGTTCAAAGCCGTTCGAGCGTCGCCACCCGATATGCCGACTATGTGATCAAGCGCCTCCGGATCTATCTTGAGACCTGCCTCGCCCAGTCCTCGAACGGGATCGCCGAGCGCGCGTTCGATGAGGCCGCGAAGGTCGGCTTCTGCAAGCGGCTCGAAACGGAGAACCCGTGAGCGGCTGATGAGCGGCGCATTGACAGCGAAGTAGGGGTTCTCGGTGGTCGCTCCGATCAGGACGACGGTGCCGTTCTCGACGTGCGGCAGCAGCGCGTCCTGCTGTGCCTTGTTCCACCGATGGATCTCATCCACAAACAGGATCGTCTTGCGGCCTTCGTTTCGACGCCGCATTGACGCGCGCTCGATGACCTTGCGGACGTCCGCCACGCCGCTGGTCACCGCGCTGTAGCTCTCGAACGCAGCGTTGGTGTGCCGGGCGATGATCGCAGCCAGGGTGGACTTGCCGCATCCCGGCGGTCCCCAGAAAACCACCGACATCAGCCGGTCGCGCTCAATGGCCTGGCGCAGCATCGTGCCGGGGCCGATAATGTGGCTCTGACCGACGAACTCATCAAGAGCGCCGGGGCGCATGCGCGCGGCCAGCGGCGCTGCGGCTCCGGAATCCGGCGTCTGTTCAGCCGGAAACAGGCTCGCAAGAGGTTCATCGTGCGAGTTCATGTGATCGAGGTTCGACGCCGCCCAGGCAGGGTCCTGCAGGTCGCCGGTTGCTGTACTGCTGGTCATCTTCTGAAGGAGGCCCGCGTTGGGACGTTGAATGTGGGAGCATGGGCGCAGGGAGCGGTCTCGGAGGTTCTGATAGGATGAGTGGTTCCTTTGGAGTCCCATCGCGGCGAGG
>JBBIQU010000133.1:6866-11635 GCA_037442185.1 Chthonomonadales bacterium | reverse complement strand
TCCTTCATCCTTCGTCCTTCATCCTTCGTCCTTCATCCTTCGTCCTTCAGCCTTCAGAACCCCGCCGACTCGAGCCAGTACAGGAACCCCGTGATGGCGGCGACGAACGGGATCACCACAGCCCAGGCGGGCTGCTTGAGCATCTCGGGGAACGTCGGATTCCCGAAGCTCTTCCATGCCATGATGCCCTTCTCGAGTTTCGGAAAGAGCGCAACGAAGATGGCTGATCCGATCATCATGCCGACCATGCCGCCGAAGATGGCGTCGAGAGCGCCGTGGGCCGCGGCGCCGACGACGATGCCGGGGCAGTATCCCAGCAAGCCGAAACCGAGGCCGAAGATCAGTCCGCCGATTACGGTGCCTCCGATCGAGCCGGGTTTCGGATACAGCGTGACCCACCCGAGACCCTTCATGGCATAGACGCCGACCATGCCCACAGCGATGGCGCTCATCATCACCTTGATGACCGTAAAGTCCTCAAACAGGAGCTGCTTCACGATCACGTCGTACTGCGTCAGCCCGCCCTTGTTGAGGGCGAAGCCGAATCCGATGCCGATCAGGAGACCCAGCAGCAACTGTGCGCGGGGATTGTCATGCAGCGCTTTCATCCTGTCCTCCCCTCACAGCAGCCTGTGGACGAGCATGGCTGCCACGATGCCCGTCGCAAAGAAGCACATGGTGGCCAGCCACGAGCTTGCGGCCAACTGGAGCCCGCCGCTGATCGAATGGCCGCTCGTACATCCGCCAGCCCAGCGAGCGCCGAACACAACGAGGGCACCGCCAATCAGCGCGAACACCCATCGCAGAACCGGCGATGGCCCAACGTTGGCGGCCCAGAGCGGGCTGGCCCATGTCCACTCAAACGTGCCTGATGCGACAGCTCCGAGGAAGCTGCCGATACCGAGGCCGAGGATGAGCATCAGCTCCCAGTCGAGAGCCGGCACGAACTTGCGGTAGTAGGCCTTGTCCATCGCCTTGCCGCGCGTCGCTGCACGTTCGACCAGGCCCGTGATCTTCACGAAGGCCGTGGAGCACCCGATGGGCCTATCCGACAAAAGGAAGGCGAACCAGCTCAGCACCCCGATACACGCGCCGACCGCGTAGGGCGACCACTCCTGTCGTAACCACTCCATTCCCTTGCCTCCTATTCAGGCTGAACCGTAGGTCCGTGGGGCCCGACGCACATGGGGCAGGCGAGCGCCTTGCCGACGGCCGCGACGCCCATCATCCCGCCGGCGACGTTGTAGATCTCGGCGAAGCCATGCTGCTGCAGGATCGCGCAGGCCATGGCGGAACGGTGGCCCGAGTTGCAGACTACGACCGTCGGCAGCTTCGGATCGAGCTCGGCATGGCGCGTGCGCGTATCCGGCGCGGGCATGTTGATCGCGCCCTGAATGTGATGCACCTCGAACTCACCGGGAGCGCGCACATCGAGCAGTTGGAACCGTCGGTCGCCGTTGACCCAGGCGAACAGCCCTTCCGTCGAGAGCTGCGGAACGGTCTGGAACGGAAAGCCGTCGCGCGCCCATGCGAACATACTTCCCTCGAGGTAGCCGATCGTGTGGTCAAGGCCCACCCGCCGCAAGAAGAGAGCGGCCTGTTCGGCCTCCTGGCGTGTCTCGCAGACCAGCAGGATGCGCTTGTCGGGCGGCAGGAGCCATCCTGCGAACGTTGTGAAGTTGCCTGTCAGGTCTATGCTCCAGGAACCCGGCACGTGCATGGCGCCGAACGCCTCATAGAGGCGGATGTCGAGAACGAGCGTGTCCGGCTGACCGGCTGCCTCGGCGAAGCGCGCCGGAGGCATGGCCTCGATGGCCGGCAGCGAACTGACCGGCGCGGGACCTTCGGAGTTCACCGCGCTGCATCGGGCGAAGTGATCGGGCGCGCCGGGCATGTCGTGTGTCAGGGAGTGGATGAACGCGTCTTTGTCGGCGATCTGGAGCGCAGCGTTGTAGCGCCGCTCGTAGCCGATGGTGCTCGTCCGCTTGGCGCCCATAGCGCGGCCGCATAGCGAACCTGCCCCGTGTGCCGGAAGAACCTCGCAGAAGTCCGGCAGCTTCATCAGCGTGCCGTGCAGGCTGTCGTACAGTTTGCCGGCCAACTCCTGCGCCATGCCGGGGAACAGGTCGGGCCTGCCCACATCGCCGACGAACAAGGTGTCGCCGCAGAACACCGACACCGGCTCGGGGCCCCGCGAAGTATCCGTAACGACGTAGGACACATGCTCGGGCGTGTGGCCGGGCGTTTCGAGCACGGAGATGCTGAGGCGGTCGAGGGTGAATGTGTCGCCCTCCTTCACCGCCATGTGGTCAAAGGCGCTGTTTCCCGCGGCGGGCGCGACGATCCTTGCGCCGGTGATCGGCGCGAGATCCATGTGACCCGAGATGAAGTCGGCGTGCAGATGGGTCTGCAGAACGTACGTAATCTTCATGCCCATCTCGCGCGCGGCGCTCAGGTAGATATCAACGTCCCGTTGCGGGTCCACAATCGCGCACGAGTTGGTCCCGCCGAGCAAGTACGAGCTGTGAGCCAGCCCCTTGACGAAGAACTGCTGAACGAACACAGGTGTTGTCCTCCCTCTCGCGATGGGCAGCGATGGCCCATTCGCTTCGCAGTCTGACTCGTCGGACCCGTCCGACTCGTCCAATCGTACCCCAAGTGACGCTACCGATCCGGCCTCCTTGCCACCAAGCCCGGAAGGACCTCAGGCAGGCTTAATCGCGCGGGTCGCGTAGTAGCCCGGCATGAACCGACCGCATGGCTCGGATGTCGTGTCCTCGTACATCCCGACCAGCATGAACCCCGCATCTAGCTGCCCGCCTATCTGGTTGGCGAGGGAGTGGCCGAACTCGAGGGGCGAGTCGGGGCCGAACATCCGATCGCGCTCATGATCGGTCAGGTCGCGCGAGTCGAACGGGATGGGGTACCGCGCGACGAGTTCGCCGTCGGCGCGTTCGTCGCAGACATAGACGTGAGGATTGTTGAACCCGGCCAGCAGCGTTCCTCCGGGTCGGAGCACGCGAAAGGCCTCGCGCCACACGGGCCGAACTTCGTGGATGAACACGTTGGAGACACGATGGAAGACGAGGTCGAAGCTCTCGTCGGCGAAGACTCCGAGGTCGCGCATGTCGCCTTCCACGGTCCGGATTGTCAGGCCCTCACGCTCGGCTACCAAGCGGTCGCGCTCGAGCTGCTTCGGCGAGTTGTCGAATACCGTTACCCGCGCGCCTGCGGCCGCGAAGATAGGGCATTGCTGCCCGCCCCCGCAAGCGAGCCCGAGGACGTCAAGACCCTCGAGCGGCGGGAACCACTCGCGCGGCACGGGCTTGCGTTCGGTCAGAAGCACCGACCAGTCGCCGCGCCTGGCGGCCTCGATCACCTCCGTGCCGACCGGGATCGTCCACGGGTTGCCGTCTTCGACTTGCTTGTCCCACATGGCCCGGTTGTAGGCGCGGACGTCCACTGCAAGACTCCTCGTCGGGTCTAACCGACCCATGTCCGACACGTCGGACAATCCTACCTGTCCGGTCTCGGTCGCCGCGCGACGGCATCTGGGAGCTTCGGAAACGGCGCATGCGGCTCGGTCTGGTACCAGTACGCCGTGCTGCTGTAGTCGTTGCTCTGAAGGTTGGCGTGGCCGTGTTCGATGGTCACCAACAGACTCTTCCGGAACATGATTGGGTCCATGATGTGGAACCGGTAGGAGGTCTGCTTCTTGCGCGTGGGGCGGCCCGGGTCGTGTTCATAGACGGACGTGCCGGCGTAGGGATAGCCCTGCGGGTGCATGCCCCAGGCATGACAGAGGTAGTCCTCCGATCCCGTGCCGATCATCGAGGGCGTCTTCTCGCCGTCAATGAAGATCATGTCGTCGCCCTCGCCCCACCAGGTCAGGCCGTCGGGCGTCGGGTCAATGTTGTCCACACTGAGGTTGCAGCCCACGAAGTGGCCTCGCCCCTCGGCTGCCAGGATGACGTAGTTCTCCTCTCCCAGGAGGTTGGGCTCGGCCATGAGCGACCAGTAGTTGATGCCCTGGGCGCTCAGGTCGCCTTTGATTCCCTGGGTCGGATTCTCGCGACGCCACTGGGCGTGAAATCGCAGGACGTCGTCAGGCAGTCGGTCGTACTCCTCGTAGTCCACGTAGAAATAGAGCGACCGGATCGGGGCGGAGCCGTCGTTGGTCACCGTCAGGCGCGCCCCGTTGGCGAACGGCATCTGCCAGTAGCAGTTCATCGCCATGTTGCCGCCGAGCTTCAGTTCGTCGCCCTTCGGGGCCACAGTCGTGATGGGTGCGGCGGCATTGGATGCGGCAAGGCCGTGGCCGATGTTGAAGAAGTCGCCGAGCGGAACCTCGACCGAAGGACTGTCCTCGCCGTCCCAGTAGGCGCGGAGGACAGTATGGCGCAGGTAATAGCGGTCGTCGGGGCAGCTCACGGTGAACCATAGGTGCGTGATGCATCCCGCTCCCTCGATGTCGGCGATGACGGCCGTGTTGCCGGGCTCCACGGTCCAGCAGTCGCGGTTTCCGCCGGTGACGTCGTAGCTCGACTTGCGGCGTGTGCGCCCGTCGCGCGCAAGCACGAGGGATTTGAGCGAAGAGGCGAAGTGCGGCATGGCAGCGCTCCAGTGTTCAGGATCGGGCCTCAATGGCGGCCCGAATACAGGTTCGGCGGCGAGCGCACGGTTCCTGCGTCGTTACCCCCGCCCCTTGGGCGGCGGCGGGGCTCCGAACGGGACACGCTTGCGCGCGGTCGCTCGTCCTCGCCCGCCGA
>JBBIQU010000133.1:0-6766 GCA_037442185.1 Chthonomonadales bacterium | reverse complement strand
ACGGCCGTTGCCGTTACCCCCGCCCCCTGGGCGGGCGGGGGAAGCCCGGCCTGCCCGCACGACGGCCGATGCCGTTACCCCCGCCCCCTGGGTGGGCGGGGGCAAGGGGGAGGGGGGATTGCCTGACGCGCGTCGTTCACCGACGCGGAGAACGCTGCAGGCGAGACGCCTGCGCTACGATGCGGGAGGGCATGCCGGCCTGCTGCGTGATCGGGGCAACTGACCGCGCGTGCGGGTTGGCCTGCTCCCATCAGGTACAGTACTCCGATCAAGCATACCGGAGAAGCTGCCATGCCCAAAGAAACGATCACCCCAAGAGCGAAGGACTACTCCCAGTGGTACCTTGACATCATCGCACAGGCCGAGCTGGCCGACTATGCGCCGGTGCGCGGCTGCATGGTCATCCGCCCGACGGGCTACGCGATCTGGGAGCGGATCCAGGCCGGCCTCGACGCGCGCATCAAGGCGACAGGCCACTCGAACGCCTACTTCCCGCTGTTCATCCCCTGGAGCTTCCTGATGAAGGAAGCCGAGCACGTGGAGGGCTTCGAGCCGGAGGTGGCGGTGGTGACCCGCGGCGGAGGCGAGGACCTTGCCGAGCCGCTGGTGGTGCGTCCCACGTCGGAGGCGATCATCGGGCCCAGCTTCGCCAGGTGGATCCACTCGTGGCGCGATCTGCCCCTGCTGATCAACCAGTGGGCCAATGTGGTCCGCTGGGAGATGCGCCCGCGCCTGTTCCTGCGCACGACGGAGTTCCTCTGGCAGGAGGGGCACACCGCCCATGCGACCGAGGCTGAGGCCGAGGAAGAGACGCTCCGCATCCTCAATGAGGTGTACTTCGACTTCGCCGAGAAGGAGATGGCGCTGCCGGTGATCCGCGGACGCAAGACGGAGAACGAGAAGTTCGCCGGAGCGCTCCGCACCTACTGTATCGAAGCCATGATGCAGGACGGGAGGGCGCTTCAGGCCGGCACGTCGCATAACCTCGGCCAGAACTTCGCGCGCGCGTTCGACATCAAGTACCAGAACGCCGACAACGTCGAGGACTACGTCTGGACGACGTCGTGGGGCGTCTCGACGAGGCTCATCGGTGCGCTCATCATGGCCCACTCGGACGACGAGGGGCTCGTCTGCCCGCCCAGGCTTGCCCCCATCCAGGTGGTCGTCGTGCCCATCTACAAGGGCGATGCCGAACGGCCAAGGGTGCTCGAAGCCATTGACCGGGTCGTCGCCGAGTGGGGTGGCCGGTTCCGCGTCAAGGTTGACGACCGTGACCAGATGACGCCCGGGTTCAAGTTCAACGAATGGGAGAGCAAGGGAGTGCCCGTGCGCGTCGAGGTTGGCCCACGCGACATCGAGAAGGGCACCGTCGCCATCGCGCGTCGCGATCGTCCGGGCAAGGAAGGCAAGCAGTTCGTGCCTCAGGAGGGGCTGGCCGACCGCGTGGCAGCGCTGCTCGATGAGATACAGCAGAGCCTCTACGACCGGGCGCTGAAGTCGCGCCAGGAGCGCACGCGTCCAGTGGCATCGTACGATGAGCTCAAGGAAGCCATCGAAGGCGGCTGGGCGCAGGCCTACTGGGCAGGCACATCGGAGGACGAAGACCTCATCCAGCAAGAGACGCGAGCAACCATCCGGGCCATACCCTTCGAGCAGCCGGACAAACCGGGCAAGTGCGTCCTGACGGGCAAGGAGACGCAGCAGGTTGCCGTCTTTGGCAGGGCGTACTGAAGGCTGAATACTGAAGGCTGAAGGCTGAAGGGCGAAGGTTGAAGGCTGAAGGTTGAAGGCGGACGGACGGAGGGTGAAGGGCAGCGGGATGCCGGTTACTTCGTCTGCCAGATGCTCTTGATGGTCGTCTCCTGCCCGAAGCCGTCGGGGCATGCGGCGCTCTTGGTATTGGCGCGGTACCACCAAAGGTTGCCGACGGGATGGTGGAGGCAGCGGCTCCCGGGCATTTGCAGGAACCCGTTCGGATCGGTCTTTCGCACCCAGTCGCTCGCGTACCGCAGCCACTCGTTGCGGTACGGCTCAGGCTGATGGGCAAACCAGGCGATCTCATCCCAGCCCCAGGTCCACCAGGGCTGGCCGCCTTCGCCGGGCTTGGGGCTGACGCCCCAGTTGTCGAACTCCACAAGGTAGGGTAGGCTGTCGCACTTCCACCCGCTGGGGGCGATGCCTCCCTTGCTTCGCTTGAAGATGCTGTCGAGATAGCCGACCTCGAGCATGCCCTGCTGCGGCTTTCCGGCGACCTCCTTGATGCGCAGGGGGAACGAGTGGAAGTCAAACAGCAGGCGTCCATCGTGGATCGGGCCGCCGTCAGGCGTATGGGCATCGCAGAGCAGCAGATGCCTGCGAGCTTTCCGGCGCGCATAGGCCCGCGCTCGGCCCAGCACATCCCGCCAGCCGACCCAATCCTTGTCGGTTGCCCCTATGAGCGCCACCTGTCCCCAGTGGATCGCCTCCATGCCGACATCCACATAGCGCCGCGCAAGGAAGTAGAACCACATGCGGGTTTCTACCTTGGTGATATCCGGCACGGATTGCCCCTTACCCCAGTGGTCGTGGAACTTGCCGCCATCAAACAGCATCGAGGCGTACCGGAAGTTCCTGCTCTCGGCGGGCAGGCCGAACTCGGCAAACGCCCATTCGGGCACCGGCACCTTCTCGACCTCGGTGGTGACGATCTCGAAGATCCCGGCCTGCAGGATCATCCGCGGGTCCTGCCTGTGCAGCTTGGCTGCGGTCTCGCGCGCATGCGCCAGCTTCGCTTCGAGGTGCTGCTCGCCTCCCCAGAGGTAGACAGTGCGGCCCGCGAACTTCGCTCCGATATTGCCCAGCATACGGATATCGTCGGTCGGGTCGATGCGCCCGGAGCAGAGGTCCATCATCGTGATGGCCCGAGCCAGGTAGTTCTCCAGCACCCTGCGCGATATGGTCCGATCGAAACCGTAGTCCATGGACGATCCTCCGGCGATGGATGCGATGGCCATCGCGCCGGCAACTGCAGCCCAGTGCAACATGACGCCCCCGTATGCGCGCGCTCGTGAGCCTGCCACTCACCATTCCTTGGCGGGAGGAACCCACTTCACGTGCCCATCGATGTAGCACGTGTTGACGCCGTCGAAGTGTGAGCCGCCGGGCGGGTCTTGCGGCACACCGTCAGGCGGCGGAGGCAGCTCGCGGCTGGTGTTGGGATCGCAGATCAGCGGGTACTCGGACGCGCTGACAGTCTGGTTTTTCGTGTACCATCCGTCGTCGCGCAGCTCCAGCGTTCGGCGGAACTGGTACTTGTAGCTCGAGTGCTCATGATAGACCTGCCATTGAACGACCGCCTGGCCTGCTACGGTGTCTGCCGGGCAGAACATGACGCCGCCCTTGCCGCCATAGGGTCGGAGCGCACCGGACAGCAGATCGGGCGCGCAGGCGCCGGCCCGGCCATCCGAAGTGCCGTCGCACACGGATCCCGGTATGAGATTGCGGTACGGTGGCAGGTAGCCGTCGTTGTCCTGCGCATACATGAGCGATGCCTGACCGAGCTCTCGGAGGTTGGCGACGCAGACGGCCTGCCACCCTTTCTCGCGGCTGCGCGCAAAGACAACCAGCAAGATGGCCGCGACAACCGCGATCACGCTAACGACAACCACGACCTCCACGAGCGTGAAGCCAGACCGAAGGGCTCTAGACCGCGCATGAGCCCGGCCCTTCTCGCAGGCAGCCATGGCCACCGGTTCCTTGCGGCAGGCTCGCATCTGAAGCCGGTCACGTCCTCGCACCGGATGTGCCGGCAGACGAAGAGCGCGTCCGGGTCCAGTTCCGCGGGCTTTCGGAACAATCGCACGAGCTTCCATAGGTTACTCCTGCCACGCCGGCACTGGCGCACACGCGCCCATGCCGACATCATCTCCCGGCGCCCGGGTCGCCACCACTCCCCGTGCGCCATCACGGTCGTACGTTATTGTTATCGTACGTCCCAGCGCCGCGGAACTGGATAAGCCGGCGTTGCGCCAACTCCAATCGTAGCGTCACCCTTCGTTGGCAGCGTCACTCCCCTTGCCTCTTGCCTCTTGCCCTTCAGACCCGCGTGGCCTGTGTTCCGCTACTGGGCGAGGCGTCCTGCCACCTCTATGACCGTAACCGACAACGGCGGAAAGTCCATCGAGATTGCGTTGCGGCTCACGGATGCCTTCACTTCGCGCGGCGCGATCCTCTGCGGCTCGGCGAGGGTGTTGCGGTCCGATAGCTCCGCCCGGACCTGCCAGGCCTTGGCCTGGCGTGCCGCATAGCTCGCATCGAGCTCGATTGTCGCGCTCCTCTGCGTCGCCGACGCGTTGACGATCTTGATGACAACGCGCGTGCCGTCCTTGCTTCGCGTTGTCGAGACGTTGAGGCTGTCCGGCGTCTCGCACGCAACCCGCAGCGGCTGGAAATGATCGTGATAGAGCTTCATGACCACGTAGTTGGGCGCGGCGAACCACGATAGATGATCGTGGTTGATGAACGCGTTGTCCCATGCCGGGGCGTCTACTCTCCTCAGGAACAGCGCGGGAGTGGCGACTTTGATGACATCGCTCGCTCGTTCCATCACGTTGAGGTAGCCCCCCGCGAAGAGACCTGTCCGCCAATCGGTGCTCTGAGCGTTCCACTCGGTGACGGAAATGCGCACCTTCGGGTTGGGGCTCTTGGCGATCAGCTCGGCATAGCGCTTCCAGAGTCTCTCGAACCCCGCAGGCGCGGTGGCGTAGTTGTTCGGATCCTCGTAGAAGTGGTAGCTGATGTAGTCAATGTCCTTGCCGCAAAGCTCGAGCAGGCGGGCATCTTCCTTCTCGAAGAACGTGCAGGCGTGGATCAGGAGGCCAGGCCACCGGGCGCGGATCTGCGGCGCGACTTTGGCGACGAGGCGGCCATAGCGCTCGACGCCGAGGCCCCAGGTCTCGTTGTCCATCTCCCAGTGGACCACATTGTACGGCTCGGGATGGCCGTTGGCAGCCCTGCGCGCGCCCATGGGTGTCGTCACGTCGCCGTTGCAGTACTCGATCCACTCGAGCGCCTCGCGGATGTACTCCTCCTCTTTGGAGGGGTCGTCCCAGCTCCCGAGGTTTACGACCACCATCGGTTCGGCGCCTGTTTCGCGGCAGAGCCTCATGTACTCGTCAATGCCGAACCCGCACGAGTCCCATTCGCCCCACACGTAGTTGTTGAACGGCTTGCGCTCGCGCTGCGGGCCGATGGCGCGCTTCCAGCGGTAGATGGAAGCGAAGCAGCCTCCGGGCCAGCGGATGATGGGCGGCTGCAACCCCTTAACGGCGTCCAGAAGGTCGGTCCTGCAGCCCGTTGCGACGTAATCGCTGCGGGTCATCGAGACCATGTCAATGAGCAGGCTGCCATCGCCCTCTGCAGAGACAACGAGCGTGGCGCGCGGATCGGTCTGCTTCGGCGAGAGCGTGAACTTCCGCTCCGCGTAGTCGCTTCCGGGGCTCTTGAGCGTCTGTTTGGCGAGTTCGACACCGTCGGAACCGATCAGGCTTATCGTCAGACCTCGAACGACGCCGTCGGCCCGACACCACACCACGCCGGGGTAGCGCTTGCCTTTGACGGCGTGGATGCGGCCCTGAGCGATGCCCGATCGTGACCCGCCGAGGCGGACTTTCGCGGCCAGGCCCGTGTTGGGCGATTCCGGTTCCGCGACAAGGTGGGAACCCGTGCTTCCGGCCGGCCATGCCTGCCACTCTGACGGCAGCGAGAACTCATTGGGCATGTCCGCGAGGCTCAACGGCAGCGCGTTGCCCGCAAGGTCCGTGACCGTCATGTCCTTGAACTCGCCGCAGGTCGCCCAGAAACCCACGCCGACGCCGCCGGCCTTATGCGCGTCGTCCCGCATATCCAGCACGAGATCGTCGTCAATCCAGCCCTGAATGTGGTCGCCTTCGACCCGCATACGGATGCGGTACCAGCGGCCCGCCTCAATGCTGCCCCTGACTCGCGGGCCAATCGGACCGCGCCGGTCGTTGACCTCGCGCTCGAGCTGATGGGCCGTGTTGCCCCAACCGCCGATATTCCACCAGTAGAAGTTCCTGTCGTCCGTGGCGCGAACGAGGATCAGGAAACCCTCG
Organism: Chthonomonadales bacterium; assembly: GCA_037442185.1. GTDB lineage: Bacteria > Armatimonadota > Chthonomonadetes > Chthonomonadales > CAJBBX01 > JAAYVH01. The sequence continues at coordinate 653 of JBBIQU010000133.1, read as the reverse complement.
GCGCCGCTCGTCTTCCGGGCGCTGAGCGTGAACTCGTAATCGGTCCACGTCGGGTCGCCGAACACCGCTTTGATGTCAGTTTCGGGCGCCTTCAGGACCAGACTATCGCCCGATCGCGTGAAGCCCGTCGTGCCGGTGAAGGCCCGATTGCGCACCAGCTCGCCGAAGAGCCCGTCTTCAACCGAGTGGTAGATGTGCTCGAGGAACTGGCCGTAGATGCGCCTGTCAATCTCGCCCTGGACCTGGCCGGGGCGAACCACGATCCGATCCTGTGCGCCTGCCTTCCCCGATATCGCCAGACTGAGGCATGCGGCCATCGCGCACGCAACCAGCCATGTGTAACCCATATGCCGGGCTCCCTTCTTCGTCGCCTGAAGCGCTCATGCTATGGTGTTCGACATCGCTCCGGCGCGGTCCTGCAGCCCCAAACGGAGGGGCATGTGTACCATCCGGTGATCTGAGCGCCCGCCAACCGCTGCGGCAGGCTTGCCTGCTCGTCGAGTTGTGGGTACTTCGGTTGACTCGCCCCTACAACGGCGCGGGCGCGCGTGTCCTTGTAGGGGCGTATCAGCCGGACCGACCACCTGCCGATCACCGAACATCACGCTTGGTCCGGCCGGTACGCCCTCCCATCGCTCCTGAGAAACCGCCCT
>JBBIQU010000132.1:11563-11828 GCA_037442185.1 Chthonomonadales bacterium | reverse complement strand
AGCGCGTTCCACGGAGGCGTCGGCATCAGGCGGACAAGGTTAAACACATTGAGCTGGATGCCCGGGACCGATGGGTACACACCGTGGATCACGTTGAGCGATTCGACGACCGCGGGTATGGCAACGCCGATCGCGAGGGCCGGGCTGCGGAATAACGATCGAACATCGCCCTGGCGCACGACATAGAGCGGCACCTGGAGCAGAGGGAACGGCAGCCGCTCCTCCTCGACCCACCGACGCCGCATGATCGTGTTCATGCACAGCA
>JBBIQU010000132.1:0-11542 GCA_037442185.1 Chthonomonadales bacterium | reverse complement strand
ATCACGAGCAGCAGGCCGCTCCATGCCGCAATGGGCGCCAGCCACGCTCTCAGTATCTCCCCGCTGAAGACACTGGACCCGCCCGTGAAGAACGCCTTGACCACCGTGTCGTCGCGCGGCGCAAGCCACGGCTTGATGTAGGGGAACATGCGCTCCCAGCGATTGGCCTCGTTGGCATGCCGGAACGGAAGCATCAGGATGGGCGGCAGGTTCTGGATCAGATCGAAACCGGCCATGACGGCCGAAACCGTCACCATCATGAACAGGGCCATCATTTCGGCAGGACGCAAACGCCAGTTCGGGCCGAGCCGGCCTGCGGCGCTGTTCCACACCAGCATGGCCATGAGCACGGCAACGGAGCTCGACACCAGCGAAGCGGCGGTGATCGAGCTGCCCAGATGTCCCCAGAGCGTCTCCTCGCAGACCGCCCAGACGGTATGGGCGGCGGCCAACGCTGCGCCCATGACAACGATACGGAACCGGATGCGTGTGTCCACGTCCTGTGATTATGGCGCGTTCGCGCCGCCCGGGCCGTGTTTGCCCCTATCCGACGGGTGATGTAGGACTACCCGTACCTGGGGGCATGCCTATGTCCTACGCGTTCGGTAGGGATAGTCCGGTTTCGCGCCCGAGCCGGCCGGGGCTATCCTTGCGTCATATGCAACACCGGAGACCGGAGGCCGTCGAGATGTACCGTGTGCTCATTGTTGATGACCATGCCGATGTCAGGCAGGGCGTCCGGCAGGTACTGAACGAGCAGCTGCACCCTGACGCCCAGGGCGAAGCGTCGAACGCCGACGAGGCGATCGCGATGGTCGAACACGACGACTGGGATGTGGTGATCCTCGACGTCAATATGCCCGGCAAGAGCGGGATGGATGCGCTTCGAGCTATGAAGAAACGGCATCCCGGTCTGCCCGTGATCATGTTCAGCGGCATACCGCCCGAACAGGTGGCCCGACGTTTCAAAGCGGCAGGCGCGGCCGATTACGTCAGCAAAGGCGGCCCGGCGGAGGACCTTGTTAGGGCCATCAGGAATGCCGTCGCCCATGCGCACCCCGACGACCGGCCGTCCGGCGACGCAGCGGCCCAGAACGGAGAGCGCGACGAAGCCCTGACGGCCTGGCGCCTCTGAGCCTGCCGCCCGCATGCGCCTCGTTCGTCCGACCTGATCCGAGCGGCCCTATCGGAGGATCGGCCTGAGCCTGACGTTCCGGAAGTGAATCTCCGACCCCTCCGACTGGAGGCCGATCTTCCCTGAAGCGATATCGGCATCCGAGCCCTCGTTGAGCGTCTCGCCGTTCACCTTGAGCGTCACGGACCCGCCGTTGCACGTGATCTCGTAGGTGTTCCACTCGCCGACGGGCTTCTCGTTGGTTTTCGTGCGCAGTCGGTGACGCGGAGTGTCTCGGTCAATACGCTCGGGCGGCGTGGTCAGTTGTGCCTCGTCAATGAGCCAGAAGTCGCCTGCCGCGCCGCTCATGAGCTGGGCCTCGATGCACCTCGGCCAGATCTTGTCTTCGCCGACGATGCGCAGCAGCACGCCACTGTTGCCCGCCCGTTTGGTGATAGGGCTGAAGCGCCAGTCCAGCTTGAGCACGAAGTCGGAGTAGTCCTTGACGGTCCGGATGTACCCTGCGGGATTGCCTTTGCAGACGATCGCCTTCTCCGCCTTGTCTACCGACCAGACATCCGACATGGCCACGCCGGGGTTGGACAGGTAATGGGTCCATCCCGCGAAGTCCTTGCCGTTGAAGAGTCGCACTTCCTTGCCGAGCCTGGGCTTCGGCGACTGGATCGCGAACGACGCAGTTGCCGTCAGCGCTGCGCATACGGCCACGAGGGTGATCGGTCTCATGCACGTTTCCTTTCGTGTCGGTTACGGTTCGATGCCCGCCTGGCTGTACATGAAGGCAAGTACCAGGCTCCGCCGCTCGAGATACTGGGCAAGCGGCTCCCCTCCCGAATGGCCCACGGTGGTCTCGTAGAGCAGGAGGATCGGCTTGCGCTGATTGGGCAATGACTGCAACAAAGCCGTCATCTTGCGCGCGTGGAGCGGCGCGACGCGTGTGTCGGCGTCGCCGGTAACGAACAGGACCGCAGGGTATTGCCTGGCAGGGTCCACGCGATGGTACGGCGAGTACGCATAGAGGTACTTGAACTGGGCCGGATCCTCTGCCGAACCGTACTCGGGGACCCATTGAGGTCCCTGGAGGAACAGGTGGTACCGCACCATGTCGAGCAGCGGCACCTCGCAGACCACGGCGGCGAACAGCTCCGGTCGCTGTGTCAGGGCCGCGCCGACCAGGAGGCCGCCGTTGCTCCCGCCGGATATGATCAGACGCTCAGGGCTGGTGTACTTGTTGGCGATGAGCCACTCGGCCGCAGCGTGGAAATCGTCGAAAACGTTCTGCTTGCGCTCGAGCATTCCGGCGCGGTGCCACTCTTCGCCGAACTCGGCCCCGCCCCGAAGGGCCGGAATCGCGACCACGCCGCCTCGTTCGGCCCACATGATCGTCTCGGGGCTGAAATAGGGCGTCATGCTGGCCGAGAAGCCGCCGTAACCGGTCAGGTGCGTGGGCCGCCTTCCGTCCGGTTTCAGGCCCTTGCGGTGGACAAGGAACATGGGCACGCGCGTCCCGTCTTTCGATGCGTACCAGACCTGACGGACGGTGAAGTCGGAGGATCGCACGGGCATGCGCGGGCGGAACCACACGGACGTCTTGCCGGACTTGACGTCCAGGCGCAGCGCCGCCCCGGGTGTCGTGTGGCTCTCGAAGCGGTAGAAGGCCTCGGAGCCTTCCCACGGTCCGCTCGGAGTTGAGGCCGAACCGATCCCGGGCAGCTTGAGCGTGCGGTCGTGCTTGCCGTCGAGTTCGTAGCAGTCAATGCGGGTCGCCACATCCTCGAGGCGGTTGACGAAGAGCTTGCCTGCGGTCAATGAGAAGCCCTCGATGGCCGCGGAGCCTTCCGGTATCACAACCCGCCATTCGTCCGGGCTCGACGGCGGCGCGTGCGGGTCAACCTCCAGGATGCGTCGCTTGGGGGCGCGGTAGTCGGTCAACACGAGCATGCGATCGCCGGCGAAGTCCGGGCTGAACGTCGCGTCAATCCCGCGCACAACGGGCTTGATGGGACCGCCGGAACGGAGGTCCCGCACGAATATGTCGTTCTGGGACCAGCCTCGGTAGACGCTCAGAACGAGCCAGCGTCCGTTCTCCGAGACGAACTGCCCCACCATGATATCGGCGCCGTATCCCTCTCCGAACACCTCCGTGTCGTCGGCGACAGGCGACCCGATCCGATGGTATCGGACCCGACGGCCTTTGAGCGGCTCGAGCACCGTGTAGTAGAAACCGTCGGCTTCGCGCGTGAAGGAGAAATCCTCAACATGCGCTCTGGGAATGCGGTCGGTCTGTTCTCGCCCGGTCTCAACCTCGACGATGCGGACTTCAACTTCGTCTTCGCCGCCGCGTCGGATGCCGTAGGCGGCCAGTGTGCCGGTTCGGTTGATGTCCATGAACGAGACCGAGGTCGTCCGGTCCGGGCTCATGGGATGCGGGTCAACGAGAACGCGGTCCTTCCCGCGCAAGCCACGCCGCCAGTACAGGATCGCCTGCTCGTCGTCGGGGCGACGGCGCGAGAAGAAGTACCGTCCGTTGCGGACCATCGGCATACTGCATTGCTCGGTTCGGTACAGCCCCTCCATGCGCTTGAGCAGCGCGGCTCGAATGGGAAGCCGCTCCAGTGAAGCATGGGTCTTCTTGTTCTGCGCCTCGATCCAGGCGCGTGTCTCGGGAGATTGCTGGTCTTCCAGCCAGCGGAACGGATCGGCGACCTGAACGCCGTGGATCGTGTCCTTGACGTCCTGTTTCCGCGTTACCACCGTCTCATCGGCCGCACAGGCACAGGCCACGCACAAGCCCAAGAGGAACAGCCACAGCCAGCATGTCATAGTGTTGCCTTTCATCAGCGCAGTCTCTCGCATCGGACCGAAGGTTCGCCGAATGGGCGCATGACTCCTGCACATACGGCCTGCGCCCTTAGCCCGCTCCTGTTCTCCATGCTGTGTCACGCTCGGGTCGCCGAAGCCGGATGTACAATCAACTAAGACGGTCGGGCATTTGCCGATGGCCCGACGCGGAGTGTCGCGATTGCTGGCACCGCCAAAGGAGCTGCGCCAATGTGCAGCAAGAGCGTCATCGCAGCACTCCCTGTGCTGCTGCTTGTCGTCGGATGCGGCGGAGGCTCCCGCACGACGACACCGCCTGTCGCTGGGCGGTCGAACCTGGCCCGATTCGATGTTGATGCCACCACCGGGCGGGTTACCATCTCCCAGACTTCCGGTCGCGCCGCCTTCGAGGGCGGCGCCGTCTCGTTCTCCAGTTCCGCCCTGATCGTGGTCCCCGGCGATGCCGGCCAACGCGTCATCAGGGTTAAGGCGACCAACAACTCTGGGCAAACGTGGGGCTCATCGCCCGTACGCATGGTTGTCTCGGATCTTCGCAACGCCGGCGGCAACGATGTGCGCATTCGTGTGCGCGTCCGTACCAGGGCCGGCAGCGGGAGCTATTCGGAGGCCGACGGGTTCGGTTTGTCGGCGTCATTCGCATCGCCGGCCGGCATTGCGCTCGGGGCCGGACCGACAGCCGGATCTGTCTTCGTTGCCGATCTGAACGGTCCAACGTTGCGCCGCATGCTGCCGGACGGCATGGTCTCAACGGTAGCAGGTCTTGCCGGATCGCCCGCACCTGACGACGGCACGGGCTCGTCGGCTCGGTTCATGGGTCCGCACGGGGAGGCTACGGACAGCTACGGCAATGTCTATGTGGCCGACGACTACGGGCAGACCATACGGAGGATAACGCCCCTGGGACGAGTGACTACGATTGCCGGTACAGGCGTCGCCGGTGAGCTCGACGGCGGGGGCGCGACAGCGAAGTTCGCATCTCCATCGGGCATGGCGGCAACACCGGACGGAAACCGGATCTACGTCTGCGATAGGACCGGAGCGACCATTCGGCTGATCGAGTACGTCGGTTCGGGCTCGCGCGAGCTTGCTTCCTCGTACGTTGTGACAACGATCGCCGGAAGCGCGTATGCAGCCGGATGGGCAGACGGTCCCGGCTCCGTGGCACGGTTCGCGGGGCCGACCGGCGTATGCGCAATGCAGCGCGAGGAAGGCGGCCTGATAGCTCTGATTGCTGACGGGAACGCGCTCAGGGCGCTATCTTACCGTGGCGGCAACGAGCCACGGCAAGCCGGCAACTACGAGGTCGTCACGCTCGCCGGCAGTGCAGTCGCGGGTTACGCGGATGGCGATGGCTGCCTTGCACGGTTCAACGGAGCGAGGGATGTAGCTTGCGTTGCGACTGAGGGAGACTCGACAACCGCGTACGTGTCGGATCTATACAACTGCCGCATCCGCGAAGTTTCTATCCCCAGTGGCGACCTTCACTCCGGCGGCGCTGTCGGAGCGCCGACCGAGACCGTTCGGCTCATCACCTATGATGACGAAGTGCCGAACCAGAGCGCCTGGCGGCGCAGCATGGCTCCGACAGGCGACTCATACGAAACCTGACTCCAGTTCTACGTGCCGCGCGGCGTGTCGGGATTCTCGTTCTACGCGTGGATCGAAACCGATACCAATGTGGTGAACTTGCCGGCCCAGAATGCCTCGCTTCTCACGACTGTGGCAGGCAACGGCGTCCCCGGCGGGTTGGACGGTCCCGGCAAGATGGCTCGCCTCAACGATCCGCGAGGCGTCGCGGCCGTTCCTGCCGTGCTGGCCGATCGGTACCGCACGGCGTCTGGCGCGGCAGTCCGAGCCGTCTTCACCGACGGCCACCGTGTGCGGATGGTTGACACCAAGGGGAATGTCGAAACGCTCGTCGGGTCGGGAGCGGCAGGTTTCGCCGACGGAGTGGGCGGCTCTGCGGCGTTCCACGACCCGGATGGGATCGCCATATGTCCGGACGGTTCGCTCGCGGTGGCCGACAGCGGCAACCATCGCATCAGGCGAGTGCGGCCGAACGGCCTGGTAGTCACGATCGCGGGTTCCACAGCAGGTTCAGCGGACGGCGCCGGCAACGTCGCCACCTTCAACGGTCCCGCCGGTGTCGCGGTCACACCGGGTGGGGTGATCTTCGTTGCCGACACTGCCAACCACACGATCCGCCGCATCATGTTGGTCGCAGGCTCCGATCCGCGTCAGGCATCGGCATACAGGGTGGTCACAGTGGCGGGGCTGGCCGGATCATCAGGGCTAGCGGATGGAGTGGGCACAGTAGCCCGCTTCGCGTCTCCGCGCCAGGTGGCGGTGTGTCCCGACGGCGACCTCTATGTGGCGGACACCGATAACGCCCGGGGGCGTCGGCTTACGGACGTCAGCGGCACGGCCATGTACGTCTCGACACTCGCGGCGGCCGTGAATGCGCCGACAGGATTGGCTCTCGACGCCGCCGGCAACCTGTATGTGGCCGAAAGCTCGCCGCCTCTGATCTCGCGCATCAGCGCCGTTGGCGCGCGCGACGCGCTCATGGGCAGCGCGGGAACGGGCTTCGTTGACGGACCCCATGGCCAGATGCAGAGCCCGTGGAATCTCTCGCTTGAGGCTTCCGGCACGCTGCTCCTTACCGATCGGACGAACCATGCCCTGCGTTCGCTTCAGCGGGTTCTCGACACAGCCCAGGGGCACTTGGGCGCAGGAGGGGGAGAGCGATAGCTCGTGGCGGGTCGCGAGAGCGGTCCATGCCACTCTCGCGGCCCGGCTACGGATCGGTGACCTCGAACACGTCGGCGTCGGGTCCGGATGCCTCTGCCACGGGACGAAGATAGGGCGCCAACGAGCGAACGGGCGAACCTTCGAGGAGCGCTGCGGCCGCCGGGTCGGCAGTCTCGGCGCGCCTTTGGCTGAAGATGAGATACCGCACGCCGGTGCGGCGCAATAGCTCGCGCCGCCATTCGTCCGGGGTGTCGGGCATTAGGAAGCGGGACCAGAGGCCCATGGTCGCGCCGAAATCCGGCGTCTCTCCCCAGTGGCCTGCGTGAACCCTGTTGCCCGTAATGCCCGGCGCGAAGCACGCCACCGTCGTGTCAACGAATCCGGTCCTTCCGCCAGGCGAAACGGCAATCCACGGCAGCGGCTGGATGGTGACATCACGCGGCACGTTCTTCCGGATCCAGTCGAGGGCAGACCGCTCGCCGGGAAGCATGAAGGCCCGCACCGTCTCGCCGCCGTGCCGGAGCGCGCCTCTGTCGCGGAGCATGAACCGGATGTTCGTCAGGCCGACGAAGATCAGCGCGGCTCCGAGCGCCGATGCCGACCAGGGGCGTTTGATGCGGCCGACCAGCGTCCGGAGCCCCACTCCGGCCGCCAGAGCGATCGGTACGTGCGCCCCCATGAGCATCTTGCGCTGGAAGCTGACCGGAACATAGGCCGCCAGCACGTTGGCGACAGCCCAGACGCACAGGAAAAACGCGCCTGATTCGATCCACGGAGACCTCTCCGGAATAACCCCCTTTCGGGCCGATGCCATGCCAATGAACGCCAACGGGATCAGCGCGCCGAACCCCAGCAGCACCCACCATATGGCGGGAGTGAGCGTCGGCACGGCCACACGCTGAGCAAAGACGGTCTCGGTTCGGAAGACCCAGAGCATGTGTCCGGTCGAGATTGCGGTCGGCAGAGCCGCGACAAGGCCCGCTCGCAGCGTCTCGGTGGGCATGCGACGGTCACGTACGGCGCGGGAGAGTGTCCAGGCCGTCCAGATGAGGCCGACGGTGATCACGTCATACGTGTGGATGTTGCCGAGCGCGAACCCACATGCCCCTGCCGTCAATGCGTGGGTCCACCGGCCGGTCCGTTCGGCTCGGAGCAAGCCAACAAGCATGCCGAGCATGAGCGCCAGCGATACGGAGAAAAGCGGAAACAGGTAGATGGACAGGAAGCTGACCGCCTCCGGCTGCCACGTATCCACCGGTCCGGCGAATCCGCGTTCCCACAGGACGGGGACCCATCCCAGGCCGCTGCCCACAGCCACCGTGCCGAACGCGACCTTGCGCGCCCGAATGTCGCCGATGAGCATCTCGGCGAGCCGCCACACCGCCATCAGGAAGGCAAATCCGGCAGCGATCCGAGCTGCATGGTAGACCACGATGAGCGGCAAGCCGGTCCAGCCTGCTGTCTTGCCCAGCGCCAGGCAGAACAGGTTGACCATGTGGCCGGACTGGGGCTCGGTCGTGAACAGGTTGCGCTGGACCCAGGCCCCATCCGCATACTGCCGCATCCACGAGAGGTACACGCAGTTGTCGGTCACGTTGAATGCGAACCACGAGTACCAGCCGTACAGCGGCGACGCGCCTTGAAGGGAACGATCGAACAAATAGGGCAAGGAGCCGATGGCGACGACGATGAGCGCCACGCCGGCCGCCCATCTGCGTCCGGATGGCGCTGCGTCGGCTTCGCGGGCTGCTTCCGTCAAATCCCGAGCTTCGCGAACGTGTGATCGAGATGCCGCAGGTGCTTGCGGATGTCGAAGCATTCGGCGATCTGCTCCGCGGTCAGCCTGGCCTGAACGTCAGGGTCAGCCTCGATGGCGGCGCGAAAGTCCATCCCCTCGTCCCAGGTTCGCGCTGCATTGCGCTGGGCAACGGCGTAGGCGTCCTCGCGCGACATCCCTGTGTTCACGAGAGCGAGCATGACCTGCTCCGAGCAGACCAGCCCGCCCATGAGGCCCAGATTGCGCTCCATGCGGTCCGTGTGGACCACCAGCCCGCTCAGGATGTCGGTGAACTTCCAGAGCATCCAGTCAACAAGCGCAGTCGTGTCCGCGAAGACGATGCGCTCCACCGAGGAGTTGGCCAAATCCCTCTCGTGCCATGTCGTCATGCTTTCGAGCATGGGCACGACCATACCTCGCACCACCCTGGCCAGACCCGTGACTGTCTCGCAGTTCCACGGGTTGCGCTTGTGGGGCATCGCCGACGAACCCTTCTGACCCTTGGCGAAGAACTCCTGAACCTCGAGGATTTCCGTGCGGGCAAGGTTGCGCACCTCGGTCGCGAACCGCTCGAGGGAGCCGGCCAGAATCGCGAGCGTCGTGATCAACTGGGCATGGCGATCCCGCGCGATGATCTGGGTTGAGACCGGCGCCGCCTTGAGACCCAGCCGTTCGCACACGTACTCCTCAACTTCAGGGCTGACGTTCGCATGGGTGCCCACCGCACCCGATACCTTGCCGACGGCAATCGCTTCGCGCGCCGCTCGCAGACGCTCGACGTTGTGGTTCATTTCGTCCAGCCATCCGGCCAGCTTGAACCCGAACGTGATGGGCTCGGCGTGGATGCCGTGCGTCCGCCCGATCTGGAGCGAGTTCCGGTGCTCACGCGCCAGATGCCGAATGACGTCCACCAGCCCCTCGGCGCGGCGGATGATTGTGTCCGTGGCGTCTCTCAGCGCCATGCAGAGGGCGGTGTCAACGACGTCGTAGCTGGTGATGCCGAAATGGACGAAGCGCCCCTCCTCTCCCAGGCCTTCCTGCACGTTCTTGACGAACGCCATCACGTCATGGCGGGTTTCCTTCTCGATCTCGGCCATGCGGGAAAGATCGAAACGCGCCCCGGTTCGGATCTTCTCGGTCACTCCCGAAGGTATGACGCCGAAGCGCTCCAGCCCTTCGCAGACGGCTATCTCAACCTCGAGCCACCTTCTGGTCCGAGCATGCATGCTCCATAGCTCGCGCATTTCCGGCGTGGTGTAGCGGTCTATCATGGCAGTCCTCCATGGCAGAGTCTACTTCAGTCTGCCGCGTAACGAGCAGTCATGGCCCCGGGATTTCGCCGACTTGGCGTAGCGCAGGCGTCCCGCCTGCATCATCCCAGCGTAGCGCAGGCGTCTCGCCTGCACCCGTCCGCGACCGACGCGAAGCGCGCGCTCAGCTCCCGGCCGACTCGCACGAACAGGCGGCGCAGACGCCGTAGAGGAAAACCTCGTGCTCGTCAGTTCGGAATCCGGCCGGCGTCGAGCCGCTGACATCCAGCGCGCACCCCGCCAGTTCGTAGATGCGGTCACATCGGCGACAGTGGAAATGGTGGTGGTGCGAAATGTCTGTCCTCTCGTAGAGCGGACCCAGTTCCGGATGGTTCAGCCGGCGCAGGATGCCTTCGGCTACCATAATCCGGAGGTTACGGTAGACGGTGGCCAGGTTCAGCCGCTCGACGCGCTCACGGCCCAGATTGAGGACATCCTCGGCTGAGAGCGGCCCTCTCGCATGGGCGAAAACCTGACGGATCGCTTCGCGCTGACAAGTCTTCCTGGTCATACGGACACCTGCCCTAGAATACCGCGCCAACGTGATATAATGCAAATGCAAACGCATTTGCATTAGTGAGGATCGCCATGGCCGGCCGTCGGATCATCATATGTGCGATATGTGTCGCGGCCCTCGCGACAGCGCTGGCAACGGGCGGGTGCCGCAAGCCGACGGAGCGATCGGAGAACACGGTCAGCATCGTCTGCTCCATGTTCCCCATCTGGCTGTTCACTCGCAACGTCACGCGCGACGTTCCGGGCGTTTCCGTATCCTTGCTCCTGCCCGCGACCCTTGGGTGTCCGCACGACTACGTGGTCACGCCGACCGATATCAGGAGACTGGAAAAGGCCGATATCCTTGTCGTCAGCGGAAGCGGCCTCGATGACTTCGCGGCGGATCAATATCGCAATCTGCGGCCGGCCGGCAAGCTCGTTATCGCATCCGAGGCTGATGGGGATGATGGGCATCATAACGACCATGCCCATGAGCACGGCCATACAGGCAATGAGGCCGAAGCGCATCAGTTCGCAAGTCCGAAACGAGCCGCCGAGATGGTGCGGCGGATCGGCGCCGGCCTTGCCGAGGCGGACCCCCGCAATGCCGAACGCTACACGCGCAATGCGGAAACCTATGCGCGCCGCCTGATCGCCCTGCACGAGGATTTGCGGAAGGCCGTCAGCGCGTTGCCCAACACCCGTCACATCACCCAGCACAGCGTGTTCGACCTTCTCGCTCAGGACATCGGGCTGAACATTGTTGGCGTCATCCAGGCCCATGCCGGACACGATCCGTCCGCGCAGGAAGTCATGGCCCTTGTGGAGAAGGCGAAGTCCGCTCGCGCCGCGGCTGTTATGACCGAGCCTCAGTACCCGCCGAAGCTGGGTCGCACGATCGCCCGGGAGGCCGGCATCAGGACAGGCGTTCTGGATCCGGTTGCCGGCGGCCCGGAGGATGCCCAGCTTGACTACTACGAGGAGACTATGCGGGCTAACCTGCGGACCCTTCAGGAGGTACTCGGTCCGTGAACGCAGTGAAACAACGTCGCCGAGAGCGACCGCAGAGGGCAACGGGCAGAGTGAAGTGCAGGCTATGAGCGGCGTGGCGATCGCATTTGAGCACGTAACGGTGCGCATGGACGGCGTGGTCATTCTCGACGATGTCTGCGCGTCCGTGCCCGTCGGGAGCTGCACGGCCATCGTGGGTCCCAACGGGGCAGGCAAGACCACCCT
>JBBIQU010000131.1:0-11853 GCA_037442185.1 Chthonomonadales bacterium | reverse complement strand
GCCGCGGGCGGCAACCGACCACGACCCAACAAGCGAAGTGTCGCGCACGACGTGCAGGTGGTCGTGGCAATTCACGCAAGTGCAGGCGTGCGCCGGCACAAGCCTAACGCGGTCCCCGACGCGGCACGCCCCTGGCGCGTTCGTGAGGTCAAGATGCCCGTGCTCCTCGCTGCACCAGTCTACAACCGCCTCCGGCCGATCGAGCGAAAAGCCATACCTGCCGGTTGGGTCACGGTCGCCGGACAACGCCTTCGAGCCGGCATCCACAAAGGCTTCCGAGGGGCTCGGCGCGGCGATGACCGTTGCCAGAACGGTCAGCGCGCATGTACTGAGATGGGCTCCCAGTTGCACTTGAGTCGCGTCGTGGAAGACGTAGTTGCCCGGCCGGATCTCGGACACGCCGGCCATGGCTGCCATGTAGCGCGCCCCGGGCGTGGAGCCCACACTGACGGTTTCGACGCCGCAAGCCCCGGCGCACTGCGCCATCATCTCTGCCACGAGACAGCAAGCCCCAGGGATTTGTTCGGGTTCGCATCGGTAGACGTGGCCTTCGTGCGTATAGACACCCCGAAGATCGAGCCCCTGAATCTCTTGGCACCGCGATGCCAGCCGGGCCGCGTCATCTTGGGAGCGCACTCCCGTGCGATGGTGCCCGGTGTCCACCTCGATGTAGATGCCGAGTTTGCGCGCCGTTCTTGAGGCGCACCGAGCGAGGCCGTCCAATACGTAGTCGCTGTCTACTCCAACGGTGACCTCGGCTCGCTCCGTCAATGCGGCAAGCCGATCCAGCTTATCGTCGCCGACGATCAGATTGGCGATCAGAGCATCGTCGAATCCGGCCTCAACGAAGACCTCAGCCTCACCGAGCTTCGCGACCGTAATGCCGGTTGCGCCGAGATCGCGCTGCATCCGGGCGATTTCGATGCACTTGTGCGTCTTGATATGAGGCCGCAGCTGTTTCCCATGGGTTGACGCCAAGTCAGCCATATCCCTGAGGTTGGCCTCGAGCCGCGCGAGGTCCACTACGGCGCATGGGGTGGAAAGGTCATCCAATGTCATTGCCATAGCCTCGCTGCAAGGAACGTGCACTGCACGAGGATGATCTTCGCGATGATCGCCACGGGATAGATGCTCGCGAACGCGAGGGGGGCGGCATCCGACTGAGCGAGCGCCGTCGCGGCGTTCAACGCCGGTGGGTTCGTCATTGTGCCGCTCAACGTACCTGCGCCGGCCAGGACGTTGAAGCGGAGCACGCGCTGCGTCAGGATCAAACACGCAAGAGCCGCTACACAGGTGACTGCAGCGCCGGCGAGCAGCGCCTGTAGACCGGCGATCCGGAGCACATCCACGAACCTCGTTCCGGCTTCCAGCCCGGCGCCCGCCAGGAATATCACGAGGCCAAGCTCGCGGGCAAAGAGAATGACCGGCTCGGGCACAAAGATGCGCGCGCCGCCGACCTTTCGGGTGTGTCCAAGGAGGAGCCCGACTACGAAGGCGCCGCCGCCCAGGCCTAGCTTGCCCTGCACGCCTCCGAAGAGGGGGATAGGGATCATGCCAACGATTGCTCCCAGACAGACGCCAACCGCGAACGACAGGAGACTCGTCTCGGAGAGCCTCCGATGCTCCGATCCGACGTGTTCGGCGAAACGACGAACCACGTCGGGGTTTCCGACTAGTCGCAACGCATCGCCCGGCTCAAGAATCAGCCCGGGGTCAGGCAGGAGGTCCACGCCCTGACGGCGGACCCTCGTCACAATCACATCGGCAAACGCCCCCGTGCGTATCTGGCCGAATTGCCGATCCACGACGGCAGGAGACGACACCACAGCGACCTCAATGGTAACTCGCCCCGACGTGTCCTGCATGGGGACGTCGGCGGCGGCTCGACCGATGATGCGCTGCAATCTCGTGAGGTCAAGTTCAGGCCCAACGGCCATCACGGTATCGTGGAGTTGCAGGACCATCTCGGGCAGGGCGGGGTATATCAGTCCTTCGCGTTTGATGCGCGAGATCGTGGCACGAGTGAGACCCTGCTCGTGGAACGAAGCAACGGTGGAACCCGCGAGGTTGGGTTTGTCAGCGAGAAACACCGTGTCTGGATCGGCGGGTTTCTCTCGGCGGCTTCGCGAGCCGCCTGCTGTGCAGCATCCTCCGGGCTTTGCCGCACAAGTCGCGGGAGTATCTGCACGAGTACGACGATGAGGATCGCGCTGAACGGATAGGCAAGGCCGTGGCCGACCGATACCTCTGCTGCGGCCGATGGAGCCATGCGTTGAACAACATCCCGGCCGGCAGCCAGCGCAGGTGTATTCGTCAGGGCGCCCGTGAACAGTCCCGTCGTCAATGCGGGGCTCAACCCAAGCACACGACCGAGGATGACGGCCGCCACAGCGGCAGCGCCGACGGAACCGATGCCAATGACCAGGTAAGCCTTGACACGGCTTCGAAACATCGGCACGAAGCGTGGACCGGCATACAGACCGACTGCGTATACAAAGAGCAATAGGCCAAGCTCGGTCATGGTGTTGGGCACGGTCAGGACAGCCGGTTTGGCGTCCAGGACAGATGGAGCAACCTGGTTCCGGAGGTGACCGACAATCAGCCCGGCGAACAGCACTCCGGCGGATCCGAGACTAATGCCGCGGACTTGCAGGCTGCCGAGCCAGAGCCCGAGCGCGATGATGACGAACATGGTGACGAACGGCTGCGAAAGTATGTCGAAGATGCCAGGCATGCGTAGGTTACCTGCCGAGTATACACCCGAGCGCCTTCGCTAGCGTTCGATCCGGAAGGCATACACGTCCGCGTCGGCCAAATGAAACCGGAGGCGCATGGGCCGGTCGGGCGCTTCCGAGATGGACTTGCCGTTCCAGCGCACCGTAGCCTCCAGTTCATCGCCGTACAGCGAAGCTAAGTCCGACGCGGCGAAACCGGGAATGGGCGTGCCGGCTGCGTCCAAGAGTTCGATGCGGATAGACCCGACCGCAGAGGTGGCGTAGTTCAGCTTGAGTTCCTTGCCGCGGAATCGCAGCGGGCGTGTCACCGCCGTGCCGCCGCGTGCGCCTGCATGGATGCTCGCGAAACGATTCCGAGGCACCGTGACCCGCCTGAGGCGGCAGTCCGGCCAGTCGTAGTGTTCGCTGACGTACATTGAGAACTCATCGTCGGTCTCGACTATGCCCCATGCCGGCATGTTGCTGCGCTGGGTCCAGTTGCGCTGGTCGAGTCCGGGCCTGAGCCACGCTTCGAGGAACGTGCGATCCCAGTTAACGCCATCGCGACTGGCCATGAACACGACATCGGACACTCCGGGCTCACGATACCCGGGGAGCTTGGTCCGGTCCGGGACGAAGCGCTTCGGGAAGGAGAGCAGGATATGCTCCGCTCCGGGATGGGGAACCGTGGCATTCGTGTAGAAGTGCTCCATGGGAACGCCGTCGCCGTAGCGGTTCATCTGCGGCTCCGACCAGTGAATGAAGTCCTTCGAAGTCGCGCTCTGTATGGCTCGAACACCGGCGTACCCGCCACCCGTCCATGCGCGGGAATAGCATCGGTACAAACCGGCCACATCATCCCAGAAGGCTATGTTCAGCGAATCGAACGCGCCTTTCGTCATTACCGGCTCGCTTTGGAGCTTCGTCCAATGGATGCCGTCAGGAGAAGTGAACGCGAAGAGACGACTGCTGATGCCGGCGACGGCCTTGTAGCGTTTCTCCGGCGGACATCCTGGACGAGTGTCGAGCATCGGCGCGAAGTTGTGAGCCTCGACGCCCCGATAGACGATGTTGTTATCTCTGGCCCCGTTGAAATCGTAGAGCCTCAGGTTGGGGCGGTCGAAGTGAATCCCGTCGGAGCTCTCCGCGTAGCATGTGACCTGTTCTTCAGCGTTGTCGGACGGGCAATGGCCCCGGTAGTACATGCGGACCTTGTCGCTGTCCTTGAAGACGGCGAAGTAGGCGCTGGCGGGTCCTTCCCACGGCCGATCGAGGGTCAGAACGATTTCGCGGCGTCGAGGCTCGGTAAGTCGCAACTCGGCATTGTCCAGTCTGTCTACTAGATGCCGATCCACGAACGGCTCCCAACGCTCGCCGATTGTTGCCGTCCGGCCATTTGATGCATCCCGCACCTGATCCGTGGCAATGGAGAGACAGTATCCCAGGGCGGCTGCCATGAAGAACACTAAGCCGATGCGATCCATCATACGCTCTCCTTTCTCGGGCGCGGGCCGCGTCTATCGCGGCACGGCGGACCGCAGCAACCACTCCTCGGTCATCTCAACATGTTTGATGCTCTTGCCCTGCGATCCAAGTTTGGCGCGGATGGCGGCGTTGGGAACATAGGTGTAGGTCGCGTGTATCTTGCCGTCGCGCGACTGGATGATGCTGGGATACGAGTAAGAGCCCGCATCCGGACCCGGATCATCATGCTCCAGCCGGAGCTTTCGCGGCCAGGTCCGGCCCTCGTCTTCGCTGATCGTCAGCGCGAGGCTGTGCCGTCCTTCCTCGGTGTCGTTGTTGATCAGTATCCATCTTCCCGACTTGAGAACGACCACGTCAACGCCGGCGCCAGGATCCGGCAGCTCCATATCGCGGGGCTCGGTCCACGTTTGACCACGATCCCGCGATTCCGACACCATGACGCGTTGGGGCGGCGGACCGTTGTCGCGCATGTACGCCACCAGAGTCCCGTCCCTGCGCACGGCGATGGCAGGCTGAACGTTGCCCGGTCCTACGATCGGCGCGCTTGCGGACCAGGTGACACCCCCATCGTCGGTGTAGGCAACCAGCGAGAAATCGAACAGGTCCGAGTAGAGCGGAAGCAACATGCGCCCATCGGCCAGCGCCACCGGATGCGGTCTGGGCATCCAGCCTAGTCGCATGCTGAGCTTGTCGGATGCTGCTTTGGTTCGCGATGCGAGGTACTCCTCAAGCCTCTCGCCGCTCTCCAGCGATGCGGTTGCCGCATAGGGACGCCAAAGGCGGGCGAGATCGCTTTCGACCTTCGCGGTGAAATCGTTTCCCGGCTTCAACAGCACGACCCCGCCGTCGGTCCAGCGCGGAGGGCCGGCCTGACGCTGGTAGTTGTCGCTCACGGAATAACGCAGGAGCGCGCTTTCCCACCGATTGTTCAGAATTACCGGCCAGAACATCCAGAGCCGGGACCTCTGATCAATCACCATGCAGGGGTTGCAGTCCGGAAAGCCCGGAGTGTCGTCCATGACGAACTCCGGAGTCCAAGCTGCCTTGCCCTTCCGCAGGCGAGAGCCGAGAATCGCCACGTCATCGGCGGTGCGCTCGCCCGAGCCGCGGTACCAACAGACGAGGAGATCGCCGTTTGGACACTCCACGATGCAGCTCGCGTGGTTGTGCTTTTCGTTGAGCGGGAAGACGAGCCGTTCGACCTTCGCCGACGGCTCTGCATGAAGCCCTCCGAGGGCCGCGAATACAAGGATAACTGCCATCGTCATATCACTCCTCAATCAATGGAACGCGCGTTCGTCGCGGCACTCGCGCCGCGTCGTTCGACGGTTAGTTCGCCGATTCTGCAGGGAATCCCGCTGCAGGCGCACAAAAAAGCATACATGTCGTCTGCTGCTAGGGATCCGGCGCGGAGTCGGATTGCGACGCCCCACCTCATCATGAGTGATGGCCTGAGTGCCGCGACTGGCGGTGGACGCCCAGATCACAACATGCGACACGCACCCGGACAGGATGGAGGGCATTCGCAATAGAGAGGAAATCGGAGTGCGTCATCTTCCAGCGATAATCATGCTTGCAGGGGTTCTAGCCGCTGGGGCACAGACTGAGTGCTCTCGCGCCGGTATGGACAGGATTGTGCGTTTCGCCAACGCTCCCAGCACTGCCGACCATTCTCGGCTGCCGAGGTTCCATTCGTCTGATGGTTCACTCACCGACTTCATGAACGGCTACTTCATGCGCCACCTGACCACGGGTCCGGACGGCATCTACTGGGGCGTCGGCCCTATGCTGGGCGCAACGGACCATCTCTGGGTGATCGAGTGGGACTGCTGGATGCTCCCATGGATTGACCGCGCAGCCATGGGCCGTGCTCGGCAGGGCGGAAGCGACGTTGACGTTGTGCTGACGACGATCGGCCGTTGCACGATTGACAAGTACGGGTATGTGTTCGGTGCGTACCTGACCCATGAGCCGAACAACAGCCTTGGAGGGTACAAGCCGACGTTCGGTTGGCCGTGGCCCAAGTACAACCGGAACTACACGGTGACCAGTCCCACGGGATGGGAGTTCAATGATCCTGCGGATGCAACCCACGAAGGATGGACCGGCGCGGACCTGGAGATCGCGGACGGTCACGCTGACAACAGGCTTAGCGGCACGATCATCGGGCCGAACCCGAGACTGATTTCGCCGCCATTCCGATGCGACGCTTTCCAGATACCGATCGTCGAGCTGGACATAGAGTACCGCGCGACGAATGCACTCGACATTCGACGCGCAGTGGACAGCCTGAGGCTGTACTGGGCGACAGCAGAGCAGCCAGACTTCTCGGAGGAGCGATCGGTCGGTGTTGGGTACTCGGTCCTGCCGCCCGGCGATTTCCCGGATGACTACGCCGAGATGGCAGGGCAAGGCTTCGCCAGGTATCCGTTGTTCTTTCCGATGTATCTTCATCCCGAATGGGGACGGCAGGGGAGGACGATCACGCGACTCATACTCGCGCCTGCCGGCGAAGGCCAGGAGGGCTTGAGGATCGCGGTGAACTATGTTCGCGCCACCTACGATGTGCGGATGGCAACCACGAACTGCGCTTTGATCAATGCGGCCGCCCGGTTCTACCTGTGGAACGGTGACCGCGCATTCCTTGAGCGAACAATGCCGCGGCTTAGACGGGCTCTGCTGTTCCTGAACCACCACTTGAAGGGTAGGGAGGAAAACCTTCTCTGTCAGGATTGGCTCGTCGGCCATGACGGGCGTGGCGGCGATCAACCCGGTCACGGGCTCATCGGGAGCTACTGGGACCTTCTACCCTCGGGTCGTTACGACCTCGACAGCTCTTCGGCCTACTATCTCGCGCTGCGCAACATGGCCACGCTTGAGGACGCATGTGTCCTGCAGGGCATCTGCGTTCCGACACAAACCGTCATCGGACCGGACAACAGAACACGCTTGGAGTACAGGGAGACCCCGAGGTCACTGAGGCGGCTTGCGGACCGCGTCAAGCGCACAATCGAGCGGGTGTTCTGGATCCCGGAGACGGGGCGCTTCTGCCGCAACATCGACTCCGATGGCCGCAAACACGACTACGGCTTCGTGCATGCCAATCTACAGGCGCTGGCATGGGGCATTGGCTCACGCGCCCAGCGGCGAAGCATTCTGAGTTGGCTCGACGGCAGGCACATAGCCGGCGACACCTCTGTCGGGGCCGATATCTACAGATGGCGATTCGCGCCTCGCACCAGCACGCGCCGCAATAGGGAGTACTACTTCTGGCCGTGGATCTGGGATTGGCGGAACGAGATCGGCTCGCCGTACCGTGTCTGGGGCGATCAGATGCAGGACGGCGGTGCCATGCCTGCCACCGCGCTCTGGGAAGCCATGGCAAGGTGCAAGGACGGCGATCAGAGGCAGATTGACCGCGTTTACGACCGCATATTGGAAGTCGGGCGCTGGTACCGCGATGTATTGGGGGCCGGCGGGACGGGACCCAACTTCTATCGCGCCTACTATGACGGTCATCCCGAACGCGGCAAGCAGCAGAGTCCAATGCCGGGGGGCCTTGGGCTGGATCGGGAGTTCATGTCGGACGCCGGCTTGGGCACTCTAATACCGCTCTACGCCTTGCTCGGTATAGACACGTTCGAGGACGGCGTTCTGACCCTGGCTCCGTCCCTACCCAATGGGCTGGAATGGCTGGAAGTATCGAACGTCTTCTATAGGGGCCGCTACATAACGGTCAGACTGCGGCGCGACGGTCTTGCGCTGGAGTGCACACCTGCCGGGCCTTCGAGCTTGAGCATTCGGCTCGTGTTCCCTGACAGCCGGAAAGTGAGGGCGGTCTCCGTCAACGGCCGATCACGCCCAACGGTCAACCGAGGCGACCATGCCGAGATCTTATTCCCACTCGAACGGTGTGACATTCGATGGGCTAGCCCGGCAGGATTGGAGCGCCGCTGACGTGTATGTAGTACGATAGAGTGGCTGAACGGCGTTGCACGGGCAACGCCGACGCGACATACCACTGATGAGGAGGGGGGTCCAATGTCAATGCCAGGCGATTCGTACCCTGCGCCGGCGCCAACTGTGCGCTTCGATGTGATCAATCAGGCGTGGGCGATGTTGCAACAGCAGATGGGAAGCTGGGTGGTCCTTACGCTCGTCGCCGTCGTCATTGTCGGCGTGGCGAACTGGATTCTCGGCAAGATACCGGGTCTCGGCGCATTACTGGGCACCATTGCGAGCGCCATCGTGGCCGCGGGTCTCTACCGCGCGGCGCTGAAGCACCTGCGCGGCGAGACGATTGCTGTCGGCGATATGTTCGGCGTCACCGACATGATCGGCCCGATTATCGTTGCCGCGATCCTGACGACCATCGGGACCGGCATCGCAGCGATATTCTGCGTCATTCCGGGTCTGGTCCTTGGCGCTCTCTGGATGTTCTCGCAGCTCCTCATCGTTGACAAGGGCATGGACGGGGTCGAGGCGATGCGCCAGAGCTTCAACGCCCTCAGAGGCCAGTGGCCAATGGCAACGCTCTTCATGTTCGTGGTTGCCCTTGTCGGCCTCGCCGGCATTGTCGCCTGCGGGGTCGGCGTCCTCATCACAGCGCCGCTCGCACTCCTCTCGGTTACGATTCTGTATCGCGACT
Organism: Chthonomonadales bacterium; assembly: GCA_037442185.1. GTDB lineage: Bacteria > Armatimonadota > Chthonomonadetes > Chthonomonadales > CAJBBX01 > JAAYVH01. The sequence goes on along the minus strand of JBBIQU010000131.1, from coordinate 3,006 downwards.
TCTTCCCGGAGACAAGCGCCAACCCCTTCGGCGATGCAGGGCTGTAGGGACCGGACCAACGAGACGCTCCGATCAGCAGCGTCAACAAAGCGAACGGGCCGCCCAACGTGGGCGGCCCGTCTCCATTGCAGTCCGGCGCGCTGTGGAGTTACTGCGCCGCTACTGCCCCTGCCTCCGACTTTGCGATCTCGCCGCCGTCGTGAATCCGCATCTTGTAGAAGCTTCGATACACGTACACAATGGCCACTGCGAGGAAGATGGCCGCAAGAATGAGGCGGCCCTGCTGGGGCATGGTTTCCGCAAACTCAACAGCAAGCAGACCGAACAGCGTCGTAAACTTGATGATGGGGTTCAGGGCAACTGACGACGTATCCTTGAACGGGTCGCCGACGGTGTCTCCAACAACTGTGGCCGCGTGGAGTTCCGAGCCCTTCTCCTTGAGGTCTACCTCGACTATCTTCTTGGCATTGTCCCATGCGCCACCTGCGTTCGCCATGAACAGCGCCTGGAACAGACCGAAGATCGCGATGGCAATCAGGTAGCCGATGAACAGGAAGGAGTCGGCGCACGCGAACGCAAGCGTCCCGAAGAACACCACGAGGAAGATGTTGAACATGCCCCTCTGAGCGTACTGGGTGCATATCTCAACCACCTTCTTGCTGTCCTCGACTGAGGCTTTCTCGACGCCCTCAAGCTTGATGTTGGCCTTGATGAACTCGACCGCCCGGTATGCGCCGGTGGTCACCGCCTGAGCGCTCGCTCCGGTGAACCAGTAGATGACGGAGCCGCCTGCGATCAGTCCGAAGAGGAACAGCGGGTTTAGGATAGACAGCTTGTCCACATTCTCGGTCAGACCCATCGTAAGCATGACGATGATGGAGAAGACCATCGTGGTCGCTCCGACCACCGCTGTACCGATTAGCACCGGTTTGGCGGTCGCCTTGAACGTGTTGCCTGCTCCGTCGTTTGCCTCGAGGTTATGCTTGGCCTGCTCGAAGTTCACGTCAATCCCGAAGTCGCGCTTGATCTCGCTCTCGATGTTGGGAATGTTCTCGATGACCGACAGCTCGTAGACGGACTGGGCGTTGTCGGTTACGGGACCATATGAGTCCACGGCGATAGTGACGGGTCCCATGCCGAGGAAGCCGAATGCGACCAGACCGAAGGCGAACACCGTCGCGATGTCAATCATCTGTCCTGCGTTGCCCATGGGCAGGATCACCTGATTGAGTCCCTGGTGGCTCATCAGATATGCCACGCCCATGAGGAAGATGACAACCATGCCCATCCAGAAGGCGCTGAAGTTGCCCGCAATGAAGCCGGACAGGATGTTGAGGGATGCGCCGCCCTCCTTCGAGGACACGACGACTTCCTTCACATGTCCCGATTCCGTGGACGTGAATATCTTGATCAGCTCGGGGATAATGGCTCCCGCGAGCGTGCCGCACGTGATGATGATCGAGAGCTGCCACCAGAGGTTCGGCTGATTGCCGATATTCGGGATCATGAACTTGGAGACGATGAAGGTCAGGCCGATGGAGATGAGCGAGGTGATCCATACGAGCGAGGTCAGTGGCTTCTCGGCGTTGAACCGATCGGCGTCGCCGTACTTGGCTTTGGCCATGGCTTCGTTGACGAAGTAGGCGATGCCGCTTGCCAGGACCATGACGATGCGCATCATGAAGATCCAGACGAGTAGTTCGATCTGAACCTGCGGGCTCTTCACGGCCAGCAGAATGAACGAGATCAGCGCAACGCCGGTTACGCCGTATGTCTCGAAACCGTCAGCGCTCGGGCCGACCGAATCGCCTGCGTTGTCTCCTGTGCAGTCGGCGATGACGCCGGGGTTGCGCGCGTCGTCTTCCTTGATCTTGAAGACGATCTTCATCAGGTCGGAACCGATGTCGGCAATCTTGGTGAAGATGCCGCCCGCGATGCGCAGGGCCGACGCGCCAAGCGACTCTCCAATGGCGAAACCGATGAAACACGATCCGGCGAGATGCCCCGGAAGGAACAGCAGAATGGCGAGCATGATCAGGAGCTCAACGGAAATCAGCATCATGCCGATGCTCATGCCTGCCTTCAGCGGTATAGCGTAGCCCGGGAAGGCCTTGCCGCCGAGCGAGGCAAACGCTGTTCGGGAGTTGGCGTAGGTGTTGACCCGGATGCCGAACCAGGCGACTATGGTGCTGCCGGCAATGCCAATCAACGAGAACAGCAAGATGATGATGACGTTGCCCAGCTTGCCTTCGGCGATGTACTTCTGGAGGACGCCGAAGTAGATGAAGATGACCGCTCCCACACAGACCCACAGGATGCCGATGAACCTGAGTTGCGTCTGCAGGTATGTCTTGCAGGTTTCGTAGATCAGCTCCGACATCTCCAGCATCGCGCGGTGGACCGGCATCTTCTTGAGCTGCGTCATGATCGAGAGGCCGAACGCCAGACCAAGGGCACTGATCAGGAGTCCGATCATCAGGAGCATGGCTCCGGACGTGCCGAAGAAGGACGCGGTCTGCGTGTCATAGAGAGACGGGACCACCAGACTCGCTTCGCCTCCCCCGTGCTTCTCCTGGCCGAGCGCGACCGCAGAGAGGCAACTGAGAACGGAAATCAGGAAAAGACTCAGGAGAGTGAGGGGAGTACGACTGAGAGGTGGTAGGGCTTGATGAGGCTTCAGTGAGCGTGCAGTATCCGGGGCGCTGATCGCCCCTCGTTCTGGCATTGTAGCGCGCTTCCTCCTTGGGGATTGCGCCCGGTCTGAGGGGTTCGGGCTGGCAATAAGCTACCCCAATCGGGCTTGGACTGTCAACGTGCGAAGCATTGGTGCGACGCTGTCGCTGTGCGCTCACCGGCAGGGCAACCGGATATACTCTTGACATGACGTCCGCGCCCCTAAACGCTCTCATTGATCGCCGTCTCGCGAAGCGCTTCGACCTTCCGCTCACCGCGATGGCGGCAGCGTTGATCGCGGTCGGCTTGACGGTGCTTTACGGTGTAGAAGTT
>JBBIQU010000130.1:0-12058 GCA_037442185.1 Chthonomonadales bacterium | reverse complement strand
TGAAGGGCGAAGGATGAAGGGTGAAGGGTGAAGGGTGAAGGGTGAAGGGTGAAGGACGAAGGGTGAAGGGTGAAAGCCGAAGGATGAAGGCTGAAGGATGAAGGCTGAACATCGTCCTAAGATGGGAGCGAAGATGAGACGATCGGTAAGCAGGCTCCTCTCTGGGTGCGCCGCCGGGGCGGCAATGATCGTGACGGCGCTCGCGGCCTTGGAAGCTCAACCCGCGCCCGGTCTGCGGGACATTGACCGCCTTCGGGAGTACCGTTTCGGTCCGGACAGGGCCATGCTGGACGCCGCAGCGCAGGTGGTGAAGGAGTCGCTCGGTTCGCCCTCCCGCCGCGCCGAAGTGGCCGATGCACTGGCTTGGGTAGCCTCGTCGGGGGCGGCCTTCGATGCGCGTCAGTTCGCATGCCGACAGCTGGTGTACGTGGCATCTGCCGATCAGATACCGGCCATGGTGCGGCTGCTCGGCGACGAGGTTATGGCCCATTACGCCCTGATGGTCCTGGACCGCATCCCCGGCCCTGAGGTCGGCGATGCTCTGCGCTCGGCCGTGCCCGGGCTGAAAGGCAAGGCCCTTGCAGGCGCGCTGGACCTGCTGGGCCAACGCAGCGAGCCCGCGTCGGTGCCCGTACTCCATACGGCGTTGACGGGTTCGGACGCCGATATTGCTCAGGCCGCCGCAACCGCCCTCGGCAAGCTCGGGCTTCGCGCTGCCGACGACCTGCTGATGAAGGAGCGGTCTCGAGCCTCCGGCAAGGTGCGCCAGGCCATTGACGAGGCGCTCCTGGCGCGCGCCGACGCGCTCGCAGAAGCCGGCCGACGCGCGGAGGCCGCCCGGATTGCCGCCCACGTTCTTGAGAGCGGAGACGCGGGAACGGCTGCGCCGATACGGGCCGCAGCCCTCAGGGTTCTGGCACTGGCGCGCGGAGCGTCTGCGGTCCCTGATCTGCTTGCCGGTCTTGACTCGCCCGACCGCGAAGTATCCCACATGGCTGCCGCGGTCTTGCGCGAGATGCCCGTTGCGGCGGTCATTGGCGGACTGGCCAGGGGCGCCAAGGCGGGATCATCGCGCTCGCGAGCCCTGATCGCCGATGCGCTCGGCGACCGTGGGGATCCGGCCGCGGAAACGGCGCTTCTGGGTCTGCTCTCCGATCCGGACGTCAATGTACGGTCACGTGCGATTGCGGCCATCGGCAAGGTCGGCGGCGCGGCCTCCGTTGGGACGCTGCTGAGTCGCGCAGGAGCGGACGACGCCGAGCGCCAACAGGCGGCTGCTGCGCTCAGGCGGTTGCGCGGAGCCGGCGTGGATCGAGCGCTAGTAGCGGCGATGGACGATACCGCGCCCACGGTTCAGGGTGGGGCAGCCGCGACGCCTGCGCTACGCAGGGGCATGGCGCTCACGGCATTGTTCGAGCGAGGAGCGGATATCCCGAAGGACCGCCTTATGCGTATGGCGACCTCGGAGGCCGGTCCGACGAGAGAAGCCGCCTTGAGCACGCTGCGCCAGATCGGCGAGGTCGGAGACGTCGGCGCGCTCATCGGGGCTCTGCTGAAGGCACCCGAGGCCGACCGCGATGGGCTCTCCGATACGATCGTCGCGATTGCGCGGCGCGACGGCGCGGGAGCACCCCAGGTTGTGCGCGCACTGTTGCAGGCGGCAACGCCTGCGCTACGCGCCACGCTGCTCGCATGCGCCGGTCAGATTGGCGGTCCCGAGGCGCTGAACGCGCTCATCGAAGCCGCCTCAGACACGGACGCTGAGATCCAGATCACGGCCCTCCGCGCCCTGTCCGAGTGGCCCGATGTTGGGCCGATGGGGACCTTGCTGAAGGTCGCTCAGTCTCCGCCGAGCTCGCGCGCTCGCGCGGTGGCTCTGAGGGGCTACCTGCGAATGCTTCGGCTACCCGGCGGGGATCCGCTCGCCGATGCGCCCAGGCTGTATCGGGCCGCCCTCGACCTCGCCCGGTCGGACGATGAGAAGCGGCTTGTGCTGTCGGGTCTGGCCTCCATCGGTTCGAGAGACGCCCTCGCGATGGCGCGATCGCTTGCCGACAGTCCCGATCTCAGCGCCGAAGCTGAGCAGGCCATGTTGAGCATCGCGCATATGACGGCGGGCGCGTGGCCGACAGAGACACGCGACGCGCTCCGGTTCCTTGCCCGCGAAGCAAGCTCGCAGACCGAAGTCAGGGCCAAGGCTTCCGAACTGCTGGCCACCATGGAGCGTTTCGGCGATTTCGCCATGGTCTGGGAGGTGTCGCCCGCATACGAGCGGGAGGCGACCAACTTCTCGGCGCTATTCGATATGGCCTTCCCGCCCGAGGCCGGCGCAAGCGACGGCGACATTGGATGGCGCGTCATGCCCGTCGGGACGGCCCCGGAACAGCCCTGGCTCCTTGACCTCCTTGCACTGTATGGGGGCGAGCAGAAAGTGGCCTACCTTCGCACTGTGGTCTGGAGCCCAACGGAGCAGGACCTCATCGTTGAAGTGGGCACCGACGACGGCCCCAAGCTCTGGTGGAACGGCGAGGTCGTGCTTGCGAACAATACCCAGAGGGCTGTCGCGCCCAATCAGGATCGGGCCAACGTGCGGGCACGGGCCGGGCGGAACTCGGTCTTGCTCAAGGTGACGCAGAACATCATGGGCTGGGGGGCCTGCGTCCGGTTCACCGATCGGGAGGGCAAGCCTGCGGCGGGCCTTCGGTTGGCGCTGCCGTCCTTCGCGAACGAGGGCGAGCGATGAGACAAATCAACGATGCAGGCGGGACGCCTGCGCTACGATCGGGCGGTCGTGCGGCGGGCAGGAGGGAGTCTGCGCTGCAACGGGCGTTCTGGAGGTGGATCATGGCGGTGGCGGCGGCAGTTGCGGTTGATGGCGCCTTGAGCGCGCCCGATACCCAGCCAATCAGGGATCTGGACACGCACCACTGTATGGCGCCGCCGTCGAGCCTGGCCGAATGGAAGGCTCGGCGCGTCGAGCTGCGCCGTCGGATTCTGGTCAGCGCAGGGCTCTGGCCCATGCCCGCCAAGACACCGCTGAATCCACTGGTCACGCGGCGACTGGACGGCGACGGCTTCACGGTTGAGAGCGTCGCCATCGAAACATTGCCCGGCTTCCGGCTGTGCGGGAACCTGTATCTTCCCAAGGGCAAGCGCGGGCCGTTTCCGGCAATCGCCAACCCGCACGGACACTGGGCCAACGGTCGGCTGGAGATGCAGCCGGATGTCGAGAAGGCCCCGCCTCCGCCCGGCAAGATGGGCGAAGGCAAGGCGAACCTTCCGGCGATCGGAGTGGACCTTGCCCGCGAAGGGTTCGTCGTCTTCGCCTACGACATGGTCGGCTACAACGACACCAATCAGGTCGGCCACGGCTTCGCGGGAACTCTCGACCACTGGTACGCAGGCGTGAGCTTGATGGGACTCCAGTTGTGGAACAGCATCCGGGCGGTGGATTATCTTTGCTCCCGCAAGGACGTTGATCCGAAGCGGATCGGCGTGACCGGCGCGTCCGGAGGAGGCACTCAGACCTTCCTGCTTGCCGCTGTGGATGACCGCATCGCGGCGTCCGTGCCGGTCAACATGGTCTCGGCCCACATGCAGGGCGGCTGCCTCTGCGAAAACGGGCCGGCCCTGCGCGTCGGAACCGACAACGTCGAGATCGCGGCGCTCGCCGCCCCGAAGCCCCAGCTTCTGATCGCCGCAACGGGCGACTGGACGAAGAACAACCCGACGGAGGAGTGGCCCGCCATCCGAGCGGTCTATGCGCTCTACGGACAGCCGGACAGGACCGCCTGCAGGCAGCTCAACTACGGCCACAACTACAACATCGAAAGCCGCGAGGCCATGGTCGCATGGTTCGTTCGGTGGCTGGCCAACGACCCGGAGCGCACGATCAAGGAGAGGCCATTCACGCTCGATGCGAAGGCCATGCGCGTTTGGGGCGACCATGCCGCGCGCCCGGCAGGCGTGGCATCGGATCGAGAGCTAACCGACACCATCCGCGCTCGGGGCGCCGATGCCAGAGACCGAGCGGCAGGCGACCTCCGACGCTTCCGCGCCCTGATGCGTCCCGCCCTGCGGATCGTCCTGGACATGCCCACCGAAGCGTTGCCCCTTGCGAAACAACAGCAGGGGGAGCGCTCTGTGCTGATTGTCCGGCCTGCGGGCGCCATGGAAGACACGGCTGCCGACATTGCCCGGCGTCTCAGTCCGAATGTCGCCGACGTGCAGATCATCGAAGTGGGCTCAACTGAGATTGTGCCGCAGCAATGGTGGGAGAAGTTCCGGTCCTGCTACAATGCAACGCCCCTCGCAGTGGCAGCGCAGGCCGTCGCGGATCGGCTCGCTGCTATGGCGGCTCGAGCGCGCCGCGTGGACGTGATCGGCCTCGGCGCTGCCGGCGTGCCGGCTCTCTTCGGCCGAGCCGCCGTAGGCGCTTCAGGCGGCATCGTGGCCGACATGGATGGCCTGGACCCGACCTCAGACGCGGAGATGATCCGCCGGGCCTATGCGCCGTGTCTGGGAGGTTTGGGCGGCATGCCGACTGCCGTGAAGCTGATCGGCGCCGCCGACGTTCGGCTCATGGGGCTTGCGCCGAATGCGCTTCAGCGCGCTCGCTCGCTTTTCGGTCGGGCGACGGTCACAGACGAACGGTGGGATGCCTCTCGAATCGTACAGGCACTTGAAGGCCGCGCAAAGCAGCGGTAGGAAGGTAAGGCGATGAGCGGCTCCGTCAGGGTCGGGATTCTCGGATGCGGAAGCGTGTCCACGCACTACCTCCGGCACCTTGCCGGATGTCCCTATGCGTCTGTCACGAGCGTCGCCGATTCTCGGGCGGAACGGGCCGAGCGCACGGCTCAGGAACACGGCATCCCCAATGCATACGGCAGCCTCGAGGCGATGCTGGCCGGCGCTCCGTTCGATCTGCTGGTCAACCTTACGGACATCCAGTCGCACGAGCGGCTGAACCGTCTGGCCATCGAGGCGGGCAAGCATGTGTGGAGCGAGAAGCCTGTCGCCAACACCCTTGCGGCCGGTCAGGGGCTGCTTGACCTCGCCCGATCTCGCGGCGTGCGCCTATGGGGAGCGCCGACCGTCGTCGAAAGCCCTCAGTTCGCGTTCATGGCCGCCGTTGTGTCATGGGGAGGCATCGGCAGGATTGCCGCTGCGCACGCCGCCTATGGGCATCTCGGGCCAAACTGGGCGGATTTCTTCTACGCCCGCCAGGGCGGGAGCCTGCCCGATCTCGGCGTGTATAACCTGACGTTCTTGACCGGCCTTCTCGGGCCGGCGCGTTCCGTCGTGGCGATGACGAGCATCGTCTCGCCGACCAGACACATCGAAGGCGTCGGCGAGATCAACGTCACCGAAGAAGACAACGCCATGGTCCTGCTCGAACACGCTGAAGGCGCGCTTTCGCACGTAGCCTGCGGGTTCAACTACTTCGATCCCGAGGACCATGCCCATACCGGCGCCCACAAGCCCACGATCACCGTGACGGGACGCGAGGGTGCCATGAAACTCATCGGCTACGACTGGGCCCCGAAGGCAGTTGAGATGAGCGACGTGAAACATCCGACCCCGACGCGGCATGCCGATGAACCGCACGACTACGTATGGGAGAATGGAGCCTCCCTCGTCGCCGAGTGTCTGGCAACGGGCAGAGAGCCGCAATTCACCATCGAGCATGCCCTGCACGTCGTTGAGATCATGGAGGCCGCGCGGGAATCGCAGCGTACGGGGCGGAGGATCGCTCTGTCGTCCGCGTTTGCGTGGCCGCTTGTCGGCTGACTGCGATCCCGACTCGGCGCGTTGACAACCGGGCGCGCGGCCGACATAATCCGCAGGTAGATCAGTCAAGGAGCGCTTCTCACCATGCCAACCGACCAACCGATAACGTCACCCGAGCCGGCCCCCATCGTTCAACCGGAGGCGAAGAGCAGCCCCGAGACTGCCAGCGATATTCTGCGCCAGGGCAAGCGGGGGCTCCAGCCGTTCTTCGCCCCCAAAGCCGTCGCCGTCCTCGGAGCCACCGACGATCCTGAAGGGGCGGGCAACCTGATCGTTCGCAACCTGATCGCGAGCCCGTTCGGCGGCATGGTCTTCCCTGTCACGGCCTCATGCGCCCAGGTTCAGGGCATCCGCGCCTATGACCGCATCGGAGACGTGCCCGACAACGTGGACCTTGCAGTCATAGCCGCGCCGGCCGACGAGGTCCCCGACATGGTCTCCGAGTGCGGCGCCGCCGGGGTGCAGGCGGCAATCATCGTCTCGGCAGGCTTCCGTGAGATCGCGGCCGACAGCGGGTTGCTTGCCCCTGTCCTGTTGGAGCGCGCTCGGGCCGCACGGATGCGCATCCTCGGCCCCGCGAGCCTCGGCGTCATGTGTACGGCAACAGGCCTCAACGCCACCTGCGCGCCTGCCATGGCCCTGCGGGGCACCGTGGGCTTCATCAGCCAGAGCAACGCGCTCTCGACGGCCGTGCTCGATTGGAGCCTCGGCGACCTCGTCGGCTTCAGCGCGTTCATTTCCGTCGGCAACATGATTGACGTAGGATGGGGCGACCTCATTGACTATCTGGGCAATGATCCCAACACCCGAAGCATCGTCATCTACATGGAGTCCATCGGCGACGCGCGGTCGTTCCTTTCGGCCGCCCGGGAAGTCGCGCTGTCCAAGCCCATCATCGTGATCAAGGCCGGGCGCAGCCCCGAGGCCGCCGAGGCCTCAATGTCACACACGGGGGCTTGGTCGGGCAGCGACGAGGTGCTCGATGCCGCATTCCGACGGTGCGGCGTCCTCCGCGTCGAGAAGGTAGCCGACCTGTTCTACATGGCCGAGGTCCTGGCTCGCCAGCCTCGCCCAAGAGGCCCGCGACTGGCCATCGTCTCGAACGCCGGCGGCCCCGGCGTGATCGCCACGGACTCCGTGATCCAGCATGGCGGTAAACTGGCGTCCCTGTCCGAGCAGACCATCGCCGAGCTCGACAAGGTCCTGCCTGCGCCGTGGAGTCGGGCGAACCCCGTTGACATCCTCGGCGACGCAGACCCCGATCGGTACGCCGACGCCGTGCGGATCGTCGCTTCCGACGAGAACACCGACGGCGTCGTCGTGATCCTGACCAAGCAGGCGCTCACCGACCCCACCCAGACTGCCGAGAAGCTCCGGCCCTACGCCAAACTCCAGGGCAAGCCCATCCTCGCGACATGGATGGGCGGAGCCGATGTTGCCGCCGGCCTCAGCATCCTGAACCACGCGGGCATCCCGACCTACCCGTATGCCGACAGCGCGGCCCGGGCCTTCAGCTACATGTGGCAGTACACCTACAACCTGCGGGGCATCTACGAGACGCCCGAGGTGGCCCCCGACATTTCGCGAGCCGAGCAGCGCGAGATGGCGGCCGAGGTCATTCAGGTGGCGCGCGGCATGAAGAGGACCCTGCTGAGCTGGAGCGAGGCGGAACGCCTGCTGGCCGCCTACGGCATTCCCACGGTCGAGAACCTGCTCGCCACCGACGAAGACCAGGCCGTCCGCTATGCGCGGGCCGTGGGCTATCCCGTGGTGATGAAGGCCATTCGGCAGGCCGTCACTCAGGAGACCGGACTTCGCGGTGCCCAGCTGAACCTCCTGAACAGCGACGCCGTGCGCAAGGCGTTCCGCGCCATCCGCGACGCCGTCACGGCGTCAGCCGGCGAAAAGGGCTTCCTCGGTGTCAGCATCCAGAGGATGGTGAAACAGGCCGGCTACGAGGTGGTCCTGAGCAGTCGGATTGATCCCCAGTTCGGTCCTGTGCTGGTGTTCGGCGCAAGCGGTCGCCTCGGTCGCGCGCTGAAGGATCAAGCCCTGGCTCTGCCGCCCCTGACCATGACGCTGGCGCGGCGCATGCTGGAGCAGACCCGCGTGTTTGCGGCCTTCCTCGGCGAGCACGGCGACGTACCGGTGGACCTCACCACCCTCGAGCGGCTCATCGTGCGCTTCAGCCATCTCGTTGTCGAACAGCGCTGGATCGAGGATATCCGGATTGACCCGCTCCTCGTTTCCGCCGAGGGCGCCCTCGCGCTCGGCGCGCGTGTGACGCTCCTCGACCCCAGCGTCACCGAAGACCGGCTGCCGCGCCTCTCGATCAGGCCCTACCCGATCCAGTATGTCTCCGAGTGGACCATGCGCGACGGGACGCACGTGCTCATCCGACCGATCCGACCCGACGACGAGCCGCTCATCGTGGACTTCCACCAGACGCTGTCGGATCAGAGCATCTACATGCGGTTCTTCCATGCCATGAAGCTCAGCCAGCGTACAGCCCACGAGCGCATGGTTCGCATCTGCTTCAATGACTATGACCGGGAGATCGCGCTCGTTGCCGAGAATGTGGACACGGAGACCGGCAAGAAGCGGATACTCGGAGTGTCGAGGCTGAGCAAGATCCACGGCACCGACGAATCGGAGTTCTCACTGCTGGTCAACGACAGCTACCACGGCAACGGCCTCGGGACGGAACTGCTCCGTCGGCTGCTCGATGTGGCCCGCGACGAGCGGCTCTCCTGCGTGCTGGCCGACATCCTGCCCGAGAACTACCCCATGCAGCACGTTTGCGAGAAGCTCGGCTTCACGCTCACCCGCGATACCCGCGAGGAGATCGTCAAGGCGAGGATTGATCTCTAGCCAAGCCCGTAATCGGGAGGGAGATCCACAAATGCGTACGCCGGTGGTCGGTCTGCTGACGCACTACCTCGAGCTGTACGATAGGCTCGTGCCGGATGCGCGGGTCCGCGTGGAGGCCTTTGCGGCCGATGTCGCAACCGAGCTCGCGCGGCTGGGAATGCGCGTCATCCCTTCCGGTGTATGCCGTGTCAGGTCCGAGTTCGATCGCGCCGTGTACGAGTTCGAGCGGGCCGGCGCCGACGCCATTGTGTCTCTCCATCTTGCGTACTCTCCCTCGCTCGAGAGCGCCGATGCTCTCAGCGCGACTTCTCTGCCGCTGATCGTCCTCGACACAACTCCGGCGTCGGGCTACGGACCCGGTCAGGACACTTCGGAGCTGCTCTACAACCACGGCATCCACGGCGTGCAGGATATGTGCAACGTGCTCCTGAGGCGCGGCAAGGCATTCGCCATCGAAGCGGGGCGCTGGGGGGCGCCCGATCTGCTGAACCGGGTCGCCGGTTGGATCCGGGCCGCGACGGTACGAACGAGCCTGCGCCACGCCCGCGTCGGGCGAATCGGCGAGCCGTTCGCAGGCATGGGGGACTTCGCCGTATCGCCCGAAGAGCTTCTTGCGACCCTCGGCATCACGACGGTCGAATGCGGATTCGGGCGACTGCGCGAGTTCCTGCCCCTCGATGACGATCCCGAGGTCCAAGCCGAAATGGAAGCGGATCGCGAGCGGTTCGACACGACGGGCCTCGATGCGGCCCTGCATCGGCAGACCACGCGCGCGTGCCTTGCGGTGCGCCGCTGGATCGAAGCGGAGCGGCTGACGGCGTTCACCATGAACTTCGAGCGGTTCGATGAGACGAGCGGCATGCCGACGGTCCCCTTCCTCGAGGCGTCCAAGGCCATGGCGCGCGGGATCGGCTACGCCGGCGAAGGGGACGTCATGACCGCAGCGTTTGTCGGCGCTCTCGCCGCCGCATGGCCCGATACAACGTTCACGGAGATGTTCTGCCCCGACTGGGACGGCAACTCTATCTTCGTGAGTCACATGGGAGAGATGAACACCAACCTGACAGACGGCAAGCCAAGGTTGATCGCCAAACCGCTGCCGTGGATAGCGGTCGGCACACCGTGCCTTGCCGTCGGGCGTTTCAGAGGCGGTCCGGCAACGTTTGCCGATCTCGCGCCTGCGCCGGGTGGCACATACAGGCTGCAGGCCGCCCCCGTCGAGATGCTGTCCGTCGAGGGTGAGGATCGGCATGCCGACGCCGTGCGCGGTTGGTTCCGACCGCCAGGCTCGGTGGCCGACTTCCTCGCCGCGTACAGCCGCGACGGCGGAACCCATCACGCTGCGCTCATCTACGGCGACGTGTCGCAGGAGCTCTCGAAGCTCGCGCGCCTGATGGGCTGGGACCGTGGGCTACGGGAGTATGACGCCGGCATCGCGCTGCAGGCTGGACGCCTGCGTTACGCATGAGGCGGCGGATGCAGGCGGGACGCCTGCGTTACGAATGAGGTTGGGGATGCAGGCGGGACGCCTGCGTTACGCATGAGGCGGCGGATGCAGGCGGGACGCCTGCGTTACGGGCCTGGCCTCGGATAGTCAAATGGCCATCGTGCTCGGCATAGATATCGGCACCTCCTCCATCAAGTGCGTTGCCATGGATGCGGACGCTCCGCAACCCATTCCCCCGCCCCCTGGGTGGGCGGGGGCAAGGGGGAGGGGGGACACGACCGGCCTACCCCCGCACCACGACCGGGCGACGGCCGACAACAGCGGCACCGCCGCAGCCCAACCCCCGCCCCCTGGGTGGGCGGGGGCAAGGGGGAGGGGGGACACCGAGTGCATACCCCCCGCGGCAGATTACCGCGTTCTGGCATTCGCCCAGAGGGCGTATCCGACCCATCAACCGCGCGAGGGATGGTCCGAACAGGACCCCGAGGACTACCTGTCGGCGCTGGAACACGTGGTCGGCGAATGCGTGGCCGAATGCCTGCGACAAGGTCGGACACAACAGGAGATCCGGGAAGTTGCCCTCAGCACCCAGGCCGACACACTGATCATTGCCGACGAGAGCGGCACGCCGTTGCGGCTGGCCATCACGTGGATGGACACGCGCGCCGAGCCTGAGTTCAGGGAGATGATCGCTGAGCATGGGCCGGACTGGTGGTATGGGAGGCTTGGCCAACCGCTGTCGGTCTACAGCTCCGCCTGCAAGCTCCTGTGGCTGCGGAGGCATGAACCCGACATGGTCGGGCGCCGACCTCGGATCACGTACGTGCCCGATTTCGTCGCGAAGAGGCTTACGGGAATCTGGGCGACCGACATACCGAGCGCGTCATGGTCTCCATTCTACAACCCGGTCGAGCGATCTCCCGCCGACCAAGTGCTGCAGGCTCTGGATGTTGAGCCGACGCAGCTCTCTCATCCCATTCCGTCCGGCCATCCCATAGGACCCGTGCTGCCCGACATGGCTGCTCGATTCGGCCTGGCCGAGGGGACCATGCTCATCGCCGGCGCATTCGATCAGACTGCGGCGGCACTGGGTGCCGGAGCCCTCGCCGGGGGCGCAGGAGTGCTGTCCTGCGGCACAGCCTGGGTGTTGTACGCCGTCGCTCGACGCCCGCCCAATGACCCGAAGCATTCGCTCTGCATCTGCTGCCACGTCGGACCCGACGAATGGGGCATCGTTCTGCCCTTCACCGGTGGCTCGGCCTACGATTGGCTTGCCCGAGTGACGCAAGCCGCAGGCCAGGCCTCCGACGCCGCGCCGCTCATCTTCGTGCCCCATCTGTATGGGGGCCTGTCGCCGGACTGGCAATCCGCGTCCAGTGGGAGTCTGCTCGGCCTGACGCTGGCCCATACGCCCGAGGACATCCGGCTTGCGCTCATGCGCGGGATGGCCTTCGAAGCGCGCCGCAACCTCGAGGCCGCCGAGCCGTTCGCAGGCAAGCCCGAGGCATTGCGAATGGTTGGCGGAGCGACACGGAGCGACATCTGGCCGCAGATGATCGCCGACGTGCTGGGGTGCGTGGTCGAAGTCGCTCCGGTCAGCGAGGCTGCATGTCTGGGCGCGGCCATGCTGGCGGCAGGCCGATCTTCGGCAAGCGCCGCCACGCCCGACGCTGCTTTCTCACCCGACCCTGACAGCTCGCGCCGGATGGACTCGCTCTATGCCCGTTACATGGAAGCCTACAGCATGCTGTGCTCGCACTATGCTGCCGAGACGGACGCTTGAGGGACTGCGCAAGCCCCCGTGCTCCTCACATAGGCAGCCCGCGGCGGTCTGACGCGCAGCGTGTAGCCGTCGCTTCTCGCGACGCCGAAGGTGTGCGTCGTTCCGAACGTTGGCGCGGGGAGAACCCGCGGCTACACGGCCTGCGGCCGTAACGGCACCAACACCGG
>JBBIQU010000129.1:0-12187 GCA_037442185.1 Chthonomonadales bacterium | reverse complement strand
GGGGAAGCACCATCACGGCGCCGGTATCGGTGAAGAAGACCGTTGCGCCGCCGGCGCGGGTCAGGAACTTGACGCGTTTGTCGTAGCGGCCCGTGTTCTTCTCGAATGTCAGCGGGAGTCGAGCCAGGGACACATTCGGTGCCACATCTCCGAGGCGGGGTGTTTGTGACGATGCCACTGCTGCGGCCGCGCATACCAACACGATGGCGGCCCCGATATGGGGTATCCGGCGCATGACGCCAAGCCTCCTTTTCCGGACCGTGGAGAGGGCATCCGCAGGTCTCAGCGCCCCGACGAATCCCGGTCTGGGAGGCCATTATGCATATCTACTATCACAACAGCGTCACAAAGCAGGGTTTTTACTATCACAACAGCGTCACAAGACCCGGATTGTTTAGCGATGCTTGTGATAGTAGACGCGCTACACGCTCAGAATCCCAGATTCAGGGCGTCGAATCAGGGCATGGACCGGCGGGCAAAGGCGGGGTCAGAAAGAAACTTTGAGGGCGTCGCGGACAGTGCCGCTGGGGCTGAAAGCGAACATGCGCCAGCGCACTTTCACCGTCGCGCCTTCGGCGAGCAGAGCCGGTCCCGAGCCGGTCCGGTACTCGACGCCGATCACGCTGGACTCCGCCCCATCCGGCGTGGCCTGCAGCGCCTGTGTCCAGCCTTCGAACAGCGACTTGCCCGGCCAGACCATGCCCGTGGTTACGGCGCCCCACCGGACGGCGGAGGCAAGGCCGGTACCGATAGGTTCGGGGCCGATGGTCTCGCTTGCCGTTGCTCCGAAGCTGCCCTCGCCGGCGTAGAAGCGCGCCAGGCGCAAGCCGAAGAGCTTCATGGGCCTTCGAGGAGAGAGGTACAGCTCGGCATCCACCACCGATGAACCCGCATTCACGGAGAGGTTCACGGAAGCTCTCCACCGCACGCCGATGGGACCCGACACTCCCAGAACGGCTCTCTTCGGCGTGGATGCAGCGGTGTAGCGCTTGGCCTTGAGCATTTCCCACCACGGATCCTGCGCGCCCTCGGCCGACAGCACTTCGGCCAACGGTAGGACCATCCCTGCCTGACGCCAGCCTCCCGGCGTCCGCGCCCACAGGAAGCCTCCGGCCACCTCGCTGTCGGTCCGAACGGCGCGGAATCGGACTTTGCCGTTGTCGAGCCACCCCGAAGAGGATGCCGCGCGCGCCGTCGGCTCGGGCTTCTGGGGAGCGCCGTTGCCGAAGGGTGAAGGACTCCGGGCGAAATGCTGGATGGGAAGCACGCGAATCTGCGGCACGTGCCCCTGTCGGTCGAGAACCAGCGCGGCCACCAGCGGCGCGTCCGGGGCCGTCGGCTGCACCTTCCACCTGTATGTGTTCGACGCGCCCGGTTCCATGGCCGGCAGTCGGATCGCCGTCGTCCCTTCGACGTACTCAAGACCGTTGACGGCGAACATGCGAAGCAGGACCGTATCGGCAGGAAGGGCCGCCTTGCCGACGTTGCGCACCGTTCCGACGAGAGTAACGGTATTCGTTCCGACGGCGTACGCCCTCGTTGGCGCGAAGCTCGTGATGACCAGGCTGAATCCAGGGTCACCTTCGCCTGCCTGAGGGCGCGGCGGCAGCTTCTGGCGGGCCGGCGCATCCAGAGTCAGGGCAAGCAAGGCAACGGCGAGCATCCATCCGATGCCGCAGCGCCGCTTCCGCATGACACTCGGACCTCGACTAAGCATCGGCCGAACCCGGGGGAGTTGCGTTCCCGTAGGCGAGCCCGATCTCGTCCGCAAGGGCATCGAGAGAGTCGTTCCTGATCGCCTTCCTGATGCGCTCCATGAGCCGGGCATAGAAGCTCAGGTTGTGATGCGTGGCCAGAATGGGGCCGAGCATCTCGTGGGTGGCGAAGAGGTGGCGGATGTACGCTCGGCTGTGGGCTCTGCAGACCGCGCACTCGCATGCGGCGTCGAGAGGGCCCGTATCCTCTGCGTACCGCGCGTTCCGCATATTGAGAACGCCGGCTGAGGTAAACACCTGTCCGGTGCGTCCGTTGCGGGTGGGCAGCACGCAGTCGAACATGTCTACGCCCCGGCGGACCGCGTCAACGATGTCGGCGGGCGTTCCGACACCCATGAGATAGCGAGGTTTGGTCTCGGGGAGCGCGCTCACGCACCACTCAACGCAGCGGTTCCGCGTTTGCCGATCCTCGCCGACGGCCAGACCGCCGATGGCGTACCCCGGAAAGTCGAGACCGGTCAGGAAGGCTGCGCTCTCCTCGCGCAGATCACGGTATGTGGCCCCCTGAACGATCCCGAACAGGGCCTGCGGCCGTCCCGATGCGGTCTTCCCATCGTGCGCGGCCTTGCATCGCTCTGCCCAGCGATGGGTACGCTCCATGGCATCGCGGGCGTAGTCGTGGTCGCACGGGTAAGGAGCGCACTCGTCGAATGCCATGGCGATATCCGCGCCCAGGTTGCGCTGAATGCGCATCACGCTCTCCGGCGTGAACATGATCGGCGAGCCGTCGAGATGCGAACTGAACCGGATGCCGTCCTCCTCGACCTTGCGCAGCTTGGCAAGGCTGAACACCTGAAAGCCGCCGCTGTCAGTCAGCAAACCGCCCGACCAGCCGCTGAAGCGATGCAGGCCGCCCAGTCGCGCGATGGTCTCATCCCCCGGGCGCAAGTGGAGATGATACGTGTTGGCGAGGAGGATAGTGAAGCCAATGGCTGCCAGATCGCCCGCAGCCATCCCCTTGACCGTCGCCTGGGTTCCGACGGGCATGAAGACCGGTGTGGCAGTCTTGCGCCCCGATATGGTGAGCGTGCCCAGACGCGCCGAACAGGTCGCGCTGCGAGATTCGATCGTGAAGTCTATGGCGCTGGGAGGGTGTGGATTCTGCATGAGCCGCCCGACCGCGCCGCCGCGCGGGGCTAACGCAACGCGGTGCCCGTGATTGGCACCATGGTGAGGGCGCCCTCGACAGGAATCGAACCTGTGCACCCGGCTCCGGAGGCCGGCGCTCTATCCCCTGAGCTACGAGGGCACCATGTCGGCGGGGCTTTTATACCCGCCGCCCGATCGGGGTGTCAATGTGCGTAGGCGCCGCAGGAAGGCCCAGGGGCCGCCGCGAAATGCTGACCATGACCGAGCCGATCGTCTACTTGAGAACTGCCGACCATCCGGCAGGCCGGTTCTTGCCGCTGGGGCAGGCGCGCATTGGCGTCACGGACCGCGGTTTCATGCTGGCCGATGGCGTCTACGAGGTTGTCCGTTCCTACGGAGGCCGCCACTTCCGCCTCGAAGATCACATGGCACGGCTCCAACGCAGTCTTGACGCGGTGAGGATCGGCGGCATTGATGCCCGCGAGATAGGCCAACTCGCGCAAGAGCTTGCGGATCGTAACGGCATGGCATCATGCGACGCCATGGTCTACATTCAGGTGACCCGCGGCGAGGCCCCTCGGTCCCACGCGTTTCCCGATCCGTCGCCGACGCCAACGGTGTTCATGTCGGCATCCGGCACGCCCGATTGCTCGCGCGAACAGAGTGAGGGCATCTCGGTGAAGCTGCTCAGCGATTTCCGCTGGACCCGCTGCGACATCAAGTCCGTGGCGCTTCTGGCGAACGTTCTCGCGCTGCAGTACGCGCGCGAGAGCGGGACATCGGAGTGCGTGTTCGTCCGTGGCGGAGTGGTCACCGAGGGCACCCACACGAGTTTCTTCGCCGTCGTTGACGGAACCGTGCGCACACACCCGAACGGCAATCTGATACTGCCGGGCATCACGCGGGCGGGCGTGCTTGAGCTGTGCCGATCCGAAGGGATACCGTCTGTAGAAGAGGCCATCCCCGAGACGGACCTGGCCAGGGCGTCCGAGGCGTTCATTGCAGCAACCTCCTACGAAGTGACGCCCGTCGTGCGCATCGGCAATGCGCCCGTCGGCGACGGAAGGCCGGGACCGATCACGTGCCGGCTCCAGAGGCTGTTCGCGGAGATCACTCGGCCCTGATCGAGTTTCGACGCCTTCTGCGCTCGCGCCGGATCACGGCATGAGGCATGGCTCCGGCATGGGCGTCACTCCTCGACGCGCAGCCAGTTCTCGATTGAGTGCACTTCGGGAATGCCGGCCAGGTCCTTGAGCGCTCGGCGCATGTTTGCCTCCTGCACTCGATGGGTGACCCAGATCGCCTCGGCCCGCTCTTGGGCTGAGGCCCTGACGCTCTCGATGCTCACCTGATGCCGTCCGAAAACGCCCGCAATGGCCGAGAGCGTCCCTGGCCGGTCCGTGACATACATCCGCACGTAGTAGCGTGTCACGACGGTATCCATGGGCAGCGCGCGCTTATTCTCGAAGCACGTGCAGGCGATTCGGCCCGTTGCGCCGTGCTGCATGTTGCGGCAAACCTCGATGATGTCGCCGACCACCGCGCTGCCCGTCGCCATCATCCCTGCGCCCTGACCGTAGAACATCACGTCGCCCACCGCGTCGCCTCGAACCAGAATGGCGTTGTAGGGGCCGCTGCTCGAGGCCAACGGATGGGCGGCGGGAACCAGCGCCGGATGCACACGGACCTGTACGGCATCGTCACCGATGCGCTGACCGATCGCCAGGAGCTTGATCACGTAGCCCATCTCGCGCGCGTGCTGAATGTCGTGCGCGCCGATGCGCATGATGCCTTCGGTGTACACGTCGGACGGCTGAACGCGGCTCGTAAAGGCGATGGAGCTCAAGATGGCGATCTTGTACTGCGCATCGAAACCTTCGACATCGTTCGTCGGATCAGCCTCGGCATAGCCCTGAGCCTGAGCGTCGGCAAGCACATCGGCCAGATCGGCCCCCTCCTGTGTCATGCGCGTCAGGATGTAGTTGGTCGTGCCGTTGACGATGCCCTTGACTTCGTGAACGGCATTGCCGGCCAACGAGGTCTTCATCGCCTGAATGATGGGGATGCCGCCGCCGACGGAGCCCTCGAACAGGAAGTCAACGCCCCGCTCGGCCGCTTCCACCATGGCGTCGTGACCGTCCTTCGCGATCAACTCCTTGTTGGCGCTGACCACCGACTTGCCCTGACGGATCGCCCGGAGGACGTAGTCCTTGGCTGGCTGAGCGCCGCCGATCAGTTCGCAGACGACGCTGATGTCAGGATCGTCAATCACTTCGTGCGGGTCATCGGTAAGGAGCGAGCGGTCAACATTGACGAGACGCTCTTTGGCCAGATCGCGGACGGCAATGCGCTTGATGGAGACGCGCGCGCCGACCTTTCGCTCGATTGCGTCCGCGTTGTCGTTCAGGACCTTGTAAGCGCCCGATCCCACCACTCCCAGACCGAGCAGGCCTATGTTGATCGTTGAGCGCCGGACGGATTCCGGCGAGGCGGTCGAGCTATGCATCATGCATGTTTTCCAGTTCGTTGGCCCGATGATGGACGGACTCCGGCGCGAGATACATGAGCGGATCTCCGGCGCGCACGAGCTGGCCATCCTCGGCAACCAGCTCGACCACACGGCCCTCATGCTCCGACGGAACCTCGGAGAAGACCTTCATGGCTTCGATGATCCCGATCACCTGGCCTTGCTCGACGGGATCTCCGAGAGACACAATCGGTGGTTCTCCGGGCGCGGGCGACCGGTAGAACACCCCAACCATCGGCGCGGCCACCATGATCCATCCGGACCGATCCGGCGCAGCCGACTCCGCCGACGGACCTGCAAGGCCCGCATGCTCCGTGGGCGGCATGCCCTGTTCGTGGGAACGGCCAGACGACATCACGCGGCCCGACCCTCGGATCGCGTACCGGCAGCCGCCCTCCTCGACGACCAGCTCCTCGAGCCCTCGCGTCTCAGCAAGCCGGATCAGGTCCGCCAACCGGCCGACGTCCACCTCACCTTCCGTCATCGGCTGCCCTCTGTCCCGAAGCCCCTTCGATGGCGAACAGCGTGTCCGAAGGGGATCTGTTGATCTTGATATCCTTGTAGGTTGTCGCGCCGGCAAGGACACCTGCGCCGTTGCGCACCTCGATCTTCGTCGGCATCCAGGTGCCCGGTTCGACCTCGCGCGCCTCAAGGTAGTCAAATGTTGCGCGCACGGAGCCGTCATCATCCACCCAGCGCCTCCGCAAGACGATCTTGCGCGCGGGATCCACCCACAGCAGGTATCGGTCGCCCGACGCGGCGGCAGGCGGGGCTGTCGCACCTTCGGTCGGGCTCGGCTTCGGCGTCACCTCGAAGACGTGCGCCCTGACCTCGCCAAGGGTCTCGCTTCGAAGATACCTCGCATCGAGGCGCGCCACGGCCCCTGTGGTGACCAGGCCGAGATCGAGGAGCGAGTGCCGCCTGCTGAGCGCTTCGCCCACCTCGTCACGCTTTCGGATGCCAAGCTGCGGAACCCGAATGAACCGGGTCGGCCCATTGACGATCATGACGCCGATCCTACTCTCCATGCGGAACTTGTCGGGCTCCTTGTAGCGGATCGTCACCTCGCGCAATCGGTACGCTATGCCGAAGTCCTTGTTGATCTTCTCGAGCGCCGGCAGGTCGGCATGGGTGACGGATACCGATGCCTCAAGGTCGCGCACGGTCGAGAGGGCGATATCGGCAAGGGCAGGCGGCGACTGAAGCTCAGCCCGTTGTGCCGCAAGTACGAGGCCGATGGTCAGAAAGGCAAGTCGGAGTGGGCGCAATGACATGGCAACAGACTACCCGATTGGCGGGCGATAGGTCGCTGCCTGCTGCGCTAATCGCCGGCAATCAGGCGTTTGAGCGCCGCCTCAAAGGCGCTCGCCTCCCGTTCTCCCTCCCAACGATACCGGATGTCGCCTCCGCGGTCCAGAAGCACGGAAACGGGCACCTCGTGGATGTGGCCAAAGGACTCGAGCGTGCGACTGTCGGCAAGAGCCTGCGGAAACCTCACATTGCGATCGGCGCACCACTTGCGAACGGTTGCGGCATCGTGCGGCTGGAGCGCAATGCCGATCATCGCGACGCCGTCGGGCGCGTAACGCCGCTCCAGCTCGGCCAGACCGCGCACTTCGTGATCGCATGGTCCACACCACGTCGCGTAGAAGTGCAGAAGCGTGATCTTGCCTCTCATCGAGGCTCGCGTATGGGTTCTGCCGTCCAGATCACGGATATGGAAGTCCGGCGACCTATCCCGCCGCGACGGTCGGACCGGATCGGGCAGCAGCTCGCCCTGCGACGGTTGTTGGGCAGCCCACCACGCGCGCCATCTGGCGACCACCGCGTCTCGCTCTGCGTCCGTCATTCCGGCCCGCATGCGCCACGGCTTGCCCGTCGCTTTGGACAGCGTATGCACGGCCGTGCGCGTTACCACGACGTCGCTCGGGCGCATGGCGGCGATCAGGGACGGGAACGCCCGCGTGGGGTCGCGATCGGGATCCCGCAGGAAGAGCATGAGCTGCATGGCCGCTGCCTCGCGGATCCAATCATCCTCATCGCGCAGCGCGCGGAGCAGCAGGTCGTAACCGCGTTCGGGATCGAGCTTGTGCATGACCTCAACAGCCCGTTGACGCACGGCTGACGAGGAATCTTCGAACGCGGCAAGGACCGCGTCTGCCGCCACACCGCCGGTCATCGAGCCGAGCGCATCTATCGCTGCGTACCTGAGATTGGGGCTGGGGTCCCCTGCGTAACGCAGGAGCAGGTCCAGGCGCTCGGGCTCTCCCAGAGGCTCCAGAGCCTGATCCAACGCCGCCACGACCTCATGGGCGTCACCCCGCAACCGCGCCTCAAGCGGTTCAGGGCCCCTCGGAATGAGCCGGTAGAGGGCGACCGCTCCGAGCGCAACAAGCAACGCCCCCAACACAATCACGCGTTTTCGCGCGCCCGCATCCGTCGTCAATGCCGCGGTCTCGGTGTCCGTGTCCTGATTCATGCCTCAGTCCCCCAACGACAGATCTGCATTGCCACACGACTGACATGTGAATTACCGGCGTTGTCCAAATGCCGCGTTGCCCGGTTCCGGCGCGCATCGGCACCCGTTCGTGATCGGGCCAGACGCTCTCGCTCAACGATAGTTCAGTACGCCGTCAATGGCAGGATACCTCCTTTCCAGGAGCGAAACCGGATGGAGCAACTTCGAGAGGATCGGGCCATGCTCAGGTTTGCGGCACATGTCCATAGAATCGTCATCGTCCTGAGCGGCGCAATCATTGCCGTCGCGACGCCCACCCATGCAGTCCAGCGAGGTCCGCGCGTGATCGTAGAGGAGACCATCTACAACCCGGAGCCGGCCAACAACGGCGCCGGACCCATGTGGTGCTACGGCAGCACATGCGTTGTCAGGGTTGGCCGAGACGTTTTCGTCAGCGCGCTCGAAACTATCCCAAACAGGAAGCCGCTGAACAACACGCGCTGGGCATTGTACCAACGCGGCAAGGGCGGATGGTCGGTTGTTCGCAGAGATGAGACCGGAAGGACCCGCGAGCCGTGTCCTATCGCCGTCACGGGTGACGGCGGCATCTACCTGTCGGCCAACCCGACATTGACGCCTCCGGATACCTACAACGGTCCGTCGCGTCCCGAGCTGCTCCGATTCCGTGCCGCCTCGCCCGGAGACATGCCGCAAGTCCTGCTGCCGAAATGGGAAGGCAATCCCCCATTCACCGAACACTCATATAGAGGGCTGTGCTCCGACGGACCGGGGCGAAATGTGCTCCTCATGAACATCGAGGGCCACAGCGCACAGCACTGGAGCCTCCTCAATCGTGAGGGCGCGGGGTCGGCATGCGGTAAGCTCGTGTTCCCGATGGGGACGGACTATCCCAAACCCGAGCCCATCCGACTCTGCTATCCGGTGCTGGCATTGCGCAACCGATCGGCGCACATGCTGGCAATCAGCGACATTGTCGAACCGATTCCCGAGTGGAGAGCCTTCAAGAAACAGCTGACCGGAAACGATTGGGACTATGAGTTCAGGCGTCTGTTCTACGCGTGGTCGCCGGACCTGGAGAAGGAGGGCTTCCGAGAACCCATCGAGGTCGCGAGCCGCGACAAGACATGCGGCCACATCACGAACCTCGACATATGGTTGGAAAAGCCCGATCGGGCGCACCTGCTGTGGCTCGAGCGGAGCGTGTGGTACGCTCAGATGCGCGACCGCTTCTTCCCAGGCACGCCTCTGACGGTCTCGCTCGAACATGCGATCGTCGAGCGCGGCAAGGTCGTATCGCGGAGCACGATCGCCAAGGGCGGTGAGGGCGCTGACCCGATCTCCCCCGCCTATGGCCGCTTCCATGCCACGCCTCGCAAGAAGCTCTACGTGCTGGCGTACTTCAACGGGACCTCCTCGGAAGGTCGGGCTGTGTCGGAAAACCGGCTCATCGAACTGGACCGGAACGGCAAGGCGGTACGTTCCTGGCCCGTCCCGCTGAAGAATCCATTCACGTCCTTCATGAGCGCAACCGAACGCGCAGGATCGCCGCCAAGCGATACGCTCGACATCATCGGAACGGCCGTCGGCGCCCCCGGCATCTCATACGCTCAGATCAGGCTGCCGTAGCAGGGGCTGAGGGCTGAGAGCCAAGAGCTGAGAGCTGGGAGGCTCGATTCAGTAGATTCGGAGGGTGGCTTCGCCGTAACCGGCGTCAACCCATGCGTCTCCCGCGAACTCGCACCGGATCAAGTGATCGCCAGGCGGCTCGACCGTCGTGTAGTTGTATCGCGCTATGCCTGCATCGGCGCCCGAGCCGGTCACGACATCCGCAATCCACGTGCCATCTAGCCGGAACGTCACCGTCTTGCCCGCTTGCTTCTGGTAGTCGGCGAGGCGTCTGAAGTAGGCATAGAACCGCGCCACACCCCCGGAGGGAACGGTGCGAGGCATGACCCAGATGTACGGCGAAGCTCTGTACACGGTCAGCGTGTTGGTTCCCGACGAGGGGAGATAGCCGCCATCGCCCGCCCACTCGGCAAGGATTGTGCGCGTTCCGGCGCCGGAGCCGTCAGCGATCGTGTAGCCGATTTGAGCCAGACCCGTGCTCCGCGTGGTATCCGAACCCAGGTGCGTGCCGTCCAGCTTGAACGATATCTGCTTGCCGACGACGGGCGTGTTGTCCAATCGGTAGAGCCATGCCTTGAAGACTCTGTACGCGGTGATCTTGCCGTCACGATTGATGCCGAACGTCTTGGTTGCGTGCGTCTGGGCAGTGAGCGTTGCGCCGGCCGCGCTTGGCTCATAGAGAGCATCGCCGGCGAACTGCGTCGTGATGCTGCGGGTCGCGGGTCCGGGCGTGATCGTCCACAGGAGACTGCTGTCGCCGCCTGAGTTTGTCACCGCGGTGCCCACCTGGGTGCCGTCAACCCTGTAGATGATCGTCTTCCCTTCCAGGAGAGCGTTGTCGGTAGCGCGCTTGAGGTCATACTGCCGCAGGAACACGAGCTCCGTAATCGTGCCCGTGCGATTGATGGTGTACTGAGTTGTCGGCGCGCGCGCTTCGACCGTCAGTTTCACGGCGAACCCTTCCCCGTTGCCGTTCGCGCTCGGATCGAATGATCCTGGCGTCGTCGGGAAGTTTGAGGACCACGTGTTGCCGGCGGCCGCAATCGAGCTGCCGGAGGCGGCAATCGCGAGGCCGGTATCCGAACCGTCGCCGCCGAGGAACGTGCTGAACGCCGCAGCGGTCCCGTCGGAGGACATGACGCTCACGAACGCATCCAGATCGCCCGTCGCAAGGTTGGTGTCAAAGGCGTCCGGCGTGATTGGGAAGTCGGTCGAGAACGTGTATCCGACTACGGCGGCCCGATCGCCTGCGTTCAGAGCCAGTCCCGTGACCGAGTCATACTGACTGCCGCCTAGAAGAGCGCTATAGGATAGGCTGGACCCATCAGCGGTCAGCCGGGCAATGAAGCCGTCGCTCACGCCTAGCAAACTTGTTTGGAACGCACCCGACGTGACCGGAAAGTTGGCCGATCGCGCCTCGCCGGCCACGTACACGCGGCCTGAACTGTCCACGGCCACTCCGTAACCCGCATCGGCATCAGAGCCCCCAAGGAATGTGCTGAACTGCAGCGCACCCAGATCGGGGGCCAGCTTAGCGGCAAAGGCATCCGACGTGCCGCCTCCGTAAGCAGTCGAGAAGGCGCCGGTCGTGGTCGGGAACCCCGTCGAGCTGGTCAGACCCGCCACCGCGACGGCTCCAGTTCCGTCCACGGCGATCGCCATTGCGTAGTCATCGCCGCTGCCGCCTAGGAACGTGCTGGACAGCAGGGATGAGCCGTTGGCCGAAAGCGTCGCAACGACCGCATCCGACGATCCGCCTCCGAATGCGGCGCTGAACGCTCCGGCGGTCGTCGGCCAGTCGCTCGATTGCGTATAGCCGCCCAAACTCACATTGCCATGCCCGTCCGCCGCGGCCGCATAGATGCAATCCCAGGCCGTGCCGCCGAGATAGGTTCCGAACACCAGTGACGACCCGTTGGCGGAGAGCTTTGCGACGAATGCATCGCCGTCCAGTCCGTTTCGCGTCGGCTGAGAGGCGCCCGACGTCGTTGGGAAGTCGGCCGAGAAGGTCTCGCCTGCGATAAACGCATTTCCCCCGGCGTCAACCGCGATGGCATGGCAATGGTCCCAGTCGGAGCCTCCTATGTAGGTTCCGCAGGCCAGCGCATCACCCGTCGGCGTCAACTTCGCAATGAAGGCATCAAGGTCGCCGTTGGCCGTCGTATCGTAAGCGCCCGACGTTGTGGGGAAATCCGTTCCGTACGTGTGACCGGTAACGTAGACCGCTCCCGACGCATCCATCGCAACGCTCTTCGAGCCGTCGTCGTCGGTGCCGCCAAGATACGTTGAGAAGTCGAGAATGGGGTCCACCACCATCGGTTTCGTTGTGTCATATCGAGCCAGCCGCAGCGTCGCCGTACGCTCGTGAAGCCTGTAGTGGCAGGCGATCTCAACGCGCTTGCCGCCGATCATCTGGTATGCGAAGGGACGCCGCATTCGCACATCGCCTCCAGCCGTGGTCAAGATGAGGTCGCCGCCGGCGATCCTGATGGCCTCGGCGCCTTCGAATGCGAGCTTGATGCGCTTCGGATCGGCGCCAGGCTTGACGACAAAGTCGTATTCGAGGGCTGAGGGCTGAGGGCTGAGGGCTGAGGGCCGAATGCCATCGTTACCCCCGCCCCCTCTGGTGGGCGGGGGCAAGGGGGAGGGGGGCGTTCCGTAAGCGGACATCCGCCGTACGGAGGGGCTGCC